>JBEEGQ010000001.1:0-6730 GCA_041166945.1 Verrucomicrobiota bacterium
TTTGAGTTTTGCAGAGAGGCCGTAAATCTCCTCGTTCATTCCGAGGACGTTGTGAATATGCACCGTGAGAACCGCTGACACTGCCGACAGCATCAACAATGGAACCTTCTCCAGGAGCAGCTGTCGGGTGGTTCGCGCCGGGTAGGGACTGTTCGCCGTCGAAGGGTCGGAATGTCGCGGAACCCAGCGGCGCAATGGCCAAAAATCCAGCAGCAGCAACGCGCAGGGCAGGGTGACGAGGACCGGCTTGCACATCAGGCCGACCGCCATGCAAAGCAGGACCGGCAGGTAACGGCCGACGCCGGGTTTTGCTGCATAGCGCAGGTAAGCCGCCATGGTGAGGAGCCAAAAGAACGCGCTGAGCAGATTTTTTCGCTCGGTAACCCACGCGACGGTGTCCACCTGCAGCGGGTGAACAGCCCAGAGCGCCGCCACGATCAGGCTGCGCCAACGGAGGCCCGTCATTCGTTCGAGCACCAGAAAAAGCAGCAGCACATTGATCGCATGAAAGCCCAGGCTCATGGCGTGATGCCCTGTCGGGTTGAGCTTGAATAACTGGCAGTCGGTCATGTGCGAAAGCCACGTGATCGGATGCCAGTAAGTCTTGGCCCCGTGCAGATTTCCGAAAGCCCACTTCGCTCCCTCCACCGTCAGTCCCTTTTGCACGATGGGATTGGCGGTGACATAATCGTTGTCGTCGTAATTGACGAAATCGTTTTGCAACACGCGCCAATGAGCGGCGATCGTGAGCATCACCAAGGATAAAAGGAGGATTAGTTTCTGGCGCATGCAGCCGGGTGGAGGGCTCGATCCTAACCCGCGAAACGGACGTGAAAATGGATCCGCCCCCGCGGCGGGTTGCGGGTGGTCAACATACAACCCTGAATCTGCCGCCGGGATCGCCGCGGCGCCGTCGCGCGTGACAGCCGGGCCGGCATCGGCCTAGAGGAAGAGTGTCTGCTCGCGCGCGGGGCCGACGGACACGATGGCGAGCTTGGCTCCCGTGAATTTCGCGATGGCTTGCAGGTAGGCGCGGCAGCGGGGCGGGAGGTTTTTCCACTTTCGAACCCGGGTGGTTTCATGTTTCCAGCCGGGAAAATCCACGTAGATGGGCTCACAGCGCGCGAGCAGTTCCGCGTCGTTCGGCACGTAATTAAATGTGTCGCGCCCGGTGCGGTATCCGACGCAGACGCGGACACGATCCAGCGAATCGAGTCCGTCCACGTTGGTGACGGCCAGTTCGTCGATGCCATTGACCATCGTGGCATGACGGGTGGCGACCGCGTCGAACCAGCCGCAACGGCGGGCGCGTCCCGTCGTCGATCCGAATTCGCGTCCCATGTTATGGAGCAGATCCGAGATCTCCTTGCTCTCGGTGGGCAACGGGCCCTCTCCCACCCGGGTCGTGTAAGCTTTCATCACTCCCACGACGGTGTCCATGCGATGCGGCGGCACGCCCGAACCCGTGCACGCGCCGCCCGCGGTGGTGTTGGACGAAGTCACGAAGGGATACGTGCCGTGATCGATGTCCAGAAAGGTCCCCTGCGCGCCCTCGAACAGGATGTGTTTCCCCTTGCGCATCGCGTCGTGCAGATAGATGACCGTGTTGGCGACGTACGGTTTGAGCGTCCGGCCGGCGGCCGCGTAGGCGGTAAGGACCTCCTTGAAGGAGAGCGGCGGCGCTCCGAAGGCCTTCAGCACCTCGTTGTTCTCGCGAATTTTCAGCGCCAATTTTTCCTCGAACCGTTCCGGGTTCACCAGGTCGATGACGCGCAATCCGACGCGGGCGGCCTTGTCGCCGTAGGCGGGCCCGATCCCGCGCTTGGTGGTGCCGATTTTATTCCGGCCCTTGAGCGCCTCCCGTTGCTCATCGAGCTCGCGATGATACGGGAAGACCAGGTGCGCTGTTTCGCTGATGACCAGATTTTTACTGACCTTGATGCCGAGCTTTGCCAGGCCGCGAATCTCTGCAACGAGGCCGATGGGATCGACGACGACGCCATTGCCGATGACGCACACCTTGCCGCGCCGGAGGATTCCGGAGGGGATCAGATGGAGAACGTATTTCTTTGGCCCCAGGAAAACCGTGTGGCCGGCGTTGTTGCCGCCCTGGGTGCGCACCACGACGTCCGCGTGACCGGTGAGGACGTCGATGATTTTGCCTTTGCCTTCGTCGCCCCATTGGGCGCCGACGAGAATCGTATTGGCCATAGCTATTGCCGCGCGGCGCGAAAAGAAAAACCCCGAAATGCAACTTCGGGGCCGGTGCGCTCGCTGTTTGCCCGCGAAAAGTAAGAAAGCCGCGGCGCGGGTGTCAATGTCCCTTTGCGGAGGATTATGTTGCGCAGGAGATTGGCTCCTCTAAGAATCAGGGCCATGATCCTCCACCCACCAGGGCGGCGTTTTGCGCAGTTCTTTGCGGCCGCGCTCTTCACGCTTCTCTCCCTCAACCCGGCCTATACGCCCCCTGCACACGCTGCCGACAAAAAACCAAAGGCCGTCATCGGGATATCCCTGCTCACGATGGCCAATCCATTTTTCCGCGACCTGGGAGAAGCGATGAAGGCCGAAGCCGCCAGGAATGGAATGGAAGTGATTCTCACCTCGGGTGAATTCGACGCCGCGAAACAGCGCAACCAGGTCGCCGACTTCATCGTGCGTCGCGTCGATGCCATCGTGCTCAGTCCGTGCGATTCGAAGGCCGTTGGGACCGCGGTCTCCGAGGCCAACAAGGCGGGCATCCCGGTTTTCACGGCGGACATTGCATGCCTGGCGCCGGGCGTAAAAATTGTCTCGCACGTTGCGACGGACAACCTGGGAGGGGGCCGTCTCGCGGCGCAGGCGCTCGTGGAAGCGGTCGGCGGGCGCGGCAAAGTGGCGATTCTCGATCATCCCGAGGTCGAGTCGGCCATTCTCCGCACGAAAGGTTTTAACGAGGAACTCGCGCGGCTCAGGAAGGAGAAAGGCGTGACCGTCGAACTGATCGTCACCCTCCCCGGCGGCGCGGCGAAGGATCGATCGATGAAGGCGATGGAGGATCTCGCGCAGGCTCACCCGGACCTGGCCGGCGTTTTTGCCATCAACGATCCCTCGGCTCTCGGGGCTGTCGCAGCGCTCGAAAAAGCCGGCAAACTCGGCCAGATCAAAATCGTCGGCTTCGATGGAATGCCGGAAGGCCGCCAGGCAATTCGCGAGGGGAAGATTTACGCAGACCCGATTCAGTTTCCCGACCGGATCGGCCGCACGGCCGTCCAGAACATCGTGAAATACCTCGCGGGCGAAGACGTGAAGTCTGAAGTGCTGATTCCCACCGCGCTTTACCGGCGCGCTGACGCCGAGAAGGAGAGGGTCAAATGACCAAGCCCCGAAAAAAAATGAAGTTGAACCCCGCCTCGAAGTGGATGTCCCTGCGTCGCTGTGGCGCGATGGCGTGCCTGATTTTCGCCGCGGCGGCCGGGATCGCGCGGGCCGCCGCTCCCGATATCGTGCTCGCGGATTTTGAGGGAACCAATTACGGCGCCTGGCAGGCGAGCGGGACTGCATTCGGCCCTGGACCGGCACATGGCGCGCTGCCGAATCAACAGAAGGTTGCAGGCTTCGACGGCAAGGGTTTGGTCAACACATTCCTCAAAGGCGACAACTCAACGGGCTCGCTGGTCTCCCCCGTTTTCGTGGTGGAACGGCCTTACCTGAATTTTCTGGTGGGCGGCGGGAATCGTCCGGAGGAGGCGGGCGTCCAGTTGCGGGTCGATGGAAAAATCGTTCGCAGCACGACAGGCGCTGACGACGAAGCACTGAACTGGGTCACGTGGGATTTGTCGGATTTGATGCGGCAACGGGCGCGCTTGGAAATATTCGACAACGCGACCGGCGGATGGGGCCACGTGAACGTGGACCAAATCGTTCTCAGCGACACCAGGAAGGGGGAGATCGAAGGGGCGCCGGCAATTTCGACGGGCCGTCTTTACGATGAAATTTACAGGCCGCAATTTCATTTCACGGCCCGCAGCAACTGGCTCAACGACCCGAACGGTTTGGTTTTTTACAAGGGCGAGTATCACCTTTTTTTCCAGCATAACCCGGGGAGTGTCAATTGGGGCAGCATGACATGGGGTCACGCCGTCAGCCCCGACTTGGTGCATTGGAGCCAGTTGGAGCACGCGCTTTGGCCCGACAGGCTGGGCACGATGTTTTCCGGCTCGGCAGTGATCGACTGGAACAACACCGCGGGCTTCCAGAGCGGCGACGAGAAATCGCTGGTATGCATCTACACCGCGGCCGGGGGCACATCGCCGGAATCGAAAGGACAGCCCTTCACCCAATGCATCGCCTACAGCAACGACCGCGGGCGCAGCTTCACAAAATGGAGCGGCAATCCCGCCCTGAAAAATGTGGTGGGCGACAATCGGGACCCAAAAGTTTTCTGGCACGAACCGACCCGCCGCTGGGTGATGGCCCTCTATGTGCCGGTGGTCGACCCGCAAAAAAAAGGCGCGGATGGCAAGCCCGCCAAAACCGAAACGATCCAATTTTTCGCGTCGCCGGATCTGAAGCAATGGACCTTCCTGAGCCAGCTCGACGGGTTCTTCGAATGCCCTGATTTGTTTGAGTTGCGGGTGGACGGCGATCGGACGAACACGCGCTGGGTGATATTTGGAGCCAACGCTGAGTACCTGATCGGGCGGTTCGACGGCACAAAGTTCACGCGGGAATCCGGAAAGCACAAAAGTGATTTTGGGAAAAACTTTTATGCGGCCCAGACATTTTCAGACATCCCGGAGAGTGATGGGCGGCGAATTATCATTGGCTGGATGCAGGGCGGAAAATATCCCGGGATGCCGTTCAACCAGCAGATGGCATTTCCCTGCGAGCTCACATTGCGCACGACGCCCGAGGGGCTTCGCCTGTTCAAGTGGCCGGTGAAAGAGATCGAGAAGCTTCGACTCCACGAAGCGAGAACGGACAATTCCCGGGAAGGGAGCGGCGGATTTGCTCATGACACGTCGCTCGCGCTGCCACTGGATCTCGAGGTGGAATTTGAACCGGCGGCCAATGGGGAGGTAACTTTCGACGTTCGAGGGAATAAATTTACCTGGATCGTCCCGGGCAACAAATTGACGGGGCTGGAACGGTCCATGCCCTTGGCGCCTGTGAACGGGCGGGTGAAACTGCGCTTTCTAATCGATCGCAGTTCGGTGGAGATTTTTGGCAACGACGGCGCGGTGGTGATGTCCTCCTGTCTCCTGGGCAAGCGTCCGAATGCTCGCGGGTCCTTTCGCATGGACAGCGGGAACGCGAAAATCATCGCTTACCATCCCTACCAGTTGAAGTCCTCGTGGCCGGAGGCGCGGTGATTCCGTGGCGACCTTGAAGTCATCGCAGCGTCGTCGGCCATTTGCGGGCTGGCTTCAGCATTATGGCATGGCGGGCGTCCTTCTCCTGCTCTGCATCTTCTTCTCGTGGGTCACCCGCACCGAACAGCAGCCCCGCGGCCTCGCAGCCGCCCGGCGTCTGGCCGGACAACTCGATCGCCAGGCGAGCAAGGGCGCTACGGTGTTGTTGGTGGGGAAAGGAACTGACGACGATTCGGCATTCCTCACCGCGCTGGAATCGCGGCTCTCGGCGTCCGGAGTCAATGTCGTGGCGAAGGTCCAGGGCGAACCGCGTGACGCGCGGCAGGCGTTGCAAAAACTGGCGGACGCAAATCGACGGCTCGATTTTATCGCGACCACCGCGGAGTGCGCCGCATGGACTGTCCTCGATGATCTGCCGGGAAAATTTCCGGCGTTGGGCGGGCCGGAAATCGTTTTTGCCCGGAGCTTTCGTTGGCCGACGTTTCTGAATTCGGACAACCTGCTGAACGTGGCCAACCAGATTTCCGTCGTGGCGATTGTGGCCGCCGGGATGACGATGGTAATCGTGGCGGGTGGAATTGATCTCTCGGTGGGCAGTCTCATCGCGCTCTCCGCGGTTGTTTGCACGCTGCTGATCCGCCATTTTGGCGGCCCGCAAGCATCTGGAGCGGTGATGATCGCCTGCGGCGCGGCAGGAGTGCTGGCCACCGGGTTGGTCGGTGTTTTGTCGGGTCTTACCATCACGGCGTTCCGGGTGCCGCCCTTCATCGCCACGCTGGCGATGATGCTCGTGGCGAGCGGATTTGCCTTCAAGCTTGCGAAAGGCCAGTCGGTTTATGAAGTGCCGGACGCGTTCACCGGGCTGGGGAGGGGATCGATGTTTTTTTCAATCCCGAACGCCGTGATCCTGATGGCCGCGATCTTTTCGTCGGCTCATATCCTCATGTCGCGCACGAAATTTGGCCGGTATATTTATGCCGTGGGCGGCAACGCGGAGGCCGCCCGCCTCTCGGGCGTCAGCGTCGGCAGTGTACGCGTGGCCGCCTACGGAATTTGCGGCGCGCTGGCAGGATTGAGCGGAGTGATGCTGTCGTCGCAATTGAAAAGCGGCGCGCCAACTTATGGAACCGGTTACGAACTGGATATCATCGCGGCGGTCGTCGTCGGGGGAACGAGCCTTAGCGGCGGCGAAGGCCGCATTTTCGGCTCCCTCATCGGCGCCTTCATCATCGGGGTGATACGAAACGGGATGAACCTGACGGGAGTCGAGAGTTATGACCAAAAAGTGGTATTGGGACTGGTTATCCTGGGGGCTGTGCTGCTGGATCAGGCGAAACGGCGTCGTTGGAGGATTCCCGGCTGGTTAACCGGCCGAA
>JBEEGQ010000002.1:0-29008 GCA_041166945.1 Verrucomicrobiota bacterium
CAATACGTGAGCGTGTCACCGTTCGGATCGTCGCCGGTGGCAGTCAGGGTGAATGGCGTTCCTTTTGGAATGGCGACGTCGGGCCCGGCATCCACGTTGGGCGCGGCATTGCCCGTCGGGGTGATGACGGCGCAATCCTTGCCGAAATTGACCGTGGTGTAATATTGAATCTCTTCGACGCTCGCGGAGTGGAAATAGGCGTCGGTGTGGGGTTGGAGGTCGTCCGCGGCACAAATGCCGGCGTAAGCCATGATGGTGGAACCGCTGCCTGGTTCGTAAGCGGTGGGACCGTTCAGTTGGCCGCCGCAATTGCCGCCCACTCCGTTATAGGTGTGGTTCGCTCCAAACTCATGGCCGATTTCGTGCGCCACGAAGTCCACGACGAACGGATCGCCGACAGGCGATGGAAGGCCTGTTTCGCTTTGCGCCTTGTAGGTTTCGATGCAGACCACCGCCAGCCGCGACAGACCGCCGCCCCCGGTGCTGAACACGTGAGCCACATCGTAATTGGCATCTCCGATCACGGCGTCCACCGTGGATTGATTTTGCGACAGGAGCGAATTGGGATTGGCATTGGAATAGGGATCGGTGGCCGCATTCGTAAAGATCAACAGGTTGTTGTTCGCGACGAGAACGAGGCGAATGGCGAGTTCCGTTTCATAAATACCGTCCACGCGGTTGATCGCTGTCACCACCGCGGCCAGTCCGGCGGCAATGGTGCCGCCGTGGAACTGGGTGTATTCGCCGGTGGCGGCCACGGCCAGTCGGTAGGTGCGCAGCGACCCACCCGATCGCACCATGCCGGTTCCGGCGGCCGGCTGGAATCCGAGCGGGCCGGCAGGCTCGGTGAGGCAGTTGAAACCGGTCATGTCCCGGCTGAAATCGCGCTTGTAGTAGGAGACATGCAACCGCGCATCGCCGCGCCGCGCCGGATCGATATAGACGGCTCCCCCGGGCGAAAGAATTTGCGCGTGCAGCCCGGACGGCGTGGTGTCGAAACGGACCGTCGCTGATGGGTCATCGATTCCCTGTCCGCGATAAGTTTTTATCTCGGGAAACTTTGCGGCGAGTTCCGGCGCCATGACGGGCGATTCGCAAACGCGAAACCGGGCCTGAGTGCCGTCCGGCATGGGGAGTGAGACCTCCACCGGCAGGGCAGCGGCGGGAGTGAATTCACGGGGCGCCCGGGAAAGGGTGTCGCGCAACGTCCCATGATCCAAATGAAAAGCGCGCGATCGACGGGGTCGCACCCAGCGGTCTCCATCCGGCACCACCGCGAGTTCGGCGTCCGCCGGCTGCCACGGCGGGACGGCCGGCGCCGGACTGGCAGCGAGTGCGAGCAACATTCCGCAGGCCCATCTGCGGATCGCGCTCAAATTGTAGGCAGCGTGTTTCAATGGCACAGGGATCCAGTGCAGAGATGACATCGGAAGGCGCCAACATAATACAAAATCGGAAATTCACCAGCTTCTGCATTGGCCGTCAATCTGTAGCCCCCGATTGGGTCGCACGATGCGGCAGGCCAACGGCTGGCGGCGGGACGCCGCCCAACTCGCAGCCGGGACGGCCGCGTTACATCGCGCGCCCGCTCCGAAGACCGGTGTAGCGCAGCCGTCCTCGGCTGCGAGTTCCCGCACCGTCCCGGTGCGGAGCCCCCGTTGGCCCGGCTAACGCCTTGTGCGGCGGGAGCGAAATATGCGGCGACCCGATCCGGAATGAGAAATCGGAAAGAAATAACCACAGAGACGCAGAGGCACAGAGAAAAACAGGACCGAACCGCTGCAGCGCCGTTGCCCCGGCTGACGCCTCTTGCGGCGGGACGCCGCCAGAACTCGCAAGCGAAGACGCCTGCGCTACGACGCCGATTGGGCTTCCCGCGGCGACATGGTGCGGTGATTGCCGCTAACATTCCAAGCCCATCGCTTCCGAACTCTGTGCCTCCGTGTCTCTGTGGTGAACTAAAAAACCGGACAGAACTCACCGCGGAGAAGCATCTTGTGCGGCGAACGCGCGCCCGTTACGGTCCGCAGGTGTCACCCGCGACAATCCCGACATGACTGAAGCGCCGGAAATCGATCGCGGCGTGACGGTCCGCCTGAAGCCGAGCGTGCTGTTGGAGGAGCGCATCGAGGCGCTGCGAATGCGTCATGTTTCCGTCGCTGTGCTGACAGGCCTGGCGATGGCTGTTGTGGTTTGTGTCGAATTGCTCGCCCTGGCCATGTTCCTGGACTGGTGGCTCGATTTGCCGTGGGGGGTGCGCCTGGTGTCGCTGGTGCTGCAGATCGGACTGCTCAGCTACATTCTCTTTCGCTTTATTCTTGCCCCCGTTTTGCGACAGCCCGACACCGATGAATTGGCGCTCATGGTGGAGCGAAAGCGGCCGGAGTTTCGCAGCCGGCTCATCGCCTCCCTCCAGCTCACGCGCCCCAACGCGGTGGCGCCCGGCGCGTCCTCATCCCTGGTCGGCGCGCTCGTGGAAGAGACGGAGGCGCTCGCGCGGCCTGGCGATTTCCGCAAACTCGTGCCGACCGATCGGCTGAAAAAATTCGCGATGCTGGCGGTGATGATTCCGGTCATGGCGGCATTCGGTTTCGCGGCGGGACACGAAACCTGCGGAGCGCTTCTGAAACGGGTGCTGCTTTCGACGATTCCTGTTCCGCGAAAGACTCACATCCTCGTTCCCGACGGCCATCGCGTGGTGGGCCGCGGCGACACTGTCCGGCTGGCAGCGTTTGTGCAGGGGATCATTCCCGCCCAGGGCGAGGTCGAGGTGAAGTTTCGCAGCCGGCGCACCCAGGAATTTCCATTGGAGCAAAATCGCGACAGCCGCAACCACTTCGCCCGCACATTGGAAAATGTTCAGGACGATTTCACGTATCGATTCCATCTGGGAGATGGCGTGAGCGAAACGTTCAATGTCCGGACAGTCGCGCGGCCGACTGTGGCGACCATCGAATGCGAGCAGGAATATCCCTCGTACACGGGCATCCCCGCCGCCAAACGTTCGCTCGGCGATCTCTCGTTGCTTGCGGGCAGCCTGCTGCGATTGAAAGTCACGGCGACTAAGGAGGTGCAGTCGGCGGAAATCAAGCTGGTCGGGGTGGAATCGAACGTGGTGTTGCGCCTCGGAACGGCGGACAAACGCGAAATGAGGGGACAATTCAGTGTGCCCGCCAAGGGTTTGACCGGGTTTCAAATACAGATGCTGGATGTGGAGAACATGGAGAGCCGCGATAGCGCGGTCTATCGGGTGGACGTCCTGCCCGACAAGCCGCCTGCCGTCCGCATCACGTATCCCGAACGGAAGGAGGAGCTGGTGACGCGACAGGCGACGATGCTGGTCGGGTTCGAGGCATCCGACGATTTTCAGATCGCGAAAGTCCGCCTCAAATATAAAACCGACGCGGCGGATGCCGGCGCCGAAAAGTCCATTGAGATGGATCTGGGCGGCGAAGCGCCCCAGCGGCTAAAGCGACGTTACGAATGGAAATTGGCCGAGACGTTGCCCGGCCTTGCGGAGGGAAGCCAGGTCGAGTATTGGCTCGAAGCCGAGGACAACAACAATGTCACAGGTCCCGGAATCGGCTTCACCGATCATCAATTGATGAAAGTCGTCAGCCCGGAGGAAAAGCGCGCCGACCTTCTCAATCGCGCGGGTGATTATCTCGGCAGCATCAGCGACGTCGCCAGTGACCAGGAGAAACTCAATAAAAACCTGGGCCAGATTATTCGGGCGAAGGCAGGAATTCAGTAAGTGGGCGAAGTTTTATGGGATCGTTGCAGGCCCGATTTTCCCCTCGCGCTGTTGTTTGTCGCAAAACTCGAGAACGTCCTCGATGACCCCCGGCCAGGCGTCGTAATTGGGATAGCCCGTGCTTCTTTTTACGCCATCGCCCAGGCCTCCAAAATCCTTGCCGTACCAGAGATTGATTTGCCGGACGATCTCCGCAGGCTGGATGCGCTGCCAATCCGCTGTTTTTCCTTCGTGTAAAAATTTTGTGATCGCCGCCATGGCGATGGACTGGTCGAGGCTTTTGGTGATGCGCTTGAAGACCTGCTCAAACACGGAATAGCTCCGGTCGCGTAATTCCATCGTGAGCATCCCGGCGAGCCTCGCCCGCGCCGCGACCAGCGCATTGGACGACAGTGCGGAATTTGCCCGGCCCTGGACCATCCATAGCCGTTGTAGCATCTCTTCGCTCAAGGGGTCGATGGACTTGAACGCGGAGAGTTCGAGGCGTGCGATGGCGCTCCACCAGACGATTGGATGATCGGCGCGGGCCAAATCCATTAATCCTTTCTGCGCCTCCGGACCACCGATGTGCTGGATGATGCGAACCAAATCCGGCGCCATGTCCGGCCAACCATTCGTCTTTGCGAGGCCGACCAGGAGCGGAAGTTGATCCGGGCCGGTCCCGGCAGGATGCGACGCCAGTGCTGCGGCGGCTTCAGACTGTTCGGCTGGCGTGCCGTTGGTAAGGCGTTGGAGGGCGATGACGGTGAATTCCGGCCAGCTGCCACGCAAACCGACCCGGAGGCCCAGTGCGCGATTGTTCAGATCTGTTTGTCGCGTCCAAGCCATCGCGAGCTGGCGCAGTCTCTCCCGTTGCTCCGCCGAGAGTGTGCCGTAGCCGATCCCCGGTCCGGAATGGGCCAGAGAGTTCATGGCGTTTCGGCTGCCGGGGATGAATTCGAGCATCGTCATCGCGTCCTGCGGCGTGCGGGGAGAGAAATGTTCGATGGCGTTGGCCGGCTGGTTGGTCTGACCGAGCGCGGTGGCCAATCGCAGGAGCACAGGCGAGAAGGCCGGCGCGGGACGATCGGGATAGTTCACCAGAATATTGTGAAACGTTTTCACGCGCGGTTGCTCGGCCACGCAGATGGCGGCTACTTTAGCGAGGGGTACCCCGGGAACCACAAATTCATTTGTCCAACCGGCCGTTCCGCCGAGTGAGGTCCGGCTTTGCGGAATATGGCGTTTGCCGTTGGTATCGTAGGCAAAGACCGGCAATCCCCACGCGCCGAGGCTGGCCCGCCAGATACGGAACCCCGCGGAGTCCGTGGAGAGGCCATTAGTGACAACGATGAGCATCGTGGCAAAATTTTCACGCGCGATATTCGTCTGCCCGGCGGTGAAGGGGCCCTCGAAACTCAACTGCGCCGGGCCGCGTTGCTTGCTGAAAAAATGCAGGTCAAAATCGACCTCCTCGACCTGCCTTTGGTGCGAGCCGAACAGCGCCCCCCTGCGCCAATATTTTTCGTTGAAAGTCAGACGGACCAGGATGCGACGGGGCGAATCGGCAGCCGGCCCCCGTTCGGAACCGAACGCGACCGACGATGAATTTACCCAGCCGCCATTGTTGGACGCCTTCACCGTGCCCGGAATGTCCGCGAGAAAATCCAGGTCCTCGGTGCCCGGACCCATTTCGAAAAGCAAGTCGCGTTGCATTTCTTGGGGACTCCAGGAAAGCGTTCGCGTCCCATTCCAGACGAACGTCCCTTCCGGCAAGGGACGGCCCCAAGGATCGAGCAGAATATTTTCGCCGTCCGGCGCCACGCCGACCAGGCGGATGTTCGCCGGATCGCCCGACGTGTGAAATTTGTTGGGGCCCGCCAGCCAGATGGCGGCTGTGGGACGCAACGCGATGATGACGACGACAACGATTAACAACAGGACGGCCCAGCGCGTGATCAAAGTGGACCACATCACCGGCGGTTTGGAGGATTCACTCATCGCGCGTCGCCCCGGCTCTCATTTCGGCAGCCATTTCTCCCAGTTCCTGGCGAAAGCATCGACATTCTCGCGGCTCACGAGGGTCAGAGGCGTGTTGTCGACGATTTGCGCCGGATTCGTTTTGAAGTGCAGTTTGTTGACGAGATGTTCAACGGAGCGGGTGCCATATCCATAAACGTCCTGGGCGAGCAGGAGCGGCACATGGCCGCTGCGCACGTAGGCGAGTTGTTGCGGCAGGGCGTCGACGCAGACGCATTTGACAGTGCCGGGCGCCCACTTGAGGGCATTGTCGGTAAAGAGCGGCCAGCCTCCGAGCAATCCCCAGCCCGTGATGTCGGGATTGGCCTGCATGACCTGTTCGATTTTCGCAACGGCATCCTGGGGTGTCTCCTTGTGATAATAAATGTCGAGCACCTGGATGCCAGGATGTCGTTTGGCGCCGGCGCGAAATCCGGCCGCGCGTCGTTGCAGGTTCGCGGCATTCGGATTTCCATCGATGGCCGCCACGACGCCCTTGTCGCCCAGCAATTTTGCCAGCTCTTCGAAGGTCCGTTCGCCGCATTGGAAGTCGTCGATGCCAAGTGACACAAAACGTTTGCTCGCGGGCGCATCGCCGCTGAACGTCACGACGGGCACGCCTTGAGCCACGGCCTTGTTGATGGCGTCGGTGAGTTTTTTGGCGTCGGAACAGCTGATGATGAGACCGTCCACGCCGGCGAGCAGCAGTTGTTCGATGAACTCGGCCTGTTTTTGAGAGTCCTCCTCGTTCGGCGTCCTCCAATCGATCTTGATTTTCAAACCGTGTTTCGCCCCGAGGTCCCGCGCGGCGTCGAGGGCCCCGGAATGCGCGGCTTCAAAAAATGGGTTGCCCTGGGATTTGGCGATCATCCCGAACGTGTAACTTTTTTGGGTGGCAGCCGGGCAGGACGCCGATAGCGAGGCTGTGAGGATGAGGAGGAACAGCCGGATGGATTTCATGGGATGCAAGGGTAGGGAAGCGCCCACGATGGCGCGAGTGGAAAGGTTCGTCCGCCATCGTCGCGCTTGACTTGAACGTCGGAAGGAAGGTCTCGTTATTAGAGCGACGGCCGGAGACGCCCGGGCTGAATTCCATTTATGAAGTTATTACCTGTGATCATCGTCGTGTGCGCCGGAGTTTTGCCGGCGAATGCGCAGTCCACCAACAGCGCCGCCCTCGCCGGCTGGTGCCGGTCATTGAGTCTGGATTTGGGGGAAACCCTGACTCCGGGCGGGCCCGCGCAGGCGGCATTTTCGACCTATGACGGCGTTGCGAACACGCTCCAGGTCGATTCACAATTCTCGATTGTGAGCGACGAATTGCGGCCGCGCGCCGGAATGCCAGGAGTGTACGAGGCGGACTACGGCTTGTTCCGGCCCTCGCCAATCGGTTTTTTTGAATTTGGCAATGTGGTGCTGACACTGCCGACAACGGATGCAGACACCAACGGCGTGCCGGACGTGGTGCAGGCCAGCCAGGCAGGACATGTCGCGAGCTTCAACGGGAACGGACGCCAGGAGTATCCGCAGCCGCTCGATTTCGCCGTGACGGGCCAGTTCAGCCGCAACGCGGGGGCGGATGTGGGGACTTACAACCTGGCGTGGCAAAACATCACAGGGCTTTACGCAATCTCCGGCACACTCCGGGCCCTGCATCTTGAAGGACAGGTCGACTACACGCGAAATTCCTCGAATGTGATGCGTTTCAATTTCACGCTGCACACCGAGAAGGGCGCCTCGCTGGTATTGACGGGGTCGACCGTCTACACGCTGCGCAGCGCGAACGAGGTTCTTCTGCCGCCATTCAAACTTCGGAGTGGAGCCCGTCGTTACACCGTTGCGGCGACGACACTCGCCCGTGCCGGCCAGCGTTACACCGGCAACATCAAGTTCACCGACCTGTTGCTGGAGACTTCGTGGCATGATTTTACCGACTGGGCGATTGAAGTGACCGACCATGTGGATTCGAACACCAATGGAATTCCGGATCTTTCGGATCCTCTGGCGGTGCCCGATTTTGTGGCGCCCAAAGTGGGCATCAACGTGCCGGCGGCCAATGCGCGCCTGACCAACGGGGCGGTGATCGTTCAGGGAACTGCGTCGGACGATCGGGGCGTGGCGAGAATTTTCTACAGCCTCAACGGAGCGCCCTTCACGAATGCCGTCGGGACCAATCTGTGGTTCGCGCCGGTGACGCTGCGCCCTGGGACAAACACATTCGTGGTCCAGGCCGCCGATGCCGGGACCAATTTTTCCCCGGTTGTTACGCGCCGATTCATCTATGTCGTCACGAGCCCGCTGACCGTTCAAACGTCGGGCACCGGCAGCGTCATGCCGGACCTGGATGGCCGATTGCTCGAAGTGGGGCGCCGTTACACGCTGACAGCGGTGCCCGCGGTGTCGAATTTGTTTGCCTCCTGGAGCGGCGGCACTAATTCGACGACCGCGAAATTGACCTTCACGATGACGTCGAACCTGGTGCTCGCCGCGAATTTTGTTCCCAACCCGTTCATCGCAATTCAGGGGATGTATGCCGGCTTGTTCGCGGAGAGCGAGATTATCGCGCATGAGACGTCCGGTTATTTTTCGGCGAAGCTCAAGGACCACGGCGCGTATAGCGGCTTGTTGCGGCGGGGAGGCCGGACGCACAGTTTCGCCGGCCAGTTCGGGTTGGATGGCACGGCAACAAACCGCATTCGCCTGAGCAGCACGAATCAGCTCGTCCTCTCGCTGAGCCTGGATATTTCGAACGGCACAGAAAAAATCACGGGCACAGTTGCGGAGGGAGAACGAGTTGCCTGGCTCGATGCGAATCGCACGCAGCCGCGTTCGGCATCGAATCCCGCCGGACGCTTTCCCGGAAAGTACACACTGTCGATCCTGCCGGAACCGGCCTCGAGCGGACCCGCCGGCGCGGGGGTGGCGTCCGTCATTGCCGATACGAATGGGAATGCGCGCCTGTTGGGCTTCCTGGCGGACGGCACGCCATTTTCTGCGGTGGGATCGATTTCAATGGACGGTCATTTTCCACTGTATCAAGCGTCGTATGGCGGAAAGGGTTCCATCTCGACCTGGCTCCTTTTCACCAACGGCCCCGTGCCATCGTTCAGCGGGACGGCGAATTGGATTAAAACCGCGAGACCGGCTGACCGGATGTATCCGCGCGGGTTCACAAATGTTTCAAGCGTCAACGGATCGCTTTACACCGTGCAGCAGACGACCAATGCGCTCTCGAGTGCGGGTTCAGCGACGGTTGAGATTCTCGGATTGCCGACACCGGACACGACGAACGTGGTGATATGGAATCGCGCGACTCGAATGACCAATGCGGCGGGGATGACGTTGACCCTGGCGCCGGCGACGGGGTTGTGGAGCGGGGTTTATCCCGAACCGGCGACGCACCGGAAGCTGCCTTTCAAGACCACGCTGCAACCCGGGCCTGGCGGTCAGATGGGCGCTGGATTCATCATTCAATCCAATCGGAGCGGGCTCGTGAATTTCATCCTGACCCCTTGACGGGCGGCTCGTTCACGCGATGCGCATTGTCAAGCCGCCGTCGACGGTGAACGTTTCGCCGGTGAGATAATCATTTTTCACGAGCTCGGCGATCAGGCTGCCGACGTGTTCCGGCGCTCCCTCCCGGTGCAGCGGGATGCGTTGCTCGAGGTTCAACTTTTTTTGCGCGTCGCTCATCGTGGCGTGGAACGCGGTCCGGATGACTCCCGGGGCGACGCAATTAACGCGGATGTTGTCATTGGCGAACTCGCGCGCCAGGGCCCGGGTGAATTGAGGCAGCGCGCCCTTGGCCACCTGATAGGCGATGTTCGTGACGATTCCGCGAATGCCCGCCGTGGAGGAGATTAAAATGATCGCGCCTTCACCGCGCGGTTTCATGTGCGGAATGGCGGCGCGGCATAGATGGAAGATGGCGTGAACATGCACGTCAAACGCTGCCTGCCATTGCTCGGCTGTAATCTCGAACAGCCCGCCGTTGACCGGCCCGCCCGCGGAGTGGACGAGGATGTCAATCGCACCAAGCCGCCGGACCGTTTCGTCCACCACTTCCGCGGCCGCCGGCGGGCGGGCAAAATCGGCGGCGATGAATTCGCAGCGTCGGCCGAGGGCGCGGAGGGCATCCGCAGTGGAGCGCGCCTCGGCATCATCGTGACGGGCGCTGAGGGCGATGTCGGCGCCGTCGCGGGCGAGCGCCATTGCGGCAGCGGCGCCGATGCCTTTGGTGCCGCCGGTGATGAGGGCAATTTTATTCTGGAGGTTCATTTGAGTGGGGAACTGGAAGCAGTGAGTCGGACCTGGGCGAGGGAGAGCGGATCATGGAAACGACAGTGCGGCGAGAAGCCGGGCGACCAGCAAATCCGGCGCGCAACCGAGCAACACCACGCCGGCGGCGAGCAATGCCACGGTGCCGACGGTGACGGGGTTGGCGTTTACCGGCGCGGCTCCCGGCGCGGGGGACACGACAAACACCTGCTTGAGCACCTCCAAATAGTAATAGAGCGACACCGCGCTCATGGCCAGGGCGAGAAGCACCAGCCACAACAGGCCCAGGCTGTGTTCGCCGCCGGACCCCACAAAAAGCCCCGCTTTAAACAGGTAAAACTTTCCAAAAAACCCGGCCAGCGGCGGAATGCCGGCGAGCGACAGAAGAAAAATCATCAGGCAGACCGACAACAACGGCGCGCGCCGGCTCAGGCCGGCGAACGATGAGATTTGATCATCGCCCGCATCGTCCTGCACGACGGCCACGACCCCAAACGCACCGATGGTGGTGACAGCGTAGGTGGTCACGTAAAACAAAAGCGAAGCGAACCCATCGTCCCGTCGAGTGGCCATCAGTCCGACGAGCATGTAACCGGCATGCGCGACGGCGGAATAGGCAAGGAGCCTTCGGACGCTTTTTTGCGCGATGGCGGCGAGGTTCCCCAGCACGACGGAAAGTCCGGCGATCACAGCGAGCACCGGCACCCATCCCTGCAAATAGCCGCGCCAGGCGCCGCTGCCCTCCGCGCCGTGAAGGCCCACCATCATGACCTTCGCGAGGATGAAAAAACTGGCAACCTTGGATCCCGAAGCGATGAATGCCGCGCTCGGCAGCGGGGCCCCTTCGTAGGTGTCGGGAGCCCACAGATGAAAAGGCACAGCCGCCACCTTGAACCCGAAACCGGTGAGCATCATCAAAATGGCGGCGAGCAACAACGGATCCAGTGTTTTCCCCGCTAGTTTGCCGGCAATGGCCGGGAGGGTCAGCTCGCCAGTGAGACCGTAAACCAGGCTGAGTCCAAACAGCAGGAAGGCGGCGGACATGCCGCCGAACAGAAAATATTTCAAAGCCGCTTCGGCGGATTTTCGGTTCTGCTTGTTGAACGCGGTGAGCACATAGAGCGAGAGGCTCAACAGCTCGAGCGCGACGAAGATGAGCAGCACGTTCTCCGTGCTGACCAGGATCATCATCCCGACTGTCGCCAGCAGGAGCAGCGCGAAATATTCGCCCGCGTGTTCCGTGAAGCGCGCTCCGCAGGAGACCAGCGCCGTGCAAGCCGTGAGGATCAGCAACACTATTTTCACGAGCCGGCCCAGCGGATCGATTACGAGCATCCCGTCCAGGTATCCTGCCGGAGTCGGTTGAGGCGCCAGAAAGAGGGCGACCCCCGCGGCGGCCGACGCGAACACCGTGAGCCACGCCGCCCAGCGCATTCTCAGGGTCGCTGGTTCGCCCCGCAAAGTCGTGAGGTCCACGAAGAGCACCCCCAGCGCAGCGACCACCATGAGCGTCTCCGGCGCCAGGTAGCCCAGCAATTCGGAATAGTTCATGGTCCGCCTCCTTTCAGAAGGCGCGACATCAGCGGCGATTTCAATGCGGGAACGATCCAGTCCAGAAGCAGCCGCGGATGGAGCCCGACGATCAGCGTGGTGCCGATGAGCAGCACGGCGCCGATGCGCTCGGGGATCGAAATGGGCAGCAGCTCCTCAGAGCTGTGCCCGTCGGCTTCAGAGGCGCCGGGGGAGGCCTGCGAATAAAATGCCTTTCGCACCGCGCGCAACGTGTAGGCGACCCCGATGATAATTCCCAGCCCGGCCAGCACGGCGAACGTTGGGAATGCCTTCCATGCGCCGATGAGCACCTGCAACTCGGCGATGAACCCGCTGAAGCCCGGCATGCCCATCGACGCCAGCCCGGCGATCACAAATGTCCCCGCCGCGAATGGAAGCGCCTTGCTCAGGCGCATCACCTCGAGTTCGTCCAGAACGCGCGTATGTGTCCGGTCATAAACCATGCGGCCGACGACGGCGAAGAGCAGGCCGGCGATGACACCGTGCGAGAACATTTGCAGGACCGCGCCGCTCAAGCCGATGGTCGTCAGGGTCATCAATCCCAACAGCACGAAACCCATGTGACTGACGCTGGAATAACCGATGACGAACTTGAAATCCTTCTGCACGAGGGCGACCAGCGCGCCGTAAACGATGCCTATCATTGCGAGGAGTCCGAACAGATCGCGCCAGGATTCCAAACCGAGAATCGTGAATCCCCACGGCTCCATGCCGCGCGGGAACAACACCATCGCCACCCGCAGGCAGCCGTACGCTCCCAATTTCATGATCACACCCGCCAGCAGCATCGACGCGGCTGTCGGCGCGGCGACATGCCCGGTGGGCGCCCAGGTGTGAAACGGCCATAAGCCGGCCAGGATCGCGAAACCCACAAAGACCATCGGGAAGGCCCACATCTGGAAGCCGAGCGGAAATGGGTAGCTCGATAATTCCACCAGATTGAACGTGCCGCCTTCCGTGATGGCGATGTTGAATGGGAAATTCCCGGGATTTTCCGCCGCGACGACGTAGGCCGCGATCAAGCCGACAAGCACCATGGCGCTGCCCACGAATGAATAGAGGGCGAGTTTCATCGCGCCGTATTCGCGACGCGTCGATCCCCAGATCGCAATCAGGAAATATTTTGGAACGATCGCCAGTTCGTAAAACACGAAAAGAAGGAACAGATCGAAACTTAGGAACACCCCATAGACCCCGCCGATGAGCGCCAGATAGAACGCGAAGAATTCCTTTGTTCGATGCTCGATGTTCCATGAAAAAAGCACCCCGGTGACCGCGGCGATTCCTGTGAGCACCACCAATGTCACGCTGATGCCATCCACGGCGAACAGGAAATCAATATTCAGGGAAGCAATCCAGGGGATGCGAACGACGGTTGAGAGCCCTTGGCTGGGATCAAATTGGGCCGCTCCGACCAGGGCGGCGAGGAAGCCCGCGAGGGTTGTCAATAAGGCGACTTTTCGCGCGCTGCGGTGATCCCCTGGTTTAAGGCACATCAGGCACGCGACGCCCGCGAATGAGGTGTAAACAGTCCAGGCAAACATGCTCAAAGCGCGGCGGTGGTCGGGAAGGTGAATTGTCGCGTTGGTCGCCGTTCCATCGTCAGATTAAGTTGCCTGTGACGCGCAGTTGAGTACACGGGCGATTTCGGAAAAGCGACAGGTTTTTCCCAACCCTGCCACTCGTCACTCGGCACTCATCACTTTGATGGAGTCTTATTACGGAGGTTCAGCCTGTTAACAGGCTGCAACCTGCGGATCTGCTTGTGGCTGTGCGGCCAGTTCTTCGAACCGCGCTGGTTGCCCGGGAATGCCATTTCTGTGGTATATTGGTGTCTATGAAGATGAAGAAATTGACCCATCCAGCCGCGGAGTTTCAGTCTGGACAAGTCTGGCGGATGGGCGAAGACCGGTTGCAGATCGAGGTCGTTGGAAAGTGGCTGATTCACTACCGCCATTTCAAAGGTCCTGCCAAGCGGCTGCCGACCTGTTTCGCCTCGAAAGGAGATTTAGAACAACTTTTGATGACTCACAAGGCGGTGCTTGTCCAAGACAAGCACCCTGAAGCGGAGCCCGTCCGTCGCCCGCGCCAGGTTCGGCCTGCCCGAAAAACTGGCCGCGTCTCAGGACGTTGTTCTCGAGTTTAAATCCGGTTCCTGCCGCGTTTACCTCGGCACGGCGACCTGCTGAAGTATCGATTGAATCACCTCGCTGATGGCGAGCCCTTCGATCTCGAATTCCGGCCGCAGGATCACCCGGTGTTCCAACACCGGGACGGCCATGTTTTTCACGTCATCCGGTGTCACGAAATCGCGTCCCGCGATGGCGGCCGCCGCGCGGCTCGCCAGGAGGAGTGATTGGGTCGCACGCGGCCCCGCTCCAATCAGCACGCTTTCATGGGTGCGCGTGGCGCGGATCACATCCACGACATAACCGACGAGTTCCTCGCGCAAGGTCACGCTCTGGAGCTGACTGCGCAACGCCACCAGCTCCTGCACCTGGATCACCGGCTGCACCGCGCCGCTGGCCAATGTGGCCTCGGGGGAATCGGTCCCAATCGTTCGATGCGCGAGGGTGAATTCCTCGTCCCGGCTGGGGGTGGTCATCGAAATTTTCATCATGAACCGATCCTTCTGCGCTTCGGGCAGCGGGTACGTTCCTTCGTATTCGATCGGGTTTTGCGTCGCGAAAACCGTAAAGTTCGGCGGCAGTGGATGCGTGTCCCGATCGATGGTCACCAGCCTTTCCTGCATCGCTTGAAGCAGTGCGGATTGAGTTTTTGCCGGCGCCCGGTTGATTTCGTCCGCGAGCAGAAACGAGGTAAAGATGGGCCCTTTGATCAGCGTGAACTCACTCTTTTGAAGATTGAAAACGTTGGTGCCGGTGATGTCGGCAGGCATCAGATCCGGCGTGAATTGGATCCGCGCGAAGGA
Source organism: Verrucomicrobiota bacterium (assembly GCA_041166945.1). Taxonomy (GTDB): domain Bacteria; phylum Verrucomicrobiota; class Verrucomicrobiia; order Limisphaerales; family JADJPG01; genus DASTLJ01. The sequence continues at coordinate 14,535 of JBEEGQ010000002.1, forward strand.
GCAGCCCAGCACATGGGCCAGCGTGCGTACCAGCAGCGTTTTGGCGACGCCGGGCACTCCTTCGATAAGCGCGTGCTGGTTCGCAAAAATGCAGATCAGGCAGCGGTCCACGACGTCGCCCTGGCCGATAATGACCTTGGCGACTTCGGTGCGCGCTGCGGTGAGGATGGTTTTCAGGCTGTCAGGTGCGGTCATGGTTTCAATGGAACGGTTTCGGGTTCATGCCGGGCGGTTTCTGAGGCCGGCGGGGAGACGGGGCCGGGACGGTTGGAAATTCCGGCATCCAAAACGGGCCGGCGCGCGCCGGCATCTCTGGACAGGATCCGGCAAAATTCGCGGTATGCCATCACAGGATTGCGCTGGCGGGGTGGCGCCGCATTTTCCGCGTCAATGATCCGTTGCATCTCCTCGAGTTGATGCCGCGCGGGCTTGCGAACGGCGCCCAGGGCGAGATTCCATTGATCGAGGCAGACGCGCAGCAGATTTGCCGGCGCCACATTGCGGCGCAGCAGATTGACGAATGCGCCGGCCGAATCGCGGCCTTCCACCGTGTCACCGGTTTCCGCTGACTTCTGTCGCTCCCGCGCTGGCATCAGGCTGGTCGCATTTTTCCAGATGAACAGCAGTGCGAGCAGGACCAGTGCGATCAACAGGGATTCAAGATGATATTTCCGTGCGAGGGTGACCACGCCGGATTTTTCTGTGGTGCCCAGGTGCGTTTCCTCGAACACGACACGGCGCCCGGGCCCGATGGCCCACGAGAGGAAGCCGGGCTGACGATCGTCCCGCAACGCCTCGTTGCTGAAATAAAAGGAGTCGACGAGCAACACGATGCTGCCCCGTCCCATGAATCGCTGGATCAGAACCGGCCAGGCGTTGGTGCCCTCCCGGCGCGTGTAGATCTCGTGCCAGGCGGGATCGCGGGGCTCAAACGTGAGCGCGCTGTGCACAAAAATTTTCGAGGGTAGCCCCGACGATTCTCCCGTGATTTGAAGCGAGGCCGCAACGGGATCGAAACCGTCCGGCTCCCGCCTGGCCAACCGCTTGTAATCGAACGAGACGTCCCATCGATCCGTCAGGTAAACCTTGAGAAAATCGTCGGCGACTCCGGAAGGCGCATTCGTCGGAGCCGCGCCGCCCACACCCCTTTTTCGCGCGGCGGCGAGGGCGAAGATGTTGGTGCGCGGCGACTCGAAGGCCGGAGACGCTGCGATGATAAGCCGGCCGCCGCTGCGGACGAATGTCTCCAGCACGCGAAATTCATCGAGGTGAAATCGGAGCGCTTCGGGCGTTGCCCCCAGCCAGAGCAGGGTCGTGTCGCGTCCATCGCCGAGCTTGAGAATCGGTTGCAGACTTCTCCGCGCCGATGCGAGGGCATCGACACTTTCATAGAATGCCTTGGTGCCGATCGGGTCCGCGCGAAACGAGGAATAGGGAGGATAATTGTCGCCGGTCTCGAATCGAAGCCGCAATAAATGGCCAAGCGCGGCGAGAAAGCCGGCGAGGGCGACGAGCAGGATGAAGATGGAAAGTTTCCTCACGACGATCCTTCGGGCGACCTGCCGGAACTCGCGGAGGCCGCTTTCGTCACGCGGAACCGCGGCGACCGGGGGCGGTTCAATCCGGATGGCTGGATGCCGATCATGCGACGTTTTTGATTCGCTGAACGTTGGCGGCGAACTGGTCGAGCATCGCCGGGGTAACAGCGTGCGCGCCGTACCAGACGCGCTCGAACACGGAAACGTTTTCCGCAAAGACTTGAGGCATCTCGGGCAGGGCATGGCCGCGGCGCCGCAACTCGCGCTCGTAATCGTGGTTCGATTTGAATCTGGCTAGCGCGATCAGGTTGCGGTCCGCGAGTATGGCGAGGCTCGCCAGGTAAAATGCGCGAAGAGCCAGTCGCGCCTCGCCGCGTTGCAATAGCTCGCGGGCGGCGCTAAGCCAGCCCTCTTCAGGCAATTGATCGGCCCCGACGTTTTCATCCGCAACGTCGGGCAGCGTAGCGGGCAGTTCGGTGACCGCCACTTCGGTTTGCGTCGGCCGCCGCCAGACCTTCACGATGAGCCAGGCCAGCACACCCGCCAATGCCACCAGCAGCAGCACGAGCAACGGCATGATGGCTGCCGCCAAATCGAAGTTGCCCAAAGGTGACGTGGTCGGACCGCCGCTTTTCTTCGTAACCCAATCCATAAAATCGCGGAGAGCGCGCGACACTTTTTCCGTCCCGCGCTCGATCCCTTTGAAGAATCTCTCGACCCAGCCCTCATTCTGGCCATCCTTTTTTTCATGGACGGCCTTGTCGCGGGGAAGACGCCAGCTGTATTCCCTTTTCTCGATCACGCGCTCAATCGCCTCATCGAGCTTTCGAGAATCGGGCGTGGATTTCGACCCCGCAATGCCCCCCGGTGTGGGGTCAGCGGCGCGTGCCACGAATGCGGGCACCGAAACCAGGAGGATGAGGACCACCGCGGCGGCGGAAGCCAGCCGGGATGGACCGGCGAAAGCTTTCAGCCCGGCTCGCAAGTCCTGTCCGGTTTTGAGCGATTCGCCGTAGAAACAACGGAGCGTGAACAGCGCCTTGACGACCGGGTCGAGGCACAGCCAGGAGAGCGCGACGATTCCGGTGAGCGCGGTGCTGTTGACGGCAGCCCAGGGATTTCGGGTAATGACGCTCTCGATGCCCAGCAATGTCCTGCCCAGATAAGGAAAGGCGAACAGGGCGACGAGCAGGTTCAGGAACACGAAAGCTCCAAGGAGCTTAAAAGCGAAGATGGCGAACTGAGTTTGCAGCGGCCATTGAAAGGCCTGTCGGATGGATCGATTCACCAGACTTTTCACGTCGGGTACCGCGCTTCCGGCCAGCACGGTCGCATTATTGAAAAAGGCATAGCTCCAGCCAAAGGGAATGATCAGCGGAAGGCTCAAGGGAAGCAGAATGATCCCGAGAGGTTGAACGATCGCCTGGTAGACCGCGATGCGCCACAGCCAGCGCACGGTCCATCGCGGCGATGGATCACCGCACAGGTGCGCCAGCAATGTCTGCGCATAAACCCCATGCCACATTTTCATCCAGAAAAATAAAAGTGTCATGCCGAGCGCGCTCGTTTGAAGTCGTTCGGCGGCAAACGCGCTCCGGGCCATGTCCGACCAGAAATAGAGGAGTCCCAGCACGAAGGGCAGCGATCCCACGCAATAGGCGACGAGCGCGCGGGCCGGAGCGACTCGGACCAGGTGGAAGGCCTCCTCCATCATGTCGAGCGCCGGCCGCTCGTCCGGAGTTCGTTTGCGTCGAAACATGTCAGGGACCGGGAATAAAAAACCGGACGACGCTTGGCTGCGTCGTTGGGTCGCTGGATTGGGACATCGGACGGACGTTGTTCATCGTTCCTCTTTTGGGGTCCAGTTCACTTTCCAAACGGTCCCATCGTGGAAGTTGGCGGGAATGGCCAGGAGGCTGCGCCCCAGGATTTGGAAACAGAGCCACACGACGAAAATGCTCGCGGCAACCTGGATGACGCGGAGGATGCCGACGAACCCGCTCCGCCGGGTGAATGGCACACCGGCGAGTTTTTTGACGCACGCCGCGCAGAGGACGCGATCTTCGTGTTCGGTGATGCATTCCCGGCAGAAAAAGCGCCCGCATTCCGGGCAACGCGCCGCAGCCTCGCGTCCCGCGTGATTGAAGCAGCGCTGCTGAATGAGATGGCGCACGGATTTAAGTTAGCGAGCCGCCATCACAAGGCGAGCAGAGATTGACGTTTCACCGGGAGCGACAACGCTTCAGATTTGGGCCGGCCTGGTCGAAGATCCATTCAGGGCCTTGCTGGAAGATTTATTTCCTTCGCCTGGTCCATTTCGAATTTGCGTCACTGGGGGCTCATGAATTCACCCTACAAACTGCGCATGACCGGCGAACCGCCGTACAGTCCGGCGGTTCCCGAACCACTGCCCAGCGCCTCCGATCTCCTGAACGTTGCGGCGGTCCCCTCGCGCGAAGTGGAATTTGTGGCTCCCGAAGAGGTGGACATTCTCGCCACCCTGGAAGATCAGCAACGGGCGGACGACGCGAACGAAAGCCCGGGCAACGCGTTCCTGGCTGGATGGGGCGCTGCGTTGATTGGCGTGATCCTGGGCGGCGGATTTGCGGCGCTGACCGGTGGTTGGCATCGCGCCATTTCCATCGGGATCGCCTTCGGTGTGGCGATGGCGGTAAAACACTTTGGGCGCGGCGACGATCCCCGGTTCGGATTCATCGGCGCGTTCTGGTCTCTCGTGGGTTGCGTCGGCGCTTATTATTTTGGCATCGCGATGATCCTGGCGCGGCATCAGGGAATGCCTTTTTTTGAGTATGTACAAAGCATCCCGAACTGGAGCGAATGGATGACTGACTCGCTGGGCTGGGGTGACCTGATGTTTTTCGGCATCGCGGCGTGTTGCGGTTTCCGCTTTTCGTATACGGCGCTGGCGGGGAGATATTGAACCCCGTTCGAGGGTGGCTTTTCGGGCATCTGTTTCGTGACACGGCTGGCGAAGAGGGCCCCGGGCATGTTTGACCCGCCCTCATAATCTGGTAGCATCACGATACGAACTTCACGCCAGCCAGTCCGGCTCCGGAATTTCCTGGAGCAGAAAATCAACCTCCTCCCTCGATCCGTCCTTTCGCCAACACGGCGTGTCGGTCTGCGGGCGTGGAGGATTCGGACGGATTTACCCTTGTGGAACTGCTGGTGGTTATCGCCATCATTGCGATATTGGCGAGCCTGCTGCTGCCGGCGCTGGCGCGGGCGAAGGAGAAGGCTCGTGCGGCGCAATGCCTCAACAACCTTCACCAGATCGGCGTCGCCACATTGCTTTACGCGCCGGACTTCGATGACAAAGTGATGTTGGACGCGCTGGTGCCCGGAACGAACACGTGGGCCACCGTGCTGGCGACCAACACCGACGTCACCACCCCGGGCACCTACGTGTGCCCGTCCTACAAGCCTTTTCAATTCAAGAATTGGCAGACCATTTACGGCATCCGGCGGGATGCGCCGGCGAGTTGCTCGACAGGGCCCGGACGAATCCTGTTGCAGATCGATTGCGTGGAGCGGCCGACCGATTATTTGCATGTGACGGATACCACCAGCCAGGCCGAAGGGGGCTATACCGCTTACCAATGGTGCATGTTCAAGGTCGCGGGCCCCAAGCGTATCATCCATGCCCGCCATGATGGCCGAGCGAATGGCTTATTCCTCGATGGCCACGTCGCCGCAGCCGGCCGCCCCGAACTCGACGCGATCGGAGCGCCTGTCGAGTATGGTTCGGACGCTGCCGTCGGTTACTTCCGTTAGATCCACAGCGCCAAAGGCGCGGTGTCATAGCGAGCTTTGCGGGAGGCGAGAAAAAACTGGCTTTTTCCACGAAAATCCGGTCTAATTCCCCTCAACCACAAGGCACCAAGGAGAGGTGTACGCTACCGATGACAGGCTTTTGCGCAGGCGAAGCGCCGTCGGCGGCTGGAATTCCCTCAGGACGACTGGCGTTTCGCCCTTGCGAAACCAGGCTAATCTGTCGACCGACCGCCGTACCGTGCCCGAATACATCATGAGCATCGCCCGAAATCTCCGGACGAACCCTCGCGTTCGAGCTGGCACCCATGGCGGGCGTTGCGGTCAGAAAAGTCCCCTGTTTGGAGGCGTTTTGAAAAGGCTGGGTGGGGGGTTGATTGCCGCGATCCTGCTCCTGCACGGATTGTTTTGTGGAACACTTTTGAAGGCTTCGACCCTGCCTGCCGGATTTGTCGAGGAAACCATTGGAGGCACCTGGAATGAAGCCATCGGCCTGGCGTTTGCCGCCGATGGCCGAATGTTCGTCTGGGAACGGGCCGGGCGGGTGTGGCTGGTGGAAAATGGCGTCAAGAGTTCGGCGCCGATCCTGGATATCAGCGAGGAGGTGGGCGGTTGGAGGGACCACGGCCTGTTGGGCTTCACGCTGGATCCCGATTTCCTCAACAATGGCCGGCTGTATTTGTTGTATGTGGTCGACCATCATCACCTGGTTAATTTTGGCACTCCCAATTATAGCGCCACGGCCAGCGAATATTTACGGGCCACCATCGGAAGGCTGACTCGCTACACGGCGCGCTCGACCGATGGGTTTCACACAGTGGATCCGGCGAGCCGAAAAGTCCTCGTGGGCGAGACCATTACCAATGGATTTCCAATTGTGTTCACCTCGCACGGCCTGGGGTCGCTGGTGTTTGGCGAGGATGGCACCCTGCTGGTTTCGTGCGGAGATGGTGGCAGTTCATCTTCAACAGACACCGGCAGCGCGGCGGAAACCTATTACAGCCAGGCATTGGCCGAGGGAATTATTCAACCTCGGGAAAATATCGGGACCTTCCGCGCGCAGCTGACGTCATCGTTGGCGGGAAAAATTGTCCGCCTCGATCCCACCACGGGCGATGGCGTCCCGGGCAATCCGTTTTTTGACGCGGGCCATCCGCGCTCGGCGCGCTCGCGGGTTTGGGCGATGGGATTGCGGAATCCATTCCGAATGACGCTCCGGCCCGGAACCGGCAGCCATCGCGCATCGGACGCCAACCCCGGCGCGCTTTTGATCGGGGACGTCGGGTGGGTGACATGGGAGGAACTGGACGTCTGTTCGCGTCCCGGCATGAATTTTGGATGGCCCATTTTTGAGGGCATGGATCTGCAGCCGATTTACTCGGCGATCGCAATCCAAAACCAGGATGCCGCCAATCCGCTCTACGGCACGGGCGCTTGTTCGCAGCGTTACTTTACATTCCGCGACCTCATCAAGCAGGCGACTCTGGGCACCGTTTCCTGGTCCAATCCCTGCGATGCTTCCAGGACGGTTCCGCCGGCGATCGATCGTTTTGTCCATTCGCGTCCCGTTTTGGATTGGAAACAATTGACCGGTCCATCGCGGGTTTCCACCTACGCCGGCACGAACGCGGCGTTCGTGAATATCGGCGCGTCGGGGGCGCCGGTGAGCGGCCCGCAATTTGGCGGCAATTGTTCGATGGGCGGCACCTGGTACAGCGCCGGCGATTTTCCGGCGACCTACAAGAATTCCTATTTCCACGCCGATTACGGCGCGCTCTGGATCAAGAATGTGGTTTTCGATTCCAACCAGGCGCCGGTGTCGGTCCGCGATTTTGCATCGAATGTGGGCGGGGTCGTCGCCCTGGCGACGCATCCAATCGAGGGGGGTCTTTACTATATTAGCTGGACGACCACTCTGAAACGCATCCGTTACATGGGCAGCGGCAACCAGTCGCCCATTGCGGTGGCGGGACAGGATAAACGATATGGGCCCGCGCCATTGACAGTGCGTTTCACAGGAACAAATTCAATCGATCCCGAGGGCCTCCCCCTGCAGTTCCAGTGGAACTTCGGAGATGGCACACCCATCAACACCAATGCCAACCCGGTCCATGTATTCGATGCGATCGCGGGCGTGCCCACCCGGTTCGATGTCAAACTTCGGGTGACCGATCGCAGCGGCGCTTCCAGCACCAATACGTTGCTCGTCTCCGCCAATAACACACCGCCCCAGGTCACCATCCTCAGCCCCGTCGATGGAAGTTTTTACCCGATGAACGCTGCGACGTCGTATCCCTGCACGGCAACGGTGCTGGACGCTGAACAGGACGCCAGTCAATTGGCGTGCGTCTGGCAAACCGTTTTGCATCACAACAACCATGTTCATCCCGAGGCGCCGGACACCAATTGTGCCACCACGACGGTTCTGACCCCGCTGGGTTGCAACGGTGAAACTTATTATTATGGAATCCTTTTGACCGTGACGGATGGCGGAGGACTTTCCACAACGCGCGAAGTTCGGGTCCTCCCTTTTTGCACGAACCTGGTTCCTACGGTTTCATGGACGAATCCGGCAACCGTCATCCAGGGAACTCCGTTGAGCGGTTTGCAGTTGAACGCCACCGCGAATGTTCCAGGCACGTTCGGTTATCAGCCGCCGGCGGGGACCATCCTCGGGCCGGGCGACCGGCAGCCGTTATACGTGATTTTCACGCCCGATAACCAAAGCAACTATGTCACGGTGACGGCGCAGGTCCTGATCAATGTGGTCCCGCTACCCGCAGCGCCCGGGAATCTTTCCGCAGTGGCTCCGACGGGGAATCGCATTCAGCTGGCGTGGAGCGATAATTCGACCAACGAAAACGGATTTCGTGTCGAGCGCTCGGCGAACGGCGAACCTTTCAGCCTGATCACGACCCTGGCTCCCAATCTGACTGGTTGTTCTGACACCGGCCTGGTCGCAGGTGTGACTTACAGCTATCGGGTGAGCGCATTCCTGCCCTCCGGAGAAGCGGCCTATTCCCCCACGACCACCATCACGACACCGGCGTTTATTGGCGCGCGGATAAATTTTCAACCCGCAACTGTGCCGGTGCCGGTTGGATATTTTGCGGACAGCGGACTTGTTTTCGGCGAACGCGACAATGGCCTGACCTACGGTTGGAACGCATCCGGCGCCAGCAACGCGCGCGACCGGGACTCGACTCTCTCGATCGATCAGCGCTATGACACTTATGTTCCTTCCCAAAAGAGCGGCGGTGGAACCGTATGGGAAATCCTGGTCCCGAACGATATTTACACCGTCTTTTTGGTGGCTGGCGATGCGAGCAATTACGACAGCATTTATCAGTTCACAGCCGAGAATGTCCTGGCACTCGCAGGCACGCCCACGACCGGGAATCGTTGGATTGGCGGCGGCGCCACTGTCACAGTTTCAGACGGCCGCCTGACCATCAGCAACGGGGCAGGGGCCACCAACAATAAAATTTGCTTCATCGATATTGTCCGCAAGGGACCCCTGTTGACCTGCGCCCCGGGAAAGAGCGCTGAATATGGGGAGGCTTGGAATTTCGATCCGCCCATCGGAGCCATCGACAGTTGCGCGCGCAGCAACGTCACCATTGCCGCCCTCAGCACCGTCACCAATTGGTCCGGCAATTTATACTCAGCCACACGCGTCTGGCGGGCTGCCGATGGCTGTGGCAATGCCAGCATCTGTTCCCAGACAGTGACCATGCGGGACACCACCCCGCCTGTGCTGACGTGCGTCCATGACAAAACCGGAACCTGCGGCGGCACCTGGGATTTTGATGCTCCAACCGCCTTCGATCTCGTGGATGGCAGCGCGCTGACCCTGACGATTGTGCAGACGTTGACGAACGGGAATTGCGCCGGCGGAATGAGCGCGACGCGCACCTGGCGCGTCTCGGATAGTCACGGAAATCACGCCGACTGCAGCCAGACCATTTCCACGCCTCCGCAGGTCGAGCTCAGCGGGCATGTCTGGCAGTCCGCTCATTACCCCAATCCGACGCCCTCCGACACTCCCATCGATCCAGTGCTCGTGAACGTCACCGGCGGCTTGAATCTTTCAACGCAGACGGCGGCCGACGGGGCCTATCGTTTTGGGTTAACTCCCGGCGTGACCTGCATCGTCACACCCACCGTGACCAACTCAGATTCCGCCTCCGAAGGAGTGACGACGGTGGATATCTCCATGATTCGCCGGCATATCCTGAACATCACGCCGTTGGGTTCCCCCTACAAAATTCTGGCCGCCGACGTGAACGGATCGGATTCGGTCACAACCCTGGACATTTCCTTGATGCGGCGTGTCGTGTTGGGGATCACCAATAATTTTCCTTTGGCCCCGTGGCGGTTTGTGCCATCCGATTATGTCTTCGCGAATCCCGCGATGCCCTGGGACGCGCCGGACCATCGCAGCTATGCGGCGCTTTCGAGGGATGCCACGAATCAAGATTTCATCGGCATCAAACTGGGTGACGTCAACAATTCGTGGAAGCCCTCCATGGCCATGTCCGGCGGGCGGCCCGCGGACCGATACCGCAGCGGAATGGCGCCGCTTTCCGCGGATGAGATTCACCTTCAGATCAGCAGTCACGAGACGCATCCCGGAGGCCTCGTAGTTGTGCGCGTGACAACGTCCGGTTTTCACGACATGACCAGCCTCCAAGGGACGCTGGCATGGGATCCGGGCGTCGTCCGGTTTGAAGGCGCCGGCACTTATGGATTGCGAGGACTGGGTCGCGCGAACTTCGGGGCGGCCGCGGAAAAAACGGGTCGACTTCCCTTTTCGTGGGACGACCCGGAGGCGCTGGGTGTGACTGCGCCTGCAGGGACGACTCTCTTCACGCTCAAGTTTTCGGCGATTGGCGCGGCGGGTGAAGTTTCAAAGCTGTTTCTTGTGGATGAGCAAACGCCGGGCGAAGCGGGCATCCGCTTCACCACAGCCGCCTTGCGCGCCCAGGAGGGGCGAGTGGAAATCAATCGGTCCCTTCAAATCGGCTTTGTCGCAGGACGCTGACCGGCTTTGGGCGCCTGCCATGGCCTGGCTTTACCCGCGCATCCGGAATTCCCATTAAGACCCCCGGTGAGCACGCCATTGGAATTCGCTGCCTGTGAACTTTGCCTTTTGGGACCAGGCGGAATCTGGCAGGATTCCACATGATGACCACTGCGCGACCCACGATCCCGATGAAGGGGGAGAAGGGCGGCGCGCTGGCTTTTGATCGGCGCAAATTCCTTTGGCACCTCGGCGGTGGACTGGGCGGCGTTGCGCTGACCCATCTGCTCGGGACCGAGCATCTGCTCGCGGCGGATCCGTCGGCAGCTGCGGGCATTTCGGGATTATTGCCGCATCATCCTCCGAGGGCGAAACGGGTGGTTCAACTCTTCATGTCGGGTGCCGCGAGCCAGTGCGACATGTTCGATTACAAGCCTGCCTTGATCCGGCGTCACGGACAGAAATTCGATCCGGGCGGGACAGTGGAACTTTTTCAGAGCGACCCCGGCGCCTGCATGAAATCCCCGTGGGATTGGCGGCCGCGCGGCCAGTGTGGCAGGATGATTTCCGACCTGGTGCCGCGCCTCGGAGGCTGTGCTGACGACATCGCTTTTGTTCATTCAATGGTTTCCAAGTCGAATGTGCACGGGCCTGCGACGTTCATGCAGGCGACCGGTTTCGTGCTGCCCGGTTTTCCGGGCATGGGAGCGTGGGTTTCCTACGGGCTCGGTTCCTTGAACCAAAACCTTCCGACGTTCGTGGTCCTGCCGGACGCGCGCGGATTTGGACCGAACGGCCCTGCGAACTGGAGCGCCGGTTTTCTGCCGGCGACCCACCAAGGCACCCTGATTCGCGTCGGCCAGCCGACTCCGATCTTCAACCTTTTTCCACCGGACTCGGCGCGGTTCATCACACCGGAAAGCGAGCGGGACGGATTGGATCTTCTCCAGTCGTTCAACAGGGATTACGCAGCGAATCGCGAGGATGATTCGCGACTGGACGCGCGCATCGCTTCCTACGAGCTGGCAGCGCGGCTTCAGCTCAGCGCGCCGGAGGTGCTCGGGATCTCGGGCGAGACGGCGGCCACCAGGAAACTTTACGGCCTGGACGCCGCGCACACCCGCGACTTTGGCACCCGTTGCCTCGTCGCCCGGCGGTTGTTGGAACGGGGAGTTCGCTTCGTCCAGCTTTGGAGCGGGGCGGACAATGGTTTTCCGCGCCGCAACTGGGACAGCCACGAGGATCTCGCCCGCGATCACCTCGACATGGCGCGCGGAATGGATCAGCCCGCCGCGGCCCTCCTTCAGGATCTCAAGGCCCGGGGGCTCCTCGACGATACGTTGGTGTTGTGGACCACCGAATTTGGAAGAATGCCCTGCAGCCAGGGTGGCAAGGGGCGCGATCACAATCCCTTCGGCTTCACGAACTGGCTGGCCGGCGGCGGCATCCGAGGCGGCGTCAGTTGGGGGGCCACCGACGAATGGAGTTACAAGGCGGTGGATCAACCCACCTACTGCTACGATATTCATGCCACCATGCTCCACCTCCTCGGCATCGATCACACCCGCCTCACCTATCGCCACAATGGAATCGATCGCCGCCTCACCGATGTCCATGGCGAAGTGATCCGCGGCATCTTGCGCGACGCCTGAAGCGTGTCGCGAAATGTGACACATAATTTCCGGCGGCCGTGCGGCCAATTCGTCACGAGCGTGCGGGATTTCAGGTGCCGCGCTCGCACTGGCATTTTTGAACGTTTTGACCGACAGTCCCTCCAACTTTTGAACGTGTTCAACGCCTCCATAATTTCAAACCGGCTGGCCACACTCCTCGGCGGCATCGCCTTCGTTGTCGCCGCGCCGGCCATCACCGCCGCCGAGTCCTCCACACCGATCGAGGTGGCCCGGCAATTGAACCGCGCCTTCGTCGAGCTGGCGGACAAGGTTTCACCGTCCGTGGTCGTCATCAGCGTGGCGCATCGTTTCCCACGCGCGGGCATTGACGACGAGGACGATTCGTTCGCGCCGGAGTACGAACAATTGCCCAAGGATTTGCGAAAATGGTTCGAGAAACGGCGCGAGCAGCAAAAGAAAAAGCACGAGGAGGATTCCGGCAAGGATCCCATCTTCGACGGCCAGGGCTCGGGCGTCGTCATTCGCAAGGAGGGTTACATTCTCACCAACCGGCATGTCGTCGAGGGCGCTGACAAAATCAAGGTGCGCTTTCACGACGGGGCGGAGTTCGACGGCGAGGTGCGCGGTGTGGACGCCCAAAGCGACGTCGCCGTTGTGAAAATTAATCCCGCCGGCAAGGAGCTCGTTGCCGCAAAACTGGCCGACTCCGACAAAACCCGCGTGGGCGAATTCGCTGTCGCCATCGGCGCGCCCTTCGAGCTCGATTACAGCGTCACGTTCGGGCACGTCAGCGCCAAGGGCCGCTCCGACATTTTGGCCGACCAATCGGCCGATCAGGACTTCATCCAGACCGATGCCAACATCAACCCCGGCAACAGCGGCGGCCCGCTGGTCAACATCGATGGCGAGGTCATCGGAATCAACACGCTCATCCGCGGGATGCGGACCGGCATCGGATTCGCCCTGCCCAGCAACCTCGCCCGCGACGTCTCGGACGGGATTATCGCGGACGGCAAATTCGTGCGCGGCTACCTCGGGGTCAAGCTTCGCGCCCTGAAGGACAATCCGGTCTATCGCGAATTCCTGACGAACATCGTGGATGGCGTCTTTGTGAATATCATCCTTCCGGACGGTCCCGCGGCTCGATCCGCGCTCCGGCCCGGGGATGTGATCACGGCGGTGGAGGGGCGGCCTGTCGGCAGCGCCCAGCAACTCCGAAACGAGATTCGCGGCAACAAAGTCGGAACGGTGCTGACACTCGATGTGCATCGCCTCGATGAGGCGCGGGTCAGCCATACATTGAAAATCAAAGTAAAACCCGAGGCCTGGCCCGACACCGCAACGCCGGTTATCGCCCGCAAACCAGCCGCCCGGGAGGAGAAGGGCGCCAACTTTGGGCTCACTCTCGAAACTGTCACCAAGGATCTCGCCACGCGCCACGGGGTCGAACGAATGGACGGCGTCATGGTCATCGAGGTCGAACGGGGCAGCATCGCGCAGAAAAGCGGCCTCAAGCCCGGGGATATCATCACGGAGTTAAACCGTAAACCCATCAAAACGGTGAAGGAATTTCGCGATGCGCTCCGCGCCGCGGAGCCGGGAAAGGGTGTCCTCCTGAATTTTTTTACGAACGGCACCGGGAAATCAGAGATTCTCAAAGGGAGCGGCGATTAACTCTCCGTCGCTGCTCCGCGAGCGCGCCGGTCTGCAAGGGCCGGCGTTGCCGCGTACATCCGCTCCTTTCAACGCCGCGTTCGGCGGGGAGCAATTATTCGGCGACAACCTGAAGCGTATGCGTGACAGGTAAAAACCGCGCATGGATCGTCTCAGCCAGCGGCGTTCGCTGGCGTTCCGTTGCAGCCGCCACAGCGTCGCGGTCGAATTTTCCATCCGGTTGTCGAAGTGTGAAGAGTTCCTTCAGTTGCGAATCCTGGGTGGCATTGGTCTCCTTGATCCGGCCCGAAACGAGGTCGTGGAATATTTGTTTGATCTGTTTTGTTTCATACTCCTGCTTCGTGAGCACGGCGGCGTCGACCTTGTAAAACGCCTCGCAAAAGGGATTCACAACAAAATCCGCCGCGAGATTGACACCTTGGGACAATTGGCTTGCGGTATAAACCCGCGACGCGGGACCCCAGGTGACTCTATAAGTTGGGGCGGTCCCGCCGCGGACAACGAGCATCAGCCGATTCAGGTCCTGGTTAAAGGGGATCAATGACATTGCCGAGCGAACCGAGTTGCCGCTCGCCAGGTTGTCATTGGTCGCGCAGAAGGGATAACGGCTGCTGCGGAATGTGAATGCGCCCTTGCCGGCAGATACGACTTCGTGGCCTTTTGAGGCCCGCGCCTTGCCGGATTTCAGATCGACCCGGAATGTCCCGATGTCACCCGTGACTCCCAGCGCTTTCAGGAACGCATACGCCATGACCGTCTGGCCCGCCCAATCCGGATGCACGCCATCCGTGCCGGCGATGGCATAGTCCGGCC
>JBEEGQ010000003.1:0-2856 GCA_041166945.1 Verrucomicrobiota bacterium
CCTCCTTGGATCTCGGTTTTTGTAAAATCGATCGAACGGCGTAGCAGCCGGGGAGGGGTGCCCGTCTTCATCCGGCCGAGGTCCAGTCCGACTTCCTTTAACGATGCAGATAAGCCAAGTGCGGCGGATTCGCCTGAGCGGCCCCCGGATTGTTGGTTTTTTCCCACATGCATCAATCCTCGCAGGAATGTGCCCGTCGTCACCACCACGCATTTGGAATGGAACTGGACTCCTAACGCGGTCTCTACCCCATAAACAACTCCGTCCCGGTGCAACAACGCCATCGTTTGGCCCTGTTGAATATCCAGGTATGCCTGGCGTTCGCACACCCATTTCAATCGAAATTGATAGGCCTTCTTGTCGCATTGCGCCCGGGGTGCCCAGACGCTCGGACCTTTCTTTGTGTTCAACATCCGAAACTGCAGCCCTGTCATGTCGGTGTTCCGGCCCATCTCACCCCCCAACGCATCGATCTCCCGCGCCAAATGGCCCTTTGCCAATCCACCAATCGCCGGATTGCAGGACATCTGGCCAATGGTGTCGCAATTGATGGTCAATAATAATGTCTCGACCCCCATCCGCGCCGATGCCAACGCCGCTTCCACACCCGCATGGCCCGCCCCCACCACAATCACGCCATACTGCTTCGGATAAACAAACATGAAGCCGAAACTAAAGCGTCTGCCCATTTCGATCTACGACAATATATGGCTCACTCCGGATACGCTGCCCTCTGCCTCCATTCGGATCACGCGTCCCGAGGTGGACATATGTTCAGCGCAAAAAGCGCGGGTTAATTACAGCGCGGGGCGATCGGCATGAGGCGTGGCGTGCGAAGTTTTGTGAATGTTGCAATATGCGGAGCTTGCTGCCGCCGAGGACGGCTGCACCCCGCAGTGGTGTGGCAAATGTCGCCCCCGAGCAGTTGAAACTCCTCCAAACCGCTCTCTCTGTGGCCCGCGCCAGGCCATTGCGCCGACGGTCACCGGATTATTTCCCGCCAGCAGGCAAAGGCACTTGCGCGGGCTGGCGCAGATACGCGATGAGATCGCAAACATCGTCCTCGCTCAATACCTGCAACAACCCCTCGGGCATCATCGAAAGTTCCCCTTGTCGCAGCGAGGCGATCTCATTTCGAGGAATGACCAGCGTTTCATTGGCGGTGACGATCGTCACGGCATTGTCGTCCTGGCGCGTCACGATGCCGGTGATCACCCGATCGTCCTTCGTTTCCAGGTTCCACGTGCGGTAATCGTTGGGGATGATCGCGTTGGGATCGACGACATTTTGAAGAATGTAATCGAGGTCGCCGCGATTCGAGCCTGTAATGTCGGGGCCGACCTTGCCGCCCACGTCAAACAGAGTGTGGCACTGCTGGCAGGTCCTGGAAAAGAGCGCGCGACCCTGACCCGGGTTTCCGGGCGCGTGGGACAGGATCATTTTCTTGAGGCGCGCGATGTCCGCCAGCTTGCCGGCGTCGCTCTCCCGGACGGAGCCCCAAAGCTCGGTGACGCGGGCATTGATCTCCGGATCCTTGAAGTTGCGGAGCTGCCGAACGATGTCGGCGGTGAGATCCTTGGCGGGGATGGCCTTTGCGGCGACGGCATTGAGCAGCGGTTTGGCGAAGATCGCTCGAGCGGCGAGCGTGTTGAGCGCGTCCTTTTTTTCGACGGCATTAAGCGATGGATAATTCTTCAGAATGAGCGCGGGCGTCTTCGGATCATCATAGAGAGCCAGGCCGCGCAATGCGCCGGCGCGCATGACGGGATCGCGCAGGAGCTGTTGGAGCGGTGAGGCGAGGGACGGATCCTTCGCCGCGAGGAGCGCCGCGAGCGCGGCTTCGCGGCCCTTCGGATCGGCGCCGGGATCCATCAGGGTCGTCTTGAACACGCCGAGCGCAGAGGAGCTGCCGAATGTGAGGGAAAGCGACTGGACAAGTTCGCGCACCTGCGCATTTGGGCTTTTCGACAGCTTCGCAGCGATGGACGCCCAGCCGGCTGGCATTGGAACTCCGCGCCTTCCTTTCAGGCCGTCGCTCATGCCCTTGAGGATATCCAGTTGAAATTGCGTATCATCGCTCCCGGCCAGCACTTGGACGAGGGAAGGCAGCGCCTCGTCCTGGGCTTTGAGGTGTGCCTGGCAGAGATTGGCTCCGAGCAGAACCGTCGAGAGCAGGGACAGGTAGCGCATGACAAGAAAACTGACGAGGAAACGGCGCCGCTTATTTTGCGGTATTCGCGGTCATGCGTTTGGTGATCAACTCGCGGATTTGGGGAATCTTTGCCTTGCCAAGAAGCGCCACGGCTTTCGCGGGGCCCTGAGCGGCGACGGCCTCGGTCGCATACCAATACATGAGGGGTAGATTATGATCCTTCGCATCCTCAGCGTGACCCAGGAGTGCTTCGAGGATCGGCAACCGTTGATCGACCGACAGGCGCTGACATGCGGAGGCCAGGTAAAGGCGGACAACCGGCGATTTATCGGTTTGGGCCATGCGCGCAAATTCATCCATTGCAGCGGCGCCCGGCTGTCTGTCTTCGCAGAGCAGTTGAATGGTCCAGGAACGGATATATTCGTCCTTGCTCTTCAGTTGTTCCAGGCCGGCCGCGCGTTTCGTCGAGGTGTTCGTGTCCGCGATGAGTCCGTCGGTGAGGTGCAGGGCCTGGAGCGCGCGGACCTGATGGGCGGAATCATGATCGTCCTTCAGGATTTTGAGCAGTGCCTCGTTGACGGCGAGGCCCTCTTTTTCGGCGGTCGGATTCAGGAGCGCCGCACTGTGGCGTTCCTGCAACAACCGCATCGCATGGCGGGCCTGCCATTGGTTGGGATGAACCAGGAGTTTAACGAGGTCATTGT
>JBEEGQ010000004.1:0-14121 GCA_041166945.1 Verrucomicrobiota bacterium
CTGTACAGTACGCGCTCGATCAATTTGTCATGCGCGGCGGCAAGCTTATCGCCTGCCTGGATCCGATGTGCCTGGCCGATGCCAACCGCCAAAACCCAATGATGCCGATGCCGGGCGGCGCGTCGAATCTCGACAAACTGCTGAAGGCCTGGGGGCTTTCGTTTGAAACCACCAAGGTGGTCGCGGACATGAACCACGCGCGCAAATTGCGCACGCGTCAGAATGGGCCAATGGAAACGCTCCCGACGCTCCTCTTTTTGACCGACAAGGCGATCAACAAGGACGAGGTGGTTGCCAGTCAGCTCGATGAAATTCTGCTGGCGTTCCCGGGCTCGTTCAGCGGCACGCCCGCCAGCGGCTTGAAACAGACCATTCTCCTGAGCAGCTCCACCAATGCCCAGCAGGTGGAGGGGTTCATGGCACAGATGTCGCCCGCAAAAATCGTCGAGGACTTCAAGGGGGAAGGTAAAAAATTCACCCTGGCGCTTCGACTCGATGGAAAGTTCAAGACCGCCTTTCCAGAAGGCAAACCGGAGGCCAAGCCCGATGAAAAAGAGGGCGAGAAAAAAGATGAGAAGAAGGAGGAAAAAAAGCCGGAGGACCGGGCGAAGGACACTGTGAAGGAGACCAAGCAGGACAACGCCGTCGTGTTGATTGGCGACACCGACTGGCTCGGAGATCAGTTTTCAGTCCAGGTCGGCAATTTCTTCGGACAGAAAGTCATCCAGCCGATCAATGGCAACCTTTCGCTCGCCCAGAATTTGATCGAGCAAATGGGCGGCGACCAGAACCTGATTGGCGTTCGCAGCCGTGCCACACAGTCGCGACCGTTCACGGTGGTGAAGGAAATGCAGGCCCAGGCGCAGGCGCGGTATCAGGAACAGATCGCGCGGCTTCAAAAGGACGCTGACGAGGCAAACCACAAACTGAGCGAACTGCAGGGAAAAAAGGAGGCGGGCCAGCGTTTCGTGCTCTCCAAGGAACAGCAGGATGAAATTGAGAAGTTCAAACAAAACCGCGCCGTGGCCAACAAGAAACTCAAGGAGGTCCGCCGCAACCTTCGCCAGGACATCGATTCGATGGAGAACCGCCTGAAGTGGCTTAACATCGGGGGCGTTCCGTTGCTCGTCACCGTTCTGGGCATCGCCCTCGGCATTTCCCGCAAGCAAAAGACGAAAGCACAATGAACCGCAAACAGCTCACTCTCCTCATTGTTCTCGGGGTCGTCCTCAGTGGCCTCGGATGGGTCGCCTGGCAGAAACAGAAGGCGCCCTACACCGAGTCCAAGGCCAAAATGGGCAGCCTGGTGCTCACCAATTTTCCGCTCAACGATGTCGAGCAGATCGTCATCAATCAGCCCAAAGCCACCCTCACACTTGCCAAGAGAAATGATGTTTGGGTCGTGAAGGACCGCGGCGATTACCCGGCGAACTTCGCCAACATTCGCGATCTCATCATCAAGTTCTCGGAGCTGAAGGTCGCCGCACCCAAGACCGTCGCGCCCTCCCGGCTGCCCATGCTGGAATTGGTCCCGCCCGACAAGGGTCCCGGCACTCAAATCGATTTCAAGGACAAGTCCGGCAAACTGATCCAGAGCGTTTTGCTCGGCGCAAAATCGATGCGGGACGCGCCCGGCGGTGGTGATCCCTACGGCGGTGGAGCGTCCGCCAACGGCCGCTACGTGATGGTCGGCGGCGACATCGCCCGGGTGGCGCTCGTCACCGAACCTTTCAACAACGCCGACGCCAAACCCGATGAATGGCTCAACAAGGAATGGTTCAAGGTCGAGCGTCACAAATCCATTTCCGTGGTCACCACGAATGCGACAAACAACTGGAAGCTTTTCCGCGAAACGGATTCCGGCGAATGGAAGCTCGCCGATTCGAAAGCAGGCGAAACCCTGGATCATGGAAAATCCGGAGTCGTCACCACCAGCTTCGGGTATCCCTCGTTTGCAGATGTCGCGACGAATTCAAACCCCGCCGCCGCCGGCTTCGATCCACCGGCCGTCAACGCCATCATCGAAACCTTCGATGGATTCACCTACACCATGAAACTGGGCGCCAAAAGCGGCGAGGAGAACTACCATTTCCAATTCAATGTCGCCGGCAATTTTCCAAAGGAGCGCATCGCCGGGAAGGATGAAAAACCTGAGGACAAGGCGCGGCTCGACAAG
This sequence comes from Verrucomicrobiota bacterium, assembly GCA_041166945.1. Classification (GTDB taxonomy): domain Bacteria; phylum Verrucomicrobiota; class Verrucomicrobiia; order Limisphaerales; family JADJPG01; genus DASTLJ01. The sequence goes on from JBEEGQ010000004.1 coordinate 2,177, forward strand.
GAATACGCGGACTCGGTGACCAAGCGCGAGGAGAAGCTCAAGACGGAGCAGGCATTTGGAAAGTGGACCTACCTGGTCTCAAAATTCACCATCGATCCTTTCCTCAAGACGCGCGCCGATCTGCTCGCCGATAAAAAGGAGGAGCCCAAGCCGGTGCCCGCCGGGCCTCCCGGCGCCGGCGCCCTCGATCCGCTGGCCCCATCGCTTTCGTCGCCCGCGCCCCCGCCGGCACTTCCCCCGCCGCCTCCCAGCCCATTGAAGAAATAGCATCGCGTCCGCGCCGTCATCGGAAAGATTGAGGTGGAAAGACAGTTCCAATTGGGAGTGTGACAGTTTAATTCCCAGCCCCCAAAGGGGCGTTCTATTACAGCCCAGGGCAACGCCCTGGGTCGATGTTTAGAAAAAGTGCCCGAGCCCTGAAGGGGCGCTACGACGCGTGTCCTCATTCTTGCGAGACCGCGATGGTTCATTGTTTCGGCTTTTTTGTTTCGCCCCTTCAGGGCTTTGATCGTTCTGACGTATAACCCAGGGCGTTGCCCTGGGCTGAGATATTGGCGCCCCGTTGGGGCTTCGGAAGCGAGGCATGGGACGTTTGCGGGTACGCCGCACATGACCGCGTCCGCGCCTTCATTGGAAAGATTGCGGTGAAAAGGCAGTCCCAATTGGGAGTGTGACGGTTTTATTCCCAGCCCCAACGGGGCGTTCTATTACAGCCCCGGGCAACGCCCTGGGTCGATGTTCAGAAAAAGTGCCCGAGCCCTGAAAGGGGCGCTACGACGCGTTCCTCATTCTTGCGGGACCGCGATGGTTCATTGTTTCGGCTTTTTTGTTTCGCCCCTTCAGGGCTTTGATCGTTTTTGACGTTTAACCCAGGGCGTTGCCCTGGGCTGAGATGTTGGCGCCCCGTTGGGGCTTCGGAACAGCCAGCCGGCTACACCTTCCACGGCTTGCGATGCGGCACATCGAGCCATTCCTTCTTTCCTGCCCCGCCAATAAACTGCTCCTGCTTCGGATCCCATTTCATTTTCTCGCCGTGATAATACGCGAGATTGACCAGGTGGCAGACGCTGACTGTGCGCGCGCCGATTTCCACATCGCAAATCGGCGGCTTGCGAGTCTTGATGCTGGCTAGAAAATCGCCTTTATGATCCGTGCTGTTGTAGAGGTGCACGCTGGCCTCGGTCAGGTATTCCTTCGCCATGGCGTCGCAGTCGGCGGCGGACTTCGCCTTCTGCTCCTCGCCGCGCCACAGCTCGAACTTCCCGCGGTTCACGAAAATCCTGCCCTCGCTCCCGTAAAACCAAATGCCGTTGCCGTCCTTGTGCATCACTTCCACCCCGTTGGCGTAGGTAAAATGGACCCCATGCGTCGCGTGCGGTTTGTCAGCGGGGAAAATTTCGACCGGCCCCGTCGCATCCATGCCGAGTCCCCACTGCGCAATGTCGAAATGGTGAGCGCCCCAGTCTGTGACCATTCCGCCGCCATATTCGCGGTAATTGCGCCAGTCCGGAAAGTGTTTGTGGACGCCGCGCGGGCTGAGGACGGAGCTATAGCCCCGCTCGGGCGCGGGGCCGAGCCAGAAGTCCCAGTTCAAACCCGGCTCCATCTCTTCCGTCGGCAGGTCGCACGGCTTCCCCGGACCCCCGACCATGACTTCGACGTTTTTGATCCTGCCGATGACGCCGTTGCGGACGAGTTCGCAGGCGATGCGAAATTCCTTGGACGACCGCTGCATGGAGCCGGTCTGGAAGACGCGCTTGTTGCTGCGCACGGCATTGACCATCGCGCGGGCCTCGTGAAGGGACTGGCAGAGCGGCTTCTCGCAGTAGATGTCCTTGCCGGCCTTCGCGGCGGCAATGGCGATGAGCGCATGCCAATGATCGGGTGTGGCGATGACGACAGCATCGATGTCGGGACGCATTAGCAACTCGCGGAAGTCCGGATATTCAGCGCAGCCCTTGTAGGAGGCGTCGTTCAGTTTGGCGTAATGGTCCTCGACCTGTTTCTTTGCGGCCTCGCGGCGGTGGGTGTCCACGTCGCAGACAGCGATGGTGCGGGTTTCCTTTTTGCCGAGGAAACCGCCCAGCAAACCGCGGCCCTGGGTGCCGATCCCGATGAAGCCGATCGTGAGCTGATCATTGGGCTTCGTCGCAGCGGACCAGACATGCGAAGGGAGAAGGAACGGCGCGGCGGTGGTGACGACCGCGGTGGTTTTAAGAAAACTCCGGCGTGAAGGATGGCGGTTGGAATTCATGGCCGAGTGTTGGCGCGGCGTCAGGAATCCGGCAAGTGACAAAATATTGTATGCCTCCGCGTCTTCGGCGCTCAACACAAGCCGAGAGGAGTTTCGACCCAGCCAACACGGACGGGGCTCGGCGCACGAATGTTGCAGCGCTCGGGGACGGCTCGTCCCCCCGTATTATGATAAAAAAAAAGGAACGGGGACGAGCCGTCCCCGCCCCAATCTGGCGCAGTCTGCGTGGACGTTGTGTCGGGGCGCGCCTCTGCCGGCCGCCTGGGCTCGCGTGACGCGGGGCGATTGGAGGCAGGCGCGCTCCGAGTGTTTTCTCGCGCAAAAAAAGGCGGGCCGCTGCGGCCCGCCTTGTGATGGTGTATGTGGTGGAAGCGCCTCAGTAGCGCTCGGTGGGTTCGCCCTGACCCTGGCCCTGGCCTTGCGGTTGGCCTTGACCTTGTGGTTGCGAGCCGGACTGGGGGGCGGGCCCGCGACGCTCGCCGCCGCCCCGTTCGCCACCGCGTCCACCGCGATCTCCCTCGCCACCGCCGCGTCCTCCACGGTCGCCACTCCGATCCCCGCCGCGTCCTCCGCGGTCTCCACCACCGCGATCCCCGCGGGGTCCGCGGTCAGGCGGCCGGTCGCCGCCGCGTTCGCCGCCATATTCAGGACGATGACCGACATCGGGCCGGTTTCCTTCCGCAGGGGCGTCACCGGCAGGCGCGCCGCCCGCGGGGGCTCCCGGGCCGCCGTGTTCGGCGTCGCGCTCGGCCATCGCGGCGCGACGGCTGAGTTTGACCCGGCCTTTTTCGTCCACGCCGAGACATTTGACCCAGACCTCGTCGCCGACCTTCACAATGTCCTCGGTCATCTTGACGCGGAAATTGGCGAGCTCGGAAATATGGACGAGGCCATCGCGTCCGGGGAGGAACTCGACGAAGGCGCCGAATTCCTTCACGGTGACAACCTTGCCGCGGTAGATCTTTCCGATCTCGGCTTCGGCGGTCATGCCTTCGATTTCGCGCCGGGCGATCTCCATGCCTTCGCCGCTGATCGAGTAGATATTGACCGTGCCGTCATCCTCGATGTTGATTTCGCAACCGGATTCCTCGACGAGACGCTTGATGTTCTTGCCACCGGGGCCGATGAGGGCGCCGATCTTTTCCGGGTTGATCTTGAGAGTGACGATTTGCGGCGCGTATTTACTGAGCTGCGAACGGGGCGCGGCGATCGTGGCCTTCATGTTCTCCAGGATTTTCAACCGCGCGACCCGCGCCTTCTCGAGCGCTTCAGCGAGGATGTCCAGGGGAAGCCCTCGCAGCTTCAGGTCGAGTTGAAAACCGGTGATGCCGTTTTCCGTGCCGGCAAATTTGCAGTCCATGTCGCCGAACGCGTCCTCCCAGCCGATGATGTCGGTGAGGAGCCGGTATTCATTGATGCGATCGTTGTCGTCGGTTTCGCTGCAGAGCCCGACGCTGATTCCGGCGACAGGCCGGAGCACTGGCACGCCGGCGTCCATCAGGGCGAGGGTGCCCGCGCAGATGGAGGCCATGGAGGTGGATCCGTTGGACTCCATGATTTCGCTCGTGATACGGACGGCGTAGGGATAGGTGTCGAGGGGCAGCATGGGTTCGATGCTGCGCTCGGCGAGTGCGCCATGGCCGATTTCGCGGCGGCCTGGACCGGTGATTCGTCCGGTTTCGCCCACCGAGAAATTGGGGAAGTTGTAATGGAGCATGAACTTCTTGGTGGTGGCTCCTCCGGTGTAGGCATCGAAATCCTGGGCATCGTCGGTGGTGCCGAGCGTGACCAGTGCGAGGGCCTGTGTTTCGCCGCGGCTGAACAGACCGGAGCCGTGGGCGCGGGGAAGAATGCCCACTTCGCTCTGGAGCGCGCGCATGTCGTCGATGCCGCGGCCGTCCAGGCGTTTGCCCTGAGTCATGATCAGGCTGCGCATGGCTTCCTTTTGCAGGTAGTAGAAAGCCTGGCTGATGGTGAAGTTGGTGATGGCCTCTTCGCCGTGTTTTTCCTTCAGCTTCTGGCCGACCTCATTCTGGATCGAGCGACAGGCGGCTTCGCGGGCGAGTTTGCCGGGTGTCAGGAGAGCGGGAACCATTCGGTCCCCTGCGAGCGCCTTGGCTTCGTGAAGGATTTCATCCGAAACCAGGTTGAGCGTGATCTCGCGCTTTTTCTTGCCCGCTTTGGCCACCAGTTCCTTCTGCGCGGCGATGAGCGGCTGGCAGCAATCGTGGGCAAATCGAAGCGCCGCGTTGAGGTCGGCTTCCGAAATTTCCTTCGCGGATCCTTCGATCATGACGACGTCCGTCGCGCTGCCGACGTAAACCAGGTCGAGGTCGCTCAGGGCGCGGTCGGCATGGGTCGGGTTGGCGACGAACTGGCCATTGACGCGGCCGACGCGGACAGCGCCGAGCGGGCCGTCCCACGGGATATCGCTGACGGAGAGAGCGGCGCTGGCAGCGATGATGGAGAGGATGTCCGAATCGTTTTCCTGATCGGCGCTGAGCAGGATGGTCTGGACCTGGACCTCGTTATACCAACCCTTGGGAAAGAGGGGCCGGATGGGGCGGTCGGTGAGGCGGCAGGTGAGGATTTCCTTTTCGCTGGGGCGTCCTTCGCGCTTGAAGTAGCCTCCGGGAAACTTTCCGGCCGCCGAGGAACGCTCGCGGTAATCGACCGTGAGCGGGAAGAATTCCTGGCCTTCCTTGGCCTTCACAGCGCCAACGGCGGCGGTGAGGATGATGGTTTCACCGAGTTGAACGGTGACGGAGCCATCGGCTTGTTTGGCGAGCTTGCCGGTTTCGATGTGGATTTGTTTGTCGCCGACTTGGGCGGTTATTTTTTCTGGCATGTCTTTGGGGGCCCCGCTGGCTTCAGAGAAACTTCAGTGAATCCCGAGAACAAAAATCGGGACTGATTGAAATTACCCGGAGCCGGCGGGGCTGGTTGGGCGCGTGGTTCAGTTGGGTTGATTCCTCCCACCCCGTCCACGCGGGCGCGGCGGAGGGAAAGCGGGCGCAAGTGGACTCTTGAACCCCGGAAATTCTTTGAAAATGGTTGGCCCCGCTGTCCATGGCTGGGAAGGGAAGGGCGCGTCTGACAACCGCGCCAATTGGAAAAAAGCGCCGGTCCCCCCGGCGGTGGCACGGCCTCTTTAATGGCGCAGCTTCAGTTTCTTCGTGATGGCCTGGTAGCGCGATGTGTCGGTGCTGTGCAGATAATCCAGAAGGCGCCGGCGCTGCCCGACCATGATCAAAAGCCCCCGGCGGGAACTATGATCCTTCAGGTTCTTCTGCAAATGGCCGGTCAATTTATTGATAGTCTCAGTCAACAGCGCGATTTGTACATCAGCCGAGCCGGTGTCCTTTTCGTGACGCCGGAAGTCCTGGACCACTTTCGATTTTGATTCGAGTTTGGTGCTCATCTGTTCTTTGAATTAGAGAGGGCAGGGTAGGGGCGGACCGCTGGAGGTGTAAAGCCATTTTACTCGCAGATTTCTTCTCCCGCGCGTCGCAAGGTGGAAGTTGTCGCGCTCTGTTTAGCGCCAAAGGCGCGGTTTATTCCAGCCTGTGGGCAACGCCCCAGGAAACTGGCCGCGCGCCTTTCAGAGCGCTGAAGGCGCGATTCATGGCGACGGCGACTTCCCGCTTTCCTTCCCTCCGCCGGTCGCGTACGGTCTGCGCCATTCTCGCGCCATGCCGAGTGTTTACATCAAAACTTACGGTTGCCAGATGAACGAGCGCGACAGCGAAGCCGTCGCCGCCCAACTCGTCGCCAAAGGCTATTCCCTGGCATTGTCCGAACACGTGGCGGACGTCGTTTTGCTCAATACCTGCAGCGTGCGCGACATGGCCGAGCAAAAGGCACTCGGCAAGATGACGACCCTCATCGGCCAGGCCCGCAAAGATCGCCCCGGCCAGCTGTTCGGCTTCATGGGCTGCATGGCCCAAAGCCGTGGCAAGGAGCTCATCGACCGCCTTCCCGATGTCGATCTCGTACTCGGCACTCAGAAATTTCATCGCGCCGCAGAATACATCGACGATCTGCTCGGCGGAAAACGGCGGCAAATTGTGGATGTGGCTGACGAAGACCGAAGCGAGGCTAAAATTCGCGAGCATGTGCTCAACGGCAAGGGGCAACGGGCGGTCAGCGCCTTTGTCAGCATCATGCAGGGATGCAACCAGCATTGCACTTTTTGCATCGTGCCATTCACGCGCGGCGCCGAACGCAGCCGGGACATTCCCGACATCGTTGCCGAGTGCCGCGAGCTCGTCGGCCGCGGCGTCAAGGAGATCACGTTGCTCGGCCAAATCGTCACCAGCTACGGCAAACGCGACATCCCGCCGCGCGATGGCGTCAGCGCATTTGTCCAGCTCCTAGAAGCCGTCCATGACGTCGAAGGACTCGAACGGATCCGTTTTACTTCTCCGCATCCGAAGGGGTATGGGGCCGATCTCATCGAAGCGTATGGACGCCTTCCGAAGCTGGTGGAGAGCGCCCATATCCCGGTTCAAAGTGGCAGCGATCGGATGCTCAAGGCGATGCATCGGGGTTACACCCGCGAACGTTTCCTGGCGATTGTGGACAAGCTTCGCGGCGTTCGACCCGGGATTGGCTTGACGACCGATATCATCGTGGGCTTTCCGGGCGAGACCGAGGAGGATTTTTTGGAAACTCTCTCCCTGGTGGCCGAGGCGGGCTTTCACAACGCCTTTATTTTCAAATATAGCCCGCGTCGTGATACGCCGGCCGCCGCCCTCCCCGGCCAGGTGCCGGATGAAGTCAAGGAGGAGCGCAATCATCGGCTGCTCGAGAGGGTGAATCAGCAGGGAGCGCGGCATTACGCGGCGTTGATTGGGCAACGCCGGCAAATCCTTGTGGAAGGTCCCAGCCGCAAAAATGCGGCGCGGCTCATGGGCCGCACCCGTTGCAATAAAATTGTCGTGTTCGAAGGCGCCGAGCGTCATCGCGGCCAGTTGATGGACGTGAAGCTGACACGCGCCGGGTCTTTTACACTTTACGGTGATCCGGCCGTGCTCGATCCGGATTGATTTCCTCCTCCGCAAAAACGATTTTCAACCCACGCATCACGCGACATGTTTACATTCAAGCTCTCCACACTGTCCGCCGCCCTCGGCATGATGTTCGTCGTTCCAAGCGCCTGGGGTTTGATCAAGCCGGCGTCGTTCGCCGCGGCGATGCGGAAATTTCCGCGCTACACCCCGCTGGGATTGCTTCTCACCATTCTCGCCACCGCCTGGTTTCTTTTTTACGTCAGCCTGGAAACCAACCAGGACTTCGTGAATTTTAAACCGTTTCTTTATGCGGCGTTTGGCGCGGTCGGCGTCGGCACCTGTATTTTCGTGCGCGATTTCCTGCCGGTGCGCGGACTGGCTGTCCTGCTTCTTCTCGCCGCGAAGGTGATGTGCGATTCGGCGCATCTTGTGGAAAGCGACTGGCGCCTCGTGATCGTCACGCTCGCTTATCTGTGGGTCTTCGCGGGAATGTGGTTCACGATTTCCCCATGGCGCTTGCGGGATATCATCCAGTGGAGCACCGCCAGCGAGAGCCGCACACGAATGGTCTGCGGGATTCGACTGACTTTCGGCCTTTTCGTCGTTGCCCTGGCCTTCACGGCGTTCCGTGTTTCCTGAGCCGTCCGCGTGCCGGAAAACAAAATCCTCGTCATTCGCGGCGGCGCCATCGGCGATTTTATCCTGACGTTGCCGGTGTTGGCCGCATTGCGGGCACAGTTCTCGAAGACCCACATGGAAGTCCTCGGATATCCGCACATCGCCCAGCTGGCGGTGGCCGGCGGAATGGCGGATGCGTGCCGCCCGATCGAGTCGCGGGCATTGGCCGGTTTTTTTGCGCGGAACGGCGAACTCGACGGGGAGTGGAAAAATTATTTTGCCTCGTTCGCCATCATTCTTTCATTCCTCTACGACCCCGACGGAATTTTTCAGGACAACATCTCCCGCTCCTCGCCAGCCCGGTTCATCGCCGGCCCGCATCGTCCGGACGAAAACGCCGGCATCCATGCCACGGAGGTTTTCCTGAAAATCCTCGAACCGCTCGCGATTTTCGGCGCGGATCCCGTCCCGCGACTTCCTCTTAAGCCGGCCCCATCCTCCCTGAAACCGCTCGCGCTGCACCCGGGGAGCGGCGGCGAGCGCAAGAATTGGCCCGAGGCGGGTTGGAAGGAGTTGCTTTCGAGGTTGATGAGGGAAACCACCCGGCCCTTGCTTCTCGTGGGAGGAGAAGCGGAAGGCGACCGGATCGAGCGACTGGCGCAAGGAATCCCGGGAGACCATTGCGAAATCCTTTCCCGCCAGCCACTCGTCGACGTGGCCCGTCGTCTTGCCGACTGCGCCGCGTTCGTGGGACATGATTCCGGCATCTCACACCTGGCAGCGGCCGTGGGCCTGCCCGGCATCGCGATCTGGGGCGCGTCCAACGCGACAGTCTGGCGTCCGCGCAGCAACCGCTTTAACCTGGTTGAGGCGCCATCCGACATGGCGTCGTTGAGTGTGGAAACTGTGTTGTCCGCAGTGTCCGGCCTCTCGATCAAGCCTTCCGCGTGAGCTCGCCTCAGTTTATTTCGACCGCCGGGCCGCTGCCTCAACGGCCCGATGCTGCAGGGGACAGGACAACTTCAACACCGCGCTTCCGCAGGCCCTTGACCAGGTCCGTCGGCGCTGACCTGTCCGTCACGATGGTGTCGATCTGGTTGAGTTCACACAGTTTTGAAATCGATTGGCGGCCGAATTTCGAGGAGTCGATGCAGAATATCACCCGCCGCGCCGCTTCGATCATCGCCTTCTGAATCTCGATCAGCAGGCCGTGCGAATTCGTGATGCCTTCCAGCGTCACGCCCCCGCAACTCATGATCGCCACGTCCGCGCGAATTTTGGAAAACGCCTCCACCGCCAGCGGTCCCACCAGCACTCCCAGGCGGGGATAAATCACCCCGCCGGAAACCACCACCTCCAGCTTGTTCGCCGCCGCAAACAGGTTGGCCACCGGCAGCGAATTGGTGAACACCTGCGGGGTCTTGACCTCCAGATGGCGCGCCGCATGAAAACAGGTCGTGCCGGCATCGATGATCACGGTGCGATTCGGCGGGATCAACTCCGCACACGCCCTTCCAATGGCCTCCTTCTCATCCAATTGATGTGTATCCCGGGCGTTGAAAGCGAACTCATCCGATTTGGGGTTCACCAGCTTGGCCCCGCCGTGAGTGCGTTGCACGGTTCCCTTTCCCTCGAGCACCCCGAGGTCGCGCCGCACCGTGGCCACCGACGCGTCCACCAGCTCGCTCAACTCCTCCAGCGACGCGAATTCCATCCGGAACAAATGCTCCTCGATCCGCTTCTGTCGCTCTTCAGCCTGCATGCGTTCCAAAAGTTTGGAAGATTTTGAAAGATTTTGCAAGAAGTTGTTTGACAGAAATTGTTTCTTGGAGGAAAAGAGGTCCACGCATGACCGCCACGCCGTCATCGCCGCCCCATCGGGCGGTGGTCGAACATCTCGTCCGGCAGACCGTCTACGCCCGGCTGGGCAAGGCGCTCCCGCGTCCCGCCGCCGCCCCCAATCCGCTCGTTGTCAATGTCAGCGCCCGTCATTGTCATCTCACGCAGCCGGCTGTTGACGCCCTGTTCGGCAAGGGGCATGCGCTGCAAGTGCACAAGTGGCTTTACCAGGAGGGCCAGTTTGCCGCGAAGGAAACGGTGACATTGATCGGGCCGCGCAGCCGGGTGATTTCGAACCTGCGCATCCTCGGCCCGTGTCGCACCCTGAACCAGGTGGAACTGGCCTACACCGACGGCATCGCGCTCGGGTTCGAGCTTCCACTGCGTCCCTCGGGAAACATCCAGGGCACACCCGGCGGCATGTTGATGGGGCCCGAAGGATTTTTTGAAATGCCCGATGGCATTATTCGCGCCCTGCGGCATGTCCATATGCATCCGGCCGATGCGGATTATTACGGGGTCAAGGCGGGCGAAAAAATGCGGCTGAAGATTGGCGGGCCCTGCGCGCTTTCCCTCGACGCCATGCTGGTGCGTGTCGATCCGGCCTTCAAACTCGAGGTGCATATTGATACGGACGAAGGCAACGCCTGCAACCTCCAGCCGGACACGGCGTGCGAACTGATTCCCTGACTCTTTAACTCTCAACCACCAAACATCCATCCACTATGAGCGAAGCAATCGGCATGATTGAAACCAAGGGCTACACGGGCAACGTGGAAGCCACCGACGCAATGGCCAAAGCCGCCAACGTCTCCATCTCCAAAACCATCGCCATCGGGGGCGGACTCATCACGGTGATTTGCCGCGGGGACGTCGCCAGCGTCAAAGCCGCCATCGATGCCGGCAGCAAGGCTGCCAGCAAAGTCGGCGAGCTGGTCGCCAGCCATGTCATCGCCCGGCCGCATGAGGAAATGACCAAGGCATTCCTGGGCGACGTCAACAGCGTCCCCAAAAAATAATCGGCTCGTCCATTTCAACCATTAACTCGAACAAAACATGGCAAACCAAGCAATCGGGATGATCGAAACCAAGGGCCTCTGCGCGCTTTTTGAAGCGACGGATGCCGCGCTCAAAGCCGCGAACGTCACCTTCACCGGCTGGGAAAAAGTGGGCTCCGGCTACGTGACCGGCTTTTTCAAGGGGGACGTGGCCAGCGTGAAAGCGGCCACCGACGCCGGCGCTGCCGCCGCGTCGCAGGTCGGGCAAATCGTCAGTGTTCAAGTCATTCCCCGGCCGCACGACGGTTTGAGCGGCCTCGGAAAATGGCTGCAGTGATCCGCGAATGACCCTTCATCGCTTACGCATCCTGCCGGCACAAAGGCACGACGCGCTGACATGAAAATTCTCGTCGCCAATCTCGGTTCGACATCGCTCAAGTGGCGCCTGTTTGACTTCGTCAACAGCACTGAGAAGCTCCTTCACAAGGGGGGCTTCGAGCGCGTGACCGATTATTCGGCGGCCATCGCGAATTGCCTCGCCGAACTTCAGCAGGCCGGCGCGATCGAATCCGAACGCGAACTCGCTGCCGTCGGTTTCAAGCCGGTCATCGCGCGGGACGTCACCGGTTGCGTGGTGATGGACGAGGGAGTGCTCAAGGCGATGGAGGCTTACAACGGCCTGGCGCCGGCGCATAATCCTCCCTATATCAATGGCATTCGCCTTTTTGCCAAGCGCATCCCCGGCGTTCCGTTGGTGGGCCTGTTTGAAACCGCTTTCTACCAGTTCGCGCCCGAGGCAATGATGCGTTATGCCGTGCCTTCCGCCTGGCATGAAGCCGGCGTGCGCCGCTGGGGCTTCCATGGCGCCAGCCACAAATTCGTCGCCGAGCGCAGCGCCGAATTGCTCGGACGCAAGGACGTCGCGCGACGCGCGCAGAATCTTTACCTGGACGGCGGCAAAACTCCCGTCGACGACCCGCCGCTGCGGGTCATCTCGTGTCATCTCGGCGGCACTTCGAGCATCAGCGGCATCCTCAATGGCGTCGCCATTGGCAACAGCCTCGGCATGAGCCCGCAATCCGGTCTTCCTCATAACAATCGCGTGGGCGACCTCGACGCGGAGGCGATTCCGTATGCGATGAAAGCGCTGGGCCTGTCCGTCGACGAGGCGCAACGGCAACTGACAAAGGAATCGGGTTTGAAAGGGCTCAGCGGCGGGCTTTC
>JBEEGQ010000005.1:0-5585 GCA_041166945.1 Verrucomicrobiota bacterium
CGATCACAAATTTGATCCATTCACACAGCGCGATTACTACCGGATGTTTGCATTTTTCAACAGCACCGTGGAGGACGGCCATGGCAAGAGCATTCCGGGCGGGATGCTGGATATCCCCGGGGAAATGGAAGGGGGCGAGAATGTGCAGAAGCAATTGGAGGAAGCCGAAGAGGACCTCGACCGGTATCTGAACACCCAGGGCAGCGCCCAGCAAAAATGGGAGGACGACCTGTCCGCGGATCAACGATCCCGCTTGAAGGCCGAGGTGCAACGAATTTTGCAAACGCGCTTTGCGGAACGGACCATCAAACAAAAGCGCATCGCTTATGCGGCGTTCCACGCGGACGATCCGGAATTCAAGTCCCGCGACATGAAGCTGGCGAAACTCGAAAAGCGGGAACCCAAATCCGTCACGACCCTCGTCATGCGCGAACTCGACAAGCCCCGCGAGACACATCTCCTGATCAAGGGCGATTTTACCAGGCCGGGAGTTGTTGTGACGCCGGGGACGCCCGAGACCCTTCCCGCGATGGCCGCGGCAATTGAAAATTCAAACGGCACCGCCGGCTCGCGGCAGTCCAACGCGCCGGCGGCGACCCGGCTGGATCTCGCGCGTTGGATCGTGGCGACGAATAACCCCCTTGCGGCGCGCGTTTTGGTGAACCGCGTCTGGCAGCAGTATTTTGGCCGGGGACTGGTTGAAACCGAGAATGATTTTGGGACGCAAGGCATTCCACCGTCGCATCCGGAATTGCTCGACTGGCTGGCGTGCGAGTTGGTTCAGCCCGGCGGCGGGCAAGCCGTTTCAGGCGCGGCACAAGGTTCCAGTGGGGCCTGGAGTCTCAAGCACCTTCATCGGTTGATCGTGACGAGCGCGACGTATCGGCAGTCGTCGAAAGCGCGTCCGGATTTGCGGGACAAGGATCCGAACAACAAGCTGCTGGCGCGGCAGAACCGGCTGCGTCTGGATGCGGAAGTGGTGCGCGATTCGATGCTGGCGGCGAGTGGATTGCTTTCGGAAAAGGCAGGCGGTCCGCCCGTGTTTCCGCCACAGCCAGCGGGCGTGATGAACTTGGGCCAGTCCAAACGCGATTGGAAGCCCAGCTCAGGGGCGGATCGCTATCGGCGCGGCATTTACACCTGGTTTTGGCGCGCGACACCACACCCGGCGCTGGCGGTGTTTGACGCGCCCGATGCCTTCAGCACTTGCACCCGGCGGCTGCGTTCGAACACGCCCTTGCAAGCGCTGACGCTTCTGAACGACCAACAGTTTTATGAAATGGCCCAGGCCCTGGCCGCGAAGGTGCTTCGGGAGGGCAAAGGCTCGAACAACGATCGCCTCGATTATGCCTTCCGCCTTTGTGTGAGCCGCCATCCTTCCATGGCCGAGCTGCAGCGACTTTCCGAACTCCTGGCGTCAGAGCTCCGTCAGCCAGGCCCTGATGAAATGAAAGCGCCGCTGCTCGCCTGGACGACCGCGGCCCGTGTGTTGTTGAACCTGGATGAGACGATCACCCGCGAGTGATTTGTGCCGGACGCGTTTAAAACGTTCCGGTGCCATTCCTCAGAATCCAATGAGCGTGATGAAAATTTGCCTCGCCGTTTGGATGGCCGCGTTGCTGACGGCGGGGTGTCAGCATGGGCCACCGAGGGAAGCCGGGCCGTTTCGCGATGCGGATCTGGTCGAAGTTGTGAAAGTGGATCCCACGATCCGGCTGGATATCCGTTACGCGACGACGAATAATTTTTTGCACCGGCCCGTTTACCGGGAGGCTCGGGCGTTTCTCCAGCGCCCGGCGGCGGAGGCGCTATCACGGGCGCAACGCACCCTGGGGCCCAAGGGATATGGGGTCGTGGTTTTCGATGGTTACCGTCCGTGGTCCGTGACGAAAATCTTCTGGGATTCGGCATCGGCGGAGGAGCGCCGCATCGAATTCGTGGCAAATCCCAGGAAGGGTTCGAGGCACAATCGCGGTTGCGCGGTGGATTTGAGCCTCGTAGATCTGCGAACAGGAACGGCTGTGGAGATGCCGAGCGGCTACGACGAATTTTCCGAACGGGCGTTTCCCAAGTACGCCGGCGGGACAGCCGAAGCGCGGGCGCTGCGGGATTTGCTGCGCGCATCGATGGAGGCGGAAGGCTTCAAGGTTTATCCGGCGGAATGGTGGCATTTCGATTATCAGGACTGGCCGCAATATCGAATCCTGGATCTGCCGTTTGAAGCGCTCGGAAAATGAACACAGTCCAAATTCCTGATTCGGTGCCATTGACGTCGATGCGGCGATTCGGGATGTTATGATTTGACCATGAGCCGGAATTTCAAATTAGGTGCGAAGCATCCGGATGCCGCGATGAAGGGACTGGAGAGCGTGACGCGACGCCACTTTTTTGGCCGTTGCGGGATGGGTCTGGGGGGCATTGCGCTGGCGTCGTTGTTGGGCGGGCAAAAAGTGGCCGGCGGCGCCACGGCAACAGGCACGAATCCGATGATGCCGCGGGAACCGATGTTCAAACCGCGCGCGAAGAACATCATCTTTCTTTTCATGGCGGGCGGCCCGAGCCAGCTCGATCTGTTTGATTACAAGCCGAAACTCGTCGAGTTGAACGGGCAACCGATTCCCCAATCGTTCATCGAGGGAAAACGTTTTGCGTTCATGGGTAGCAGCCATGGCACGAAGCTGCTGGGCACGCGGCGCGCCTTTCGCCAACAGGGTCAGAACGGCGCATGGGTGAGCGAGATGTTCCCGCACACGGCGGGGATTGTGGATGACATCACGCTGGTGCACTCCTGCGCGGCGAGCCTGTTCAATCACGCGCCGGCGAAGCTTTTCATGAACACGGGGAGCGGGCAGTTCGGACGGCCGAGCATGGGGGCATGGGTGACGTATGGAATTGGGAGCGAGTGCGACAACCTGCCGGGTTTCGTTGTGCTGCAGAGCGGCCCGCGCGGGCCACGGGGCGGCGCTGTCAACTGGGGGAGCGGTTTTCTTCCCACCAGTTACCAGGGCGTGCCACTACGCGGCAACGGCGAGCCGATCTTGGATCTCACCTCGCCCGATGGCATCAGCGCTTCCCGGCAGCGCGAAACCATCGATGCCATCCGCGACTTGAATCTTCAGCGCGCGGTGGAGACGGGGGATCCGGAAATCACGACGCGCATTGCGAGTTACGAAATGGCTTACCACATGCAATCGAGCGCGCCAGAGCTGATCGATTTGTCGGGTGAAAGCGCGGCAACGCTGGCCTCCTACGGTGTGCAGAAGGACAAACCGAGTTTCGCGCGAAACTGCCTGCTGGCGCGGCGCCTGGTCGAGCGTGGCGTGCGTTTTGTGCAGTTGTATCACACCAACTGGGACAGCCATGGCGGGCCGGGAGAGAATTTGCAGAACGATTTCGAGAAGGTCTGCCGTGAAGTGGATCAGGGACAGGCGGCCCTCGTGCGCGACTTAAAATCCCGCGGCCTTCTTGAGGACACCCTCGTGATCTGGGGGGGCGAGTTCGGACGCACGCCCATGGGGGAAAACCGCGACACCACCGGGCGGAATCATCATATCGATGCCTTCACGATGTGGTTTGCGGGAGGCGGGGTGAAGCGGGGAGCCATCCTGGGCCAAACGGATGAACTCGGTTTCAACCCGATCACCGATCGCGCGCATATCCACGATATTCACGCGACCATTTTGCATCTGCTGGGACTGGAGCACACGAAACTCACGTTCCGTTTTCAGGGACGCGATTTTCGGCTGACCGATGTTCATGGAGAGATCCTTCACAAATTGATCGCGTGATGGTGGGGACGGATTTCGATTGAAAAATCCTGTTTTGCTGAAGCCTGGCCGCGTTTATTTGATGGCCAGTGGTGATCTGCGCCTTGCGGCCAACCAGAAGTGCTGGCCGGCGCAGGTGCGCATGGAAACGGCGCTGGCACGCGCGTTGAGGGTGGAGGGATGGACGGCGGTGCGCGCGCATCGACCGGACTCGCGGGCTCAACATGGCTTCATCGATTCGCAAAAAATGGGGATG
Organism: Verrucomicrobiota bacterium; assembly: GCA_041166945.1. GTDB lineage: Bacteria > Verrucomicrobiota > Verrucomicrobiia > Limisphaerales > JADJPG01 > DASTLJ01. The sequence goes on from JBEEGQ010000005.1 coordinate 4,024, forward strand.
GAAATTTTCCGCAAGCTCGATCCGCGAGCGCCCCTGATGGTGGCAGGAAGCGCATGGCAGTATTCCCATCATGTCCTGCCGGGGTTGTTCACCCATCGCGGCCCGATATTGACCGTGGCGAATTGGAGCGGCGAATGGCCGGGGTTGGTCGGCATGTTGAACCTGAACGGTTCCCTGACGAAGGCGGGCATTCGTTACAGCACTCTTTGGAGTGAAACCTTCACGGACGCAAAATTTCGCGCGGGACTTCGGTCCTGGCTCCAAACCGGAGGCGTGACGCACGATGAAAGCCATGTTCGAGATCTGCCGGAGCTCCGACTGCCGGCGGCTGACGAAGCGCTGGGGCGCGAATACGCGCGGGAATTTCGGCAGCGCAAAGCCATCATGGGCGTGTTTGATGAAGGTTGCATGGGCATGTTCAACGCCATCGTTCCCGACGAATTGTTGAACCCCACGGGCATTTTCAAGGAGCGCCTCAGCCAGTCCACGCTTTACTCGGAAATGTTGCGCGTGTCGGACACCGATGCGCGCGGGGTTTTGCTTTGGCTTCAGAAAAAAGGGATGAAGTTCGTGTGGGGCCGCCATGATGAGAGTGAATTGACCGAAAAACAGACGCTCCAGCAATGCCGCATGTATGTGGCGGCGGTTCGGCTGGCGGATGAATTTGGATGCGCGACGATTGGGATTCAGTATCAGCAGGGATTGAAGGATCTCGCGCCCGCCAGCGATCTGGCGGAAGGCCTTCTCAACAACGTGGATCGGCCGCCCGTGAAAGGCGCGCGGAGCGGACGTGTCCTGTTCGCCGGCGCCGCGATTCCGCATTTCAACGAAGTGGATGAATGCGCAGGCCTGGACGGGCTGGTGACAAACGGATTGTGGCGGCGGCTGGCGTTCGCGCCGGAAACCACCCTGCATGACATCCGGTGGGGAGAACATTTCAAGGGGCCTGGCGTGGATGCGTATGTCTGGGTCTTCCTCATCTCGGGCGCGGCGCCGCCGGCTCATTTCATCGGGGGCTGGCGCGGGGCCTCGAGCGAACGGCAGCCCCCGATGTATTTTCGACTCGGCGGCGGCACCTGCAAAGGGATCAGCAAACCGGGGCACATCGTCTGGAGTCGCGTCTTCATCATGGAGGGCCGTCTCCACTGCGATCTGGGAGTTGCGGAAGTTGTGAAACTTCCGCGGGCCGAGACGGAGCGGCGCTGGCGCGAAACGACGCCGCAATGGCCGATTCTCCATGCTGTTTTGAAGGGGATCACGCGTGACCAGATGATGGCGCGCCATAAATCAAATCATATCCAGGTGGTCTATGCGCCCAGCCGCCGCGAGGCCCATCGAGGCGCCCGGGTGAAAGCGGCGGCGCTGGCGGAGCTGGGGCTCGAAGTGCACCTGTGCGGCGAGCTTGATCTTGCCTGACCGCGTGCGAAGGTTCTAAAACAAATTCCAGTCAGCAGGAGAAGTTATGAAATCGAGCAATGACGTTCCCCGGATGGATCTCAGGTGGGTGGCGCGGCGGTCCCTGGCGCTCGCGGCCGGTATTTGCGCGTTTATCGCGGGCGGCA
>JBEEGQ010000006.1:0-27073 GCA_041166945.1 Verrucomicrobiota bacterium
ACGCCGATCGAAGTGGCATGCGTCCGGCGACCTATGCCCGCCGGCGTAAAAATGACTAAGACTCGAAAAGTGTCACCCATCCGTCGCGTCAAAAGTGTTACCCATCCGTCGCGCACGCACCCTCCCCATCCCTCTCCTCCATTTCCGAAATGGAGGAGAGGGTGCCCGAAGGGCGGGAGAGGAGGAGCGTCCCTCGAACGCTGTTACGGGGCGCAATGGACGCACAGAAGTCCGGGGAGATCTCTCCTCCATTTCGGAAATGGGGGAGGGGGAGAGGAGGCGTTTCTGTTCGGCGGTTACTGGGCAGGGATGGACGGCGGATGCGCGCGGGACGGAAATCAGGCTTTGTTTTTCGGCAACAGCTCCGACACCAGCGATTTTTCCTCTTTCAATTCATTCTCGGTGGCGGTGATTTTTGCGCGGCTGAATTCGCCGATCGGCACGTTTTGAACAATCTCCCATTTTTTGCCGTCGGTGCGAATGGGATAGCTGAACATCAGGCCTTTTTCGATTCCATAACTGCCGTCGGAACAGACTGCGACGCTGAACCAGTTCCCGGCGGGGGTCGGTGTGGTAAGTTGTCGGACGGTATCGACGATGGCATTGGCGGCGCTGGCGGCGCTGCTCAACCCGCGCGCCTCGATGATGGCGGCGCCGCGTTTTTGGACGGTGGCGATGAAATCCTTCTCGAGCCATTCACGATGGCCGATGACCTCGGGAACGGGGCGGTTATGAATCTTCGCGTTGAAAAAATCGGGAAACATCGTCGAGCTGTGGTTGCCCCAGATGGCGAGATTTGAAACTGCGGCGACGTCGGTGCTGGCCTTTTTTGCGAGCTGGGTTTTGGCGCGGTTTTCGTCCAGCATGGTCATGGCGAACCAGCGATCGCTGGGTACCCCGGGGGCGTTGTTCATCGCGATGAGGGCATTCGTGTTGCAGGGGTTGCCCACCACAAGGACGCGGGAATCGGGCGCCGCGTTTTTTTGAATCGCCTGGCCCTGCCCGGTAAAGATCTTCCCGTTGATGCCGAGCAAATCCTTGCGTTCCATCCCTTGTTTGCGGGGCACGGCGCCCACCAGGATCGACCAGTTTACCCCCTTGAAACCCTCGGCGAGGTCAGCGGTGGCAACGACGCCTTTGAGGAGGGGAAACGCGCAGTCTTCGAGCTCCATGACAACCCCCGCCAGCGCTTTAAGGGCCTTTTCATCAGGAACCTCGATGAGATGGAGAAGGACGGGTTGGTCAGGACCAAACATGGCGCCCGACGCGATGCGAAAAAGAAGGGAATAACCGATTTGTCCCGCGGCACCGGTGATGGCGACGCGAATGGGAGTGGTGTTCATGGCAATCGAATTCAGGAGCGGCGACTATAAGAGCGCAAACTAAGGAGGCAATGAGGAAAAGTGAACAGGACAGTCATCGAACTCGGCATTGCCTTTGGCGCCGGTGTGTGCTCTCCTTAACGGAGTTCGCCTCGGGTTCCGGGAGGCAAAAATATTCCACCAATTCAGCCGCTTACGTTTATGCATTCCATAGGTCGCAAATTCATTCATCTCGTGAAGGCCCTGTGCGCCGTTGGGGTTCTCGCCACACAGGCGGGCGCCGCGATTTCAGTGGGGCCCTCGGGCTCGGGCCAACTTACTTTTGACACAGCGCCGACAGGAACGGATTTCCTCACCGCTTATTTCAACGGCGGCAACATCAGCACCACCGCGGAAGCCGATGGCGCGATCGCGACCGTGCCTGCTTCCGCGTTCACGGCGGCTTTTGTCCTCCAGACCGCGAGCACAGTTCCTCCCAACCCTTACGCCTACGGTTTCCGCCACAACACAACCGGCCACTTTATTCAGTCGCGTGTCACAACCTCGAATGCTCCCAGTGTCAACGCGTCCGCGGGAATTCTTTTGCTCGCGACGATCCAGAATGACACCGGCGGGCCTGTATCCACCCTGAACGTCGGTTACGACATGGGGGTGACGGATCCCGCGGTGGGTGAATTGCCGGGGCACCGGGTTTATTTCAATGTCACTGGGGCGGTCGGAAACTGGCAGGTCATCCCCGAGTTTTCCGGCATCGAGACCAATGGCCACCTCAGCGCGAGCCTGAACGTCGGCTCATGGGCCAGCGGCGCCACGATGTATCTCCTCTGGTTCGATGACAACGCCAATGGCGTTACAGACCCCGGGTATACCATTGATAACCTGGAGTTCTCCCCGCCCATGTCGGTGCCCATCGCGCTCGTCAGCAGTCCCACAAATGTCGTGGTGAACGAAGGTCAGCCTCTCACCTTGCGGGCGGGTGTCACCGGCTCCGCGCTCCAATTCCAGTGGTATCATAACAACGTCCCGATGACCGATATCTCGTTTTGCACCAATGGCCACAATCGGATCATCTCGGGTGCCGCCGGCCCGAACGGCGCCAACCTCACCTTCAGCTCTGTCGAGCCCGATGACGCCGGGCAATATCGCTGCATCATTTCGAACTTTTCAGGATCGGTCACCACGTTGACGGCGACGGTGACGGTGAACCGGGATCTGACCCCGCCGCGCGTCCTGTTGGCGCTGCTGGGCCAGGGATCGACGAACATCAATCTTTACCTGTCCGAGCCTTTGAACGATTCCTGTGTTCCCACGGCGAACGGCGGCGTGGTCACTGACTTGAGCACCTGGCTGATCGAGGAATTGGTCCCCGGCCAGGATCCGCACTTTCTGGGATTGGATTCATTCACGAATTTCCCGAGCGTCACGGGCTCCAAAGTGATCGGCCTGAATACTTCGACCACCCCGTTTGATCCGGGCCATTTGATTCGAATCACCTTGCAAGCCGACCTGGCAGATACGTCGGTGGCGCAAAATGTCCTGCCGTATGGCACGGTGATCTATGTGGGGACGTCGACGAACCAGATTTTTTCCTTCAACCATAGCTGGCGCTATAACGATCAGGATGTGGATCCCGGCCCGAATTGGTTTGCAAGCGAACCGGCCGGCTACCAGACAGGGCCGGGGCCCTTTGATGCCAAACGGGACGGTGGGATTGTTGGCCCCGACGGTTTGGACGACTGCCGTGCGACGACGCTTTACGGCCTGGGGACGGTGGGGACATGTCTGCGGCTTCAATCGCCTGTGACGCACACCAACGTGGTCACGGTTAATTTTTGGACGCAATTCAATCTGGCGGCGGATCCCGCGCAAACGATTTTGCGATGGGAGGGCAAAATGGATGATGGCGCGGTGATCTATTTGAATGGTCAGGAGTTGCAACGTCTTCGAATGCCGGCGGCCCCGACAGTCATCACGCGGGCGACAGTGGCGCCGGCCGGGGTGGCGGACGCGGACCCGCAGGATGCGTTCGAGTTCCTCGCGCCTGCGTCGTTGCGTTCCGGCAATAATCTCCTCGCGGTCGAACTGCACCAGGGAGGCGCGACCAGCACGGACTTGACGATGGGAATGCGTCTTTTGGCGATCACCCCGCCGACGCCGAGATTGAGCATCAGCTACAGCGCGGGATTTGTGACGATCAACTGGCAGCCGGCCGTCGGGGAGTTGCAATACTCGAGTTCGCTGGCGCCGGCTCAATGGTTTCCCGTGACAGGCGCGATCAGTGGGTTTACCGAGGCGGCGACGGGGCTGCGCCGGTTTTACCGGGTGGTTCTGCCCTGAGGCTCGCAACGTCAACAGCCATCGTTTTTGACGGCCTTCGTTTTTGACGGCCTTCGTCTATGCCTGTTTTTAGCGCCAAAGGGGCGAAGTCATAACAGCCTGGGGCACCGCCCCAAGAAAACGCAAAACAACAGGTGTGAGGGCTGAAAGCCCGACCTATCATTTCGACGAACGACCGCTTCCGTGAGCCATGAATCGCGCCTTCAGCTCTCTTGAATGGCCAACGGCCTGTTTCCCAAGACGTTGCCCCAAGCTGGAATAAAACCGCGCTTGGGACATTAAACTCATAATTCATCGCCTGAGGGAGGTGCGAGAACCGAAGGAACCCACAGCAACTTCGGGAGGCATCGGTGGCGGCGGCGATCCATGTTAAAAGGGTTGCATTTTTTGGGCGGCCATGGTTAGCTGTTTTCACTCTCAGAAAACAAAGCTCTTATCGACCCCCCATCACCGTTGGATGCGTTCCGGTCCGGGAAGTCTGCAGCACAAACAACAAACATCAAAAGCATATGCGAGGAAGTTATCTCAAAACATTGGTATTAACAGCGACTCTGGGCTGCCTGATTGGCAGCGCTCCGGCGCAGATTCTGGTAACGGGCAGCGGTTTTGGACCGGAAGGTTTTGCCTCCCCTCCTACGGTTGCCAACGGTTGGTCAACGCTTCTCATTGCGGGTGGAGCGGGCGATCTCGTTGCGCGGGTCCCGATGGATACTGACGTTAATACTCGAACGGCAGCGTCCATGGTAACTGCGTTGCCCACTGTCACTGTTGGAAATCCACTGAATGCCAACAACCTTGCCGCTTACAATTCGGTCTTGTCCGCAATCCAGACCACTCCCACGGGCGTGAAATATAGCGTCCTACTGGCAACGATGCGCAACGATACGCTCAGTCCAATCAGTTCATTTACCCTTGCCTACAGTTTAGGCCGGAATGATGCCGCCGGAACGACGCCCACAGAGGAGATTCCAGGCCAGCAGGTTTACATCAGCTCGACAGGCTTGATGGGGAGCTGGGTGCGGATTCCCGCTTTGGATACGGCCGCGCCTGGTGATTCAGGACCGAAATCGGCTACAGTCGCCCTCCCGGTAACGTGGGCGCCGGGCGGCACGGCCTACCTCCTGTGGGTGGACGACAACGGCTCTCCCAACCGCGATAATTTAACGACGGAGGAGGTCGGTTACACGATCGATGATGTCCAAATATCGAATTTGGTCGGTCCGCAGCCACCTGTCATTACTTCGCAACCTTCGAGCGTCACCGTCGACGAACGCCAGGTGGCCACCTTGAGCGTGACTGCGACGGGTGCCGATTTGATGTATCAATGGTTCCGCAACCCATCAACTCCGATCGTGGGAGCCACTTCACCCACTTTCGTTGTGACCAATCTGTCGGGGGCATCCAAATACCCGTGGTCGAACCCATCGGACAACGGAACCTATCACGTGGTTGTTTCGGGTTCCGCCGGCGCTCCTCAGACGAGTGGCAACGCGACGGTTACGGTGACGCCCGACACAACACCGCCGACGTTCGTCTACGCGACATGCGGCACCACTCCGGATCAATTCATCCTCGTGATGTCCGAGCCTCTGAATAACGACAATAACACCGTCCGCGACACCTTTGCCTGGAAAATTGAAGATATTGCTGGAGGGCCCGACCTGCCTATTAACTCGATCGACTACACGGACGATGGTGTGAGCACGACGATTGTTTTCAACACCTCTGGCCGCAACCCTGCCACAGGTTACAGGATTGGCTTGACGGACGATGCCAACATGATCGACACGGCGAAGACTCCGAATGCACTGAGTCATGCGTTAATCACTGGTGTGAAATGCTTCGAGATTGCCAACCCTATCGTCAACCTGACCAATCACTCGTGGCAGGTCGAAGACAGCGGCACGGATTTGGGCACCGCGTGGAGGAGCGTTTCCTACGTGGACAGCGGCTGGCCAAAGTCGGGTCCCGGTTTGTTCGATGCCAAGCGCGCCGCCAGTGGCAACCCGCCCACGACTCCGTGGTGCCGTGCCACCGTTGGCGGTCAGAATGTCAACACCTGCATCAACCTCTCCAATTCTGTCGCAGGCGGTCCGCAGATTAGTTCCGCCTACTTCCGGACTCATTTCAGTTTTGCCGGCGCCCCGGCGGGAACTGTTTTCGCACTTCGCATGTACCTCGACGATGGCGCGATGTTTTATCTGAATGGGCAGGAGTTGCTTCGCAAGGACATGCCGACAGGCCCGATTACTTACGCCAGCCTTTCACCCCGAACCATCGGCGATGCTGCCTTGGAATCGACCAACGTTTATGCAGGCGGGTTGCTGGTCTCGGGTGATAACGTGTTGGCGGCTTCAGCGCATCAGGTCAACTTGACAAGTTCAGACCTGACGTTCGGACTCCAGGTCAATAAGTTGACGGCCGTTCCGCCCACTACCCTCACCATTGTCGACAACGGCAATGGCACTGTGAATGTCTCGTGGACACCGGCAATCGGCACGCTCAAGAGCAGCACGAGCGTGGTTGCCCCTCTAGGCACATGGTCAACGGTCGGTACGACCTCGCCGCAAACAGTGGCAAAAACCGCTTCGCAAAAGTTCTTCGTAGTCCAGGGTCCACCTGAACCGTAATTCTGATTCTACTAAAGGCTGAGACAAGGGCCGGACGCAAGTCCGGCCCTTTTTTTGTTCCATTGAGGGTGTCGGAACATCTTCCACCTAGCGCAAGACACCCTGAAGGGTGGACACCGAACGCACTCAAAAAGCGGCATCTCAATCGCCGACAATCCGGGAGAATTTTATTGCATTTAAACCTGATGGTGTTTACTATTTCGTTCAACAACATCCCCCTCCTCGCGAGCCACCGCGCCGTTGGCCTGGAGTGATCTGGCTTGGGAAATGGGGGAAGCAATCATCTACCGTTTATGAGGCTCGCGATCCTTCCCCTTCTTCTACGGCACTCAACTGCCCGCGCTATCGCATGCTGGCTGACCATCGTGTTTCCGGCGGCGGCTGCGACAACCAATTGGGTTGCCTACAACGATCACACCCCCGGCACGACAGCGGGATGGGCCACCGCTCCGAATGCCACCCGCTATAACATGCGCGGTGTCGCCGCCGGCAATGCTGGCACCGTGTTGTCAGGGACGCTGACCAATTTTGACACGGGCGCGCAATTGACAGCGGTATTTACATCCTCGCGCATTACCGCCGATCCGGACGACTTCGGCAGCATGAGCTATCCGGCTGCCGGGACACCGGCCTACCTTTTGTTCAATGGAAAAGTTGACCTGGGCAATTCCCAAAGCGGAATAGGCATCCGCGCGAGCTCGGGCAGCCAGACTCGATTGACCTTCAGTAATCTGGATCCCGCAAAGCGATACGTTTTTCGAGGAACCTCTGTTCGTGGAGGAAGCGGAGGCACCTACAACCGGCGATGGACACTTTGCACTCTTGAAGATGCTCCGACGTTTACTGATTCCCATACTGCCGGTGTATTTACCTCCGCCAATTTTCCGACGGGCACCATGACCCCGGGGCAGGCGGCCTATATGGCAGGGGACAATGTTGCAGACGGCGCGGTCGTTGGATGGACCAGCATTCAGCCGAATGCTTCCGGGATGTTTTCCGTGCGGTGCCAGCAATATGCGGACAATCCGCTTCCGAACGGATTGACGCCTGCGCCCGAATATGGCTACGGCATTTGCGCCATGATGCTCGCGGAAATTGAAACCGGTCCTCCCTTCGCTCCCACCAATCAAAATGTCAATCTTCCTGCCAACAGGTCCGTTTCCGCGTGCGCGAATGTGTCCCTGACAACCTCGTTCGCAGGGTCACCTGCTCCTACCTATCTTTGGTACAAGAATAATGTCGCCATGGATACCGTCGCAAATCCGTCGGCGGCCGGGCCTGTGTTGAACCTGAATAACACCCAGACCAGCGACAGCGGGATGTATCATGTGGTGGTCAGCAATCCCTCCGGCACAGCCGTCAGCCGGGACGCGGTAGTTACCGTGACGGCGGGGCCACCTCATCTGACGAGTGTGACGGCGCTCTCATCCAACGCCTACAATTTCCTGTTCACATTCGACCAAGCCATAGATGCGAGCAGCGTGGACACTTTTACGATTAATTTCCGCTCGCGGAACGGCGTGGCAGCATGGCTGGGCGAGACTGCGCTGACCGTTTTGCAGGTAAGTCCCACCAATGTCCTGGTGACATCGGAACTCCCTCGCGAGCCTTTGGTAAATTATGTCGCCAACGTGATTGCGGACTCGGGCATCGTGGATACCTGTGCCCGGGCACCGCTGGCACCCACGAGCGTCAACGTATTCACCGAAATTGCCCTGTCCGATTTCGACGATGCGGCCGACATGTGGAGTTATGAGCAGTCCGGGCTGGACCTAGGGACTGCATGGCGGGCGCCCGGTTATGACGACAGCGCGTGGCTTCTCGGGGCGGCATTTTTCGGACTCGAAACGCCTGCCAATGTTCTCGGGCCGATTCGGACGCCGTGGACAATCGGGGCGGCGCAATTGACCTATTATTTGAGAAAATCAGCCAATCTCCCGGCGCCCCGCTCCGAGATCGTGAGTTTGACGCTTCGTCAACAGGTGGACGACGGCTCGGTGACTTACATCAACGGGCTCGAAGTGGCTCGACATGGCTTTACGGCGACCGAGGTCATTACAAATGGAAGTTTTGCAGCGAATGAAACGGAGCCGCAGGCTCTATTGGTCGACGTGCTCTCGGCAACGAATGTGGTTCAAGGACGTAATTATATTGCTGTGGAGGTTCACCAGACCTCAACTAGCAGTTCCGATGTTCTCTACGGTTCCAAACTGACCGCCATCACGCGCACGGTGTATCCGAGTCTGTCGTTGGCGCGTTCCGGAAACACACTCACAATCTCGTGGCCCGAGTACGGGGTAAATGGCCGCCTCCAAACCTCCACTGACCTGAATACGTGGGTGACGGACGGACGGACACCTGCGCTCAGCGGCGGCACCTATAGGCTTACCTACACAATACCCGCCGGGGCAGGGCGTCTTTTTATTCGATTCCTCCCGTAAGCACCCGAATGGGAATGGTCGGTGTCCACCCTTCACACTGGCTGAAAGGTAGACACCAATACGAGCCACAGTCGTGGCGCGGGCGCTCGGTGTCCACCCGTCAGGGTGTCGGACATCTTCCACCCAACGAGGGACACCCTAAAGGGTGGACACCGAACAGGAACCGCGGCCGCGGCGGAGCGCTCGGTGTCCACCCTTTAGGGTGTCGGGACATCTCCCCCCAGCGCCAGACACCGTTGGACACCAAGCGCGCTCAAAAAGCGGCAGCTCAATCGCTGGAGAGTTGCATTTGGATCGCAGCCTGCCTAGGTTCAGGCGAGCCATGAATCTCATGAACCTTCGTTCCCGGCATCTTTGTCTGCGGCCAATGCTGTTGCTGGGATACTGGGTGATGGCGGCATGGATTTTTCCCCCCGAGGTGCGTGCCCAGACCACGATCCCGTTGTTGGACATCAGCACGAACAGTTGGCGGTTCAACGATTCGGGAATGGACCTTGGCACATCGTGGCGTGCGAATGTTTATCCGGCGGAATCGGGTTGGAAATCGGGCGTGGGTTTGTTCGGAGTCGAGCCGACCGTTCCTTATCCCTATTCGCCGATCCCCATTCGCACTCCGCTCGTGTTGGGGGCCGGGAGAATGACCTATTATTTCCGGACCCAATTTCCGCTCCCTTACAATCCGGCGGCCGTCATTGTTCAGGGGACAGCCTATATCGACGACGGGGCTGTGTTCTACGTGAACGGCACGGAGATCGCGCGTGTCCGCATGCCGGCCGGTCCGGTTTCATTTACGAATCGCGCCCAACTGGCCAATCCCGAGGGGATCGCTTTCACATTGAATGTTCCATCGAGCTCGCTGGTGACGGGAAACAATATCCTGGCCGTTGAAATCCATCAGCATGCCCCGAGTGATTCGGACGCCGTGTTCGGCCTCGGTTTGCAGGCGAGCGTTGCGGAGGGCCCGGTGATCCAGGATCTCGCAGAGCCGTCGGATCGCCAGTTGCGCCAGTTTGATTCCACGGTTCTCACGGTGAGCGGCACAGGCACTCCGACGCCTGCATATCGGTGGTATCACGATAGTGTGCTGGTGCCGGGGGCCCAGGGGACTTCTCTATCGCTGGACAATGTGGGCGCTGCGGACCAGGGATTTTATTTTGTGGTGTTATCGAACACGATCGGTTCGGCGACGAGCCGGGTGGCGCACGTTGAGGTGCTCCTCGACACGAATCCACCGACGGCCCTTTACGCGCTGGCGCTTCCGGATCCACAGGAAGTCGCGCTGGCCTTTTCCGAAACCATGGAGATGTCGGCCGCCGTGGATGGTTTCAACTGGGAGGTCGAGCCGGCCTCGGGCGGCGCCGGACTTTTTGTGACGTTCGGGGAGCTCACGGACGGAACCAACGTGGTGCTGCACACGATCGGCTCGCGGGATCCCGCGGTGCGTTACGTCGTGCGCATTCTCGAAGGCGCGGCCGTGGGGGATCTGGCGGGGAATTTAATACCGGTTGGCACTCGAATCCCTGTGGCGTCTTTTTCAAATGCCGTGGTCCAGCTTGGTGGCTCGCAGAGGTGGCGTTACGAACAATCGGGCGTTGACCTGGGAACTTCGTGGCGCTCGAATTCATTCAATGATGCCGGCTGGAGCAATGGGTTGGGAACCTTCGACGCCTTCCGGAGTTTTCCCGGCAGCGTTCCGGTATGCCGGCCGTCGCTGCCGGTGATCGACGAGCCGGTGCGCACCTGCCTGGCCCTTTCCAACGCCAACAATACCGCACAGCTCTCCACCGCCTATTTCAGGACGCACTTCCAGTTTTATGGCGATGCCGCGCACAGCCTTTTGGCGCTGGAAGCGCTCGTGGATGACGGCGCGATTTTTTATCTCAACGGGTCCGAGTTGACGCGGCTCGGGATGCCGTTCAGCCCGGTGTTCAATGCCACGCTTGCCAATCGCACGATCGGCAACCCGGCATTTGAATCCCTCTCGCTTTCGGGCGCCGGCCTGATCCAGGGGGACAATGTGCTCGCGGTCGAGGTCCATCAGGATGGCCTGTCCAGTCCAGACCTCACTTTTGGCGCCCGGATTTCGGTGGTGATGCCAGACGTCGGGCTCGGGGCCACGGTGTCCGGAGCCAACATTCAATTGTTCTGGATGCCACCGATGGGAACGCTTCAGTCGGCTGACGAAGTGGGCGGTCCCTGGTCGAATCTTTCGCCGAGCGACCCGCCCAACCGCCATTCCGAGGCGATCACCGGGCTGCGGAAATTCTATCGGGTGATCACTCCCTGAGGTTTACGGCTGGCGTGCAGAGTCTTTTTTCTTCCGGGCCCGTTCGAGGCCATCGCGGGCGGGGGGAAAGCCGGGTTCCAACTGCAGGACTTTTTCGTAGTGTTGAATGGCTTCATCGAAATTCCCGAGAACCGATTGCGCGGCAGCAAGATTAAAGTGCGCTTCGAGGTAATCCGGGTGCAGACGAACTGCCTCGGTGAATTGAGCGATGGCCTCCCGGGTTTGACCGAGCTGCGCCAGGCATCGGCCCAGGTTGTTCAACGCCGAGCTGTTGTCGGGATTCAGCTTCAACGCCGCTGAGAAATGTTCCATGGCCTCCTCATGGCGGCGCAGGTTGACCAGCAGGTTGCCCAGATTATTGTGGGCTTCCGCATAATCCGGAAGAATTTTCAAAGCCTCGTTGTAATACTGGATGGCCTCATTTGTTTTTCCCACGACCGAGTAGGCGCGCGCCAGGTTGAAATGGATCTCCTCATCGTCCGGGTTGAGCTTCAACGCCGCCGAGTATTTCCGCAATGCCCCCTCCGCATCGCCCTGGTAAAAAAGCGTCGTGCCCTCGTTCACGAGCGCCGTCGGATCGTTTGTGGAGGACGAAAGATTGGTCGAGGCCGCATTGGTCGCCAGAGGCGTTCCGCCGAGGTGAGCGAGTGACGAGCTCCCATTCGTGGCCGGGCCGCCCGCGCCGGTGGAGGCACGGTGACCGAATCGCCACACCGCTGCGCCGGCCGTGAGGAGAAGCGCGGCGCCTGCCAAAACCAACACGCGTCCCGTCCGGCGGGAATTCCGCCGGCTGGCCTTGGATGGGTTCCGCGCGTTCATCGAGGTTGATTTATAGGTTCGGCCACGGTGGCGTTCAATGCGCGATTCACGCGCTTAATTTCCTTCTTCGATTCGATGAGTCCGATCGACCGGGAGCGGGCCCACTTTCTGTTTGCGGCCGCCGGGCCACACGATGTCGATGGCGTCCACGGTCGCCGCGGTTCCCAGTCCGAAGGTCAGCGTGAGCTCGGACTGCGACAGATAACTGCGCGTCGGCATCACCTGGCGGGCCTGGCTGACGGCGCCGGCGCGGACCGTGACCCAGGCGCCAATGGCGTCCCGGTTTGATTTCGTGCCCGCCAGTTTGAGCCTGAGCCAGTGGCGGCCAAGTTTCTGGTCGTTTCGCAAGAGAAGCGGGGCGCCGCCCGTCTGCGTCAGCACCAGATCCAAATCGCCATCCCCATCAATATCCGCGAACGCCGATCCGCGGCCGACGATGGGTTGAAACAGGTTGGTGCCGGCTTTTGAAGGGGGCACGACGATAAACGTCGCGCCGCTCGAAGCGCCGCTGTTCCAGAAAAGCTGCGCGGGTTGGGCATAGGTTTGACTCTGCTGCAATTTCACGATGTCCGCATCGAGATGTCCGTCGCAGGAGAGCAGGTCGAGGCGTCCATCCAGGTCGTAATCCAAAAAAAGAACGCCGAATTTCAGGAGCAGACGGCTGGCAGGACCGACACCTTCCGGGATCGCTTCGTCGGTGAACAGGCAGGGATTCTCTTGGGATACATATAGGGCGGTCATCTCATTGGCGAAATTGCCAATCGCGATCCCGAGCGATCCGTCGTTGCGATAGCGGGCCGCGTCGATGCCCATGGCGCCGCGGGTCTGGCCATTGGCATCGAATGCCAGGCCGGAGAGAGCGCCGATTTCGCGGAACGTTCCATTGCCTGCATTCGTGAAAACAAAATTCTGGACGGTGTCATTGGCCACGATGAGATCCATCCAGCCGTCGCCGTTCAAATCCACAGGCGCCACGCCCAGCGCCTTGGCAACCGGCACGCCGGTGCTCGGATTCCTGACCTGGACGCCGCTGCGTTCGGACACATCGGAGAATTTGCCGCCGCCGTCGTTGTGATACAGCAACGGGAAGGCGCCGGAGAAACTCGTCGGCTGCCCGTAGGCCCGTTTGACGCCGTCGATCTTGAACCCGACCTTCAGATCGATTTCCTTGGACCATTGCACGTAATTTCCGACGAAGAGATCGAGCAGTCCATCATTGTCGAAATCCAGCCATGCCGCGCATGTGCTCCAATTTTCCACCGCACCCGACACTCCAGCCTCGCGTGTCACGTCGGCAAACTTGCCTGCGCCGAGGTTGTGAAAGAGATGGTTGCCGCCCACCGCGGTGATGAAAATGTCCACCCGCCCGTCGTTGTCAAAGTCGCCGGTGGCCACCCCCATGCCATAGATGCCGGCGTCCAGGCCGGAGCCCTCCGTCACGTCGGCAAATTGGCCCCGGCCGTTGTTGTGATACAGGACGGGTGTCGTTTTTCGTCCGGGGGCGGCGGGGTGCCACGGCCAGTCCGTGCCATTGACGAAGAGCAAGTCGGGCGCGCCATCGCCGTCGTAATCGAAAAAGGCGACACCGCTGCCCATGGTTTCCGGCAGGAGCTTGTCGCCATAAGCGCCGTTGTAGTGGTGAAACGAAATGCCGCTGGCCACCGTCACGTCGGCAAACTCGACCGATGGAAGCTCGGACGTCGTCGGGGTCGCGCGCGCGGGAGCGGTCAGACGGGTGATCTGGGATGGCGCGGCGCCGGACTTCCGTTTCATCACCCAAAAAATGGCTCCCAACACGGCGGCAGCCAGCAGCGCCCAGAACAGAGACTTTTTAACGGCGCGCCCGATCACGGAATCGTCCGTGTGAACGAGTTCCTCGCGATCATCGGGAGGTCGTGGGGAGGGAGGATGGCTCAATGTGTATTGAATGCCGGATTAGTGTCCGGCGGTTTCAGGTGGGTTTGCCGCGCGCATGGCGGTGGCGGGGGCCGGCAATTCCGGGGCGCCGTGGCGTTGCAGCTTATAAATCACGGTGGCCTGCGCCGCCGCATCGGCGGCCGGGTCACGTGCGCGCGCGATGTTGACCGCGCGATCCCGGGCATTGTCGTCGGGACGATAGCGCTCGTGGAGCGTGCCGTGCGCGGCGGCCTCGCTCGCGCGGCCGAGTTGCTCGTATATGAGCTTGAGGTTCCAATGGGCCGCGAGATTTTCCGGTTCGAGCTCGAGGGTCCGTTCGAATTGCGCCGCGGCCTTTTGCAGAAAAGATTCGCGGGCCGTCCTGCCCGCCTCGCCCCGCTCCATTTTGGCGCGTTCGAAAAAGGTCTGGCCGAGCTCGTTGATCACCTCGAAGTCCTTGCTGAAATCGAAGTGGCGCCGCTCCAGGTCTGGATAGTGGTCTTCGAGGATGCTGCGGAACTCGGTGATCGCCTTGTCCAGATAGCCATTCTGTTTGTTCACGAGGCCGTTGAACCACGCGAGGGTCCATCGCGGCGCGGGCGGACTGGCCTGGGCGGATCGTTGCAGGGCCGCGACTGCCTCGTCGAGGCGGCCTTCGCGAAAATAGACGCGCGCGAGGTTCAACGGCCCATCGGCGCGTCCGAGTTTTTCGACCTGTTGAAATGCGTGCGCGGCCTGGATGAGCTCCCCTTTCTCGCTGCCCTTGTCCGTGCTCTCGAGGAAAAGGCCGATGCCATAATCATTCCAGCGCTGCCAGCCCGGGATCGCCGACGGCCGATTGGTGATCGCCGCGCCGGCGCTCGCGGCGCCTTCCACTGTGAACACGACCGCATCGGTGGCCAGGGTTGTCACGGGGAGATCGTTGGTGACTTGCAGTGGCGCTCCGTTGGTGTAGCCGGTTCCCAGGACATAGTTCAGGTAAATGGTGTCAAACTTCCGGTAATTCACATTCAGCTCGACGCGGATCGCGCCACTGGCATCGGCAGGCACCGTGAATTCGTAATGCACAACGGCCGCGGCTCCCGGGGGAATCTGGTGATTATAAAGCGGCGTGAAAATGTCCTGTGGATTCCTGCGATCGACGCGATTGCCGTGCCGATCCAGCATGTAGACATTGATAAAATGCGCGTAGGGATCCACTTCACGGTGTGGCCCCAGTCCCCCGCTGCGCCCGATGACGCGATCGCCGCCCGTTACTTTTGCATCGACCCAGACCTCATTGGAATCGGCCGTGCCCTGGGTGAAAGGATGCCCCAGTTTCAGGGTCCTCACGACCGCTTCGAACAGGTATTTTTGGCCGCGTTTCAGGGCCGGAACTTCGGGGCGCAACGGGGCGATGAGGCGTCCGTCGATCGCGCCACCCTCTTTCACGCCGATTAAATCGACCCGCACAGAGTCCCGTAGAAAATCCTGATGACGCTTGACGATGCCTGCCTCCCCTCGCAGGTGAGCCAGGCCGGTGTTCGCACCTGGGAAAAGGTGATCGTGGATGGTGAGAGTTCCATTCGTGGACTCGAAGACCTGGGCGCCAAAATCTCCTGACGCCTGGAGCGGCATATGGCAGTCCGAGCATTTGGATTTGGCGATGTCCGGATAATAAAAACTGCGGGCGCCGTGTCCCGAAACGCCGCTGGTGAGAAAGGTGGTGTAATGGTCCTGGCCTCGCAGGAAGTCCTTGTACTTCGTCACCTCGTGCGGGAGGCTGACCTTGTGGCACGTCGAACAAAACTCGGCAGACCGCATGAACGGCTTGAGAAAAGTTTTCTTATGGAACTCGGGCTTCGCCTTGACGAGCTGCTGGTTGAGATATTGGAGGAGGGCATTCGAGCTGTAAGCAAACGGATAATGGACCGGCTCATCGATGGTGTAGTCCGCGTTGCCCCGGGTGCTGTTGATGTGGGTGATGGCGTGGCAGGCGGTGCAGGTGATCCCCGCCCGGGCCGTAGGATCATGCTCGATGTCGAATGCGGGATTATCAAACGCGCCGCTGAGGAAGGGAACGACATCGTGACATCCCGCGCACCAGCGGGACGCCTTCACGTTGCCATCGCGCTCGAGAGCGACGCGGCGGGTTTCCTTCACGCTGAAAAGGTAGGGCTGGTTGTTGAAGGAACTGAAATGGTGCGCACTGTGGAACCATCCCTGGTAGGCGTCGCGATGGCACTTCAGGCAATAGTCATCCATCATCATCACCCGCGCCGGGATGAATTTGCCCGAGGCGGTCCTGGCGAGAGAGGGTTCAAAATATTTCGTTCCCTCGACCGATCCGGTCCGCCCCTGGCGCGGGTGGGCGGAATGCAGCAATACCATCGAAAGAACAATCACCGCGCCTGCCGCGGTCCATCGCAGCCCTGTGGCCCATCGGATTCGAGGCCCGGCCAGCCGATGCAAAACGTAGAGCCACACGGCCAGGAGGGGAGTGATGACATGCGTCCAGTAGAGCCACCGCCGCGTCGCCGGATTCTTTACGCTGAAAAAATCGAAACGCATCAGCGCGACACCTGTGAAGAGAAGGATGAGGCTTATCGCAAAGAGGAGATAACCGACCTGCACCGCGCGACGATTCGGCCGGTGGCGGGCGTTCTTGATATGCACTGCGCCAAAAACGATCACCGGCACGATTAATCCCAGGCCGAGGAGCAGGTGCCCGCCAAACATCACCATGTAAAACCAGTTCTGGTAGGTGGTGTTGATGTCGCTCTTCCACCATTCGAGGCAGGTAATCGCTGCCAGATAAACCGAGTTGGCCCCCAGCACCGCGAACAACGCGAAGATGACGTACAGCAAAATTCGCAACCGCGGGCCCACGGCCCGAACGTATTGCTTCTTCGCGGTAGCAGGAGTGCTGTCAGTCGTCATCGCCGTCTGCGGTGGTTGTTGGACTGCAGTATGCCGGGCCTGGGGCCCGTTGCCAATCCCCGGGGACAGACTGCAACCCAAAAGGGGCCAACGGCTCCGGGTCCTGGCGCCGGCTGATTTCGTCCCCGACTTGGCCGGGTCCACTACCCATCGGCAGAACCCCCCGGACTTTATGCGCGCATTGCGCCCCGTAACGGCCGTCGGGAGGGATGCTCCTCCTCTCCCGCCCTTCGGGCACCCTCTCCTCCATTTCCGAAATGGAGGAGAGGGAAGGGGGAGAGGAGGCGCCCAGCCATTGGAAGCGGCTGACAGGCGGACACGGTCTGGGCTTGCGTCGCGCCGCCGGCGTGGTTGAATAGGTCTTAGAACCACGCTGGCTGAATCCCATCACCCGCGCTGGATTTGAATTCTGCTGCAACCGTTGACACGAACAGCTTTATGACGAACGAGGACTCTTCCTTCCCTTATCCTGGCATTGCCACAACCGGCGATGGCGCCGCCGGCGTTGTCTGGGTCGAAACCAACATCACCCAGGGCGCCTGTGCCTATCCGATCACATCGTCCACCACCATGGGCACCGGCTATGAAACCGAGGTGGCCAACGGAAAGAAAAATCTCTGGGGCGATACGCTTACTTTTGTACAACCCGAATCGGAACATTCTGCGGCCACCACTTGTGAAGGTTTCGCCCTGGCGGGCGGACGCGTCACCAATTTCACTTCCGGGCAAGGCCTCGTGCTGATGAAGGAGGTCCTTTACACGATATCCGGCAAACGCTTGCCCGTGGTGTTTCACATCGGCGCACGCGCCCTGACTAGTCATGCACTGAACGTCCATTGCGGGCACGATGACGTGATGAGCGTCGCGGACACCGGATGGGGAATCCTGTTTGGACGCAACGCGCAGGAGGCGTGTGATCTGGCCCTGATTGTGCGTCGCGCGGCCGAGGCGTGCGAGACGCCATTCATGAATGTCCAGGATGGGTTTCTCACGACGCATACCATCGAGAACATCCGGCTGCCGGAGCTGGAATTCATGGCGGAATTCATCGGGGATTCCAATGACAAGCTCCGCTGCCTGTTTGATCCCAGGAACCCCATCATGACCGGTGTCGTGCAGAACCAGGATTCGTACATGAAGGGCAAGATTGCCCAGCGCCGCTACTACGACAGATGCCAGGGCGCCGTGCAGGAATCGATGGATCTGTTTTATCAAAAGACCGGGCGCCGGTATCAGTTGGTCGACAGCTATCTCATGGAGGATGCCGAGTATGCCCTCGTGGGAATGGGTGGCATGATGGAAACCGCGCAGGCAGCCGCGGATTACATGCGGGCCACATTGAATTTAAAAGTCGGCGTGGTGCATGTCACCTGCTTCGCCCCCTTCCCGGCGACACAGCTTGTCGAGGCGCTGAAAAATGTGAAGGCGGCCACCGTGATCGAGCGGATGGACAACCCGCTCGCACAAAGCAACCCGCTCGTGCAGGCCATCAAAGCGGCTTTCGCCGATGCGCTGTCAGGATTGAGCTATGGCTCCAACGGCGAGTTCAAGTATCCGGTGATTTCGAGGCTTCCCAAAATTTACGCCTGCAGCGCGGGGCTCGGTTCGCGTGATGTGCGCAGCGGACATTTCATCGACCTCGTCAGGAACATGCAATCCGCCCAGCCGCGTGAGTTTTCGGTCGTCGGAGTCAAACATCCGCTGGCGCTGTCCGAGGGCGAGGATCCGGATCTGCGTCCCGAAGGCGCGTTTTCGATGCGCGGCCATTCGGTCGGCGGTTTCGGCAGCGTTACCACCAACAAGCTCATCGCATCGTTCGTCGGTGAGTTGTTCGGCATCTACGTCCAGGCGTATCCGAAATATGGCTCCGAAAAAAAGGGGCTGCCCACCACCTATTACCTGACGGTCGCCGAGAAGCATATCCGGACCCATAGCGAATTGAACTATGTCGAGTTCATCCCGCTGAACGACGTGAATGCATTTAATCTTGGCAACCCTCTCGAGGGCATCGCCGCCGAGGGCAGTATTTTCATCCAGAGCCCCGAGACCGATCCCCACCAAGTCTGGCAGCACATCCCGCCCTACGGCCAGAAAATCATCCGGCAGAAGCGCTTGAAGGTTTATTACCTGGATACCGTGAAAATCGCGAAGGAGATCGCGACCGACCCGGATCTTCAACAGCGCATGCAGGGCGTATGCCTTGTCGGTATTTTCATTCGCGTGACCCCCTTTGCCGCGCGCAGCGGCATGGGCGATGACCAGGTGCTGGCCTCCGTCGAGAAATACATCCGCAAATACTTCGGCAAACGGGGCGAACATGTCGTGCAGGAAAATCTCCGATGCGTCCGCGAAGGTCTGAAGAGCGTGCAGGCAATTCCCTGGGATATCATCATGAACGGTGACGGGGTCGGAAACGCGAAGCCGGAGGAAGTGGTCTTCGCGAAATAAGGGCGCTGCAGAAATCGAAATTGAACAGAGGAAACGACGGGAACAAAAAACCGTGTGGGATCTCGAGCCCTTCACGGGCTTATGTCACGTTGGTTCGGAGGGCCGGGACGAAGCTCAGGTTGTGCACGACCTGACCCGGCTACCAATCGGAGGTAAGGAGCGGAGTTACGGATCGGAGGTGAGGAATTACTGCGGCACCGCTTTGAAAAAACGGCGCTCGGGCCGGGTCGCATTCGACGGTTCGATGAAATCGCCGCCGCCGGGAATCGCATTGGTCGCTGCCAATGACCAATCCACTAAGTTGGTCGAGGTATAGATCAGGAAACTTTCGCCAGGGGCCCCGTTCATCCGAAAAGAGAGCTGCCCGCCGGGCATCCCGAGTTGGCCCCGATTGATGATCGGGATGGGACCACCCTCGTCATCGTTGATGGTGCCCTCGGCACGCGCCCAGGCACCGATCTGATACCGCGACGTTGGCCGGAGGGTCACGATCACGGTCTCGTTCCCTTCCATTAACCCGTCATCAATCGGCCTGGCATCAAAATGCGCCAATGTCGCGCCGGCGGGAACTAACACTCCTGACGACAGCCCCGTAAAATCGACACCCGAAACGGCCGTTCCGGCCACGTCATATTCGACGAGCAAACCGGCATTGGTCGGGCCGGATCGATAAACGGTAAACGAAATCGGGTCGACATATCCTCCTGGATAAATGTGTTCCGAGCCCCATCCGTCCGTCCCGATCACCACCGTGGGCAGTGCGGGATCGCTGAAATCATCATGCCAGATGTTGACTGTGGCATTCGTCATGTCGCTAAGATCGTGGGTCGCTTCGGGCACAAGCGTCAGGTCCGCTGTTCTCATCGGTTTGATCGTGCGCGAATAAATGGCCGCCACCTGGAGTGTCGCAGTCGTTTGGCCTGGCAGAAACGTGACTGACTTGGGCAGCTCGCTGTAATCCACGCCCGGTATCGCATTGCCCGCCATGCTGAAATGCGCCGTCAAGGAAGTCGTCAGGTCACCCGTTCGCGTGAAGGTAAACAGGCCCAGGTTCGTGATGCCGGGAGGCGATTGTTCGGAGGCGTAGTTGTCGGCTGCCACCACGGACACCACCGGAACCGGTTCCACGGCGCCCGAATTCCAGACGAGCGCGCCCATCAGAAAGCAGCACCATACTGCGGCGGGGAGTCGAGGCTTTGATTCCATGGAATTGCTAATAGATTGAGCGGTTTTGAGCTGGTCGTCAAGGTTCTGGGAAACGTAATTTGTGGCGGGCTGCCCGACGTGGCCGAATTGAGAGATCGATGAAAATATATTGTTGCCAGCTCGACATCGTCTGGGAAGACAAGCCTGCGAACTTTGCCCGGGCGCGGTCGCTGCTTGCGGCGGCAAAACCGGATCGGGGTTCGCTGGTGTTGTTGCCGGAGTTGTTCGCCACCGGCTTTAGCATGAACGTCGCGGCGCTCGCCGAAACCCCGGGTGGCGAGACCGAGCAGTTTCTGGCCGGCGTCGCTCGAGAGTTAAACGTGTTCGTTCTCGGCGGAGTGCTCGGAGCGGGGGCTGGGGGGAAGGGGCGCAATCTATCGGTGGTTTTTTCCCCGGAGGGACGCGAGGTGGCGCGCTATCTCAAACGGCAGCCGTTCACGCCGGGAGGCGAAACCGCCGCGTATGAGGCGGGCAGCGAGACGGTTCTTTTTTCGTGGGGCCAGTTCATGGTCGCGCCCTTCATCTGCTACGACCTGCGATTCCCGGAGCATTTCCGGGAGGCGACACGGCGCGGCGCGCAATTGATCACTGTCATTTCCAGCTGGCCCGTGGCGCGTATTAGTCATTGGACCGCGCTCCTGCGCGCGCGCGCGATTGAAAATCAGGCGTACGTCGCGGGGGTCAACCGGTGCGGATCGGATCCGCATCTGGTTTACAATGGACGCAGCCTGATCGTGAGCCCCAAAGGCGAGGTGCTCGTTGAAGCCGGCGATGGCGAAATGGTGATAAGCGCCGACGTGGACCCCGCCGCCCTGCTCGTCTACCGGAAGGAATTCCCTTTTCTTGCCGACATGACTTGAAATGGCCTGATGAGGTTTGGAGCAATGGAGGAGAGGGAGGAGGAGAGGAGGCGTTTCAGTGGGAAGCTCGCGCTACAATTGGAAATCCACCGGCCTCGCAGCGGGCCGTCCTGGGAAGGAAACGCTCCGGCCTGAATTTGCGGGAGCGTAGGCGCGTCTAGTTGGACTCTGAACACCGCGCACTCACATCGTCGGCTTGGTTTCATCAAGAAATTGTTCCTGATCATTTCCGTGTCCGTTTTGGGCATGGCATTCATCGGCGCCGCCGAACGCGACAGCGCGGATCGCGGGCCGTTCTTTTCGGGCACCATTCGCGCGAGATTTCCCGGGGATAATACCGCCATGAAAGGGATCGTCGTGACGGTCGGGACTGAAACGAATGCCTACATGTGCTACGACACAGACTTGATGCGTGTATCGGTGGGATGGACGGGGGGCTATTTGAATTTTGGAAATTACATGAAGGAGATTTCGCATCCGCAACCGCCGGAAGTCGCGGGGGCGGTCGCGTTCGGAACGAAACCTGGACCGGGCTGGGCACGGGATGGAAGCTTCACCGATCCGCGTCTCAACAAGCAGGGACCCCTTCCCGCGGAATGGGCAAAATATCGCGGTCTTTATCTTCAGGATCGGCAGGTGATCCTTTCTTACACGGTGAACGGGACCGGCGTCCTGGAGATGCCAGGGGCGATGGAGCGGGAGGGGTTGAAGCTTTTCACTCGAACCATCCAGCTCGATAAGCCATCGCGGCTGACCCTGCTGGTTTGTGACGGTTTGCCGGAGGGATTATCCGGCCACGGGCAGGGGAATCGGGCAGTGGTGGTGGCGGACTTCAAGGGCGCACAAGGCGCCGAGCGATTTGGTGCGGCGCTGTCGGGAGCGCCTGAAGCCAGCATCGAGGCGGCTGACGGCAGGGTCTTCGTGGTTTTGTCTGGAAAGGAAAAGCCCGGCACGAGCTTTCAGGTCGTGATGTGGAGCGGCATGTCCGGCGAAGGCCCAAAGTTTGTGCAGGCCGTGAGGTCCCTGCCAGAGCCGCCTCGACTGAAGCCCATGACCAAGGGCGGCCCCGCACGATGGACGAAGCCATTCATCACGAAGGGAGCCTTGATGACGAGCGGCGGGACGACAACGACCCATTCAGGGAAGGCGTCGCCGGCAGGCTCAGCCGAAATTAAGACGGCGAAAACAGTCTCATCCGCAAATGCCGGCGGGAATCCCTATGTGGTCGATACCATCTGCGAAAACCTGTCAAATCCCTGGGGAACGCGCGCTTTCATTGGCGGGTTTGATTTTTTCCCCGATGGCCGGGCCGCCATTTGCACGTTTCATGGCGATGTGTGGGTTGTCTCCGGTATTGATGAGAAGCTGGAAAAATTGACCTGGCGCCGATTCGCGACCGGGATCTTTCAGGGGCTTGGATTGAAGGTCGTGGATGGCAAAATATATGTTCTGGGTCGGGACCAGATCACGCGGCTGCACGATTTGAACAACGACGGGGAGGCGGATTTCTACGAGAATTTCAACAACGACACGGTTGTCACCGCAAATTATCATGAGTTTTGCCTCGACCTGCACACGGACAGCAAAGGGAACTTTTATTTTTTCAAGGGATCTCCGTGGTCTCCTGATGTGAAGTCGCCGCACCAGGGGACGTTGCTGAAAGTATCGAAGGACGGCGCAAAGCTGGAGGTGTTCGCCACGGGGTTTCGCGCGCCCAACGGCAGTGCGATTGGACCGCACGACGAGATCACGGTTAGCGACAACCAGGGTCATTGGATGCCGTCGAGCAAGTTGAACCTCGTCAGGAAAAATGGGTTCTATGGGATGATGCCCGCTGCCCAGCATGAATTGACCATGGTCCGCAACGGCACGAACCTCCTGCTCAATCCCAGCGACCCTCAGGCACGCGCGGCGTTCAAGGTGAAAGCCAGCGACGGCGACGCGCCCATTCCCATCGGCTATGACCAGCCGATTTGCTGGCTGCCGATGAACATGGACAATTCCAGCGGCGGCCAGGTCTGGGCGACCAGCGACAAATGGGGTCCGCTCAAAAACCATCTTCTCTTCATGAGCTATGGCCGCGGCACACTTTTCTATGTAATGCAGGAACAGATTGAAGGCGTCACGCAGGCCGCCATGGTGAAATTGCCGCTGAAATTCGGCACCGGCCTCATGAGGGGACGCGTGAATCCGCATGATGGCCAGGTATATGTGAGCGGCTTGAAGGGCTGGCAGACGGATGCCCAGAAGGACGGTGGCGTTTACCGGGTGCGTTACACCAGCAGCGCTTTTCACAGCCCGGTCGACTTCCATGTCCTGAAAGACGGGCTCCGCATCGTTTTTGGCGCCCCGCTCGATCGTGCCAGCGCCACCGATGCCGCCAATTATTCCATCGAGCAATGGAATTACGTTTATACCGGCAATTACGGCTCACCCGAATTGTCCGTCACCGAACCTATGTCGAAGAAGCACGACGCTGTCGAATTGAAATCAGTTCGCTTGGGGAAGGATGCTCGAACCGTTCTTCTCAGCATCCCGGGCCTGCGCGCGGTCGACCAGATGAAGATCAAATTGAATCTGAAAGCCGCGGATGGAACCCTCGTGACGGATGAAATCTACAACACCATCCACAAGCTGGGAGGCTCGAGCATTGCCGCCCAATAAATCCTCCCAATCCTGCTTCCCATGAACGGCCTCTCACTTTTCGGCGAAACCAGCATTCACTCCTAACCCCCCACCATCCACATGAAAACCACGCTCCTGCTGAGCGCTCTGCTCGGCGCTGTTTCCCTCTCCGCGGCGGACGCGGACAAATCCAAATCGGACGCCGCCAAACCCGTTCCCAAGCCCAAAGCAGAGACCTTTCTCACCATTGAAACGAGTGGTCGCGATTACGTGGACCAGGGTGAATACATCAACGATTGGGGAGGCGCCCAGGTGATCGCGCTTGGCGACGATAAATTTCGGCTGGTCACTTACAAAGGCGGCCTGCCGGGCGCCGGCTGGGACAAGGAGACCAGAAGCCAGGTCGAAGGCATCCGCACCGGTTCAAAAATCACCTTCACCGGCACCAACGATTACAAAGCCGAACTCGAAGGAGGCACCATCACCATCCACCCGGCTGAAGGGGGTCCATGGACGATGAAAAAAACCACCCGGACCAGTCCAACCATGGGGGCAAAGCCTCCGTCGAATGCTGTGGTGCTCTTCGACGTCGGCAAAGGCACGGATGAATTTGCGGGGGGCCATCTGGACACTCGCGGGTTTCTCGCCGCCGGCTCATCGACGAAACGACGGTTTCCAGGACTTTTCCATGCACTGCGAATTCCTGCTCCCATTCAAGCCACTGGGGCGCGGGCAGGACCGGGGCAACAGCGGCGTTTATCTGCAGGATCGTTACGAAGTCCAGGTGCTCGACAGCTTTGGACTCAAGGGCGAGAACAACGAGTGCGGTGGCATTTACACCAAGGCAAAGCCCGGGGTGAACATGTGCTTTCCTCCGTTGGTCTGGCAAACCTACGACATCGATTTCGCCGCCGCCAGGTTCGATGCCGAAGGCAAAAAGACAAAAAATGCGATCGTCTCGGTAAAACACAACGGCGTTTTAATCCACGACAAATACGAAATTCCCGGTCCGACAGGCGGCGGCAAGGCGGAAGGCCCGGCCCCCGGCGTCATCCAGTTGCAGGGCCACGGCAATCCTGTCTTTTACAGAAATATTTGGGTCGTGGAGAAATAGCTCGACCCTTGCGACAGGCCGCATGTTCTGCGGGATTGACCCCTCGCGGCAGAAGCGGGCTCCGTCTTTCGGGGCGTCGCAATCACCCGGGCTGTGTCGCCAGCTTGGCGAGCTCCGAAGCGCATAAATGCCGCACTCCGCTGGCGCGGCTTGGAGCGCGGCATTTATGCCGCTTCAACGAGCTCGCCGGACTTTTCATGGCGGAAAGCCTTTGCGCCTGCTAGGCTTCAATTGGAAGCGAGTGCTTCCATACCGATGATGAAGATTCTTCAACTCGGCATTCCCTTTCGTGCCTGGCGAAAAAAAAGCTGCTGCAGCGCCTTGGTCGCCGCGGGATTGTGCGCTGCGAATTTTTCTCCGGCGGCGGGTCAGGAGGCCTATCTCAAAGCATCCAACACCGGCGTGGGTGACGAATTCGGTTTTGTGGTGGCAATTTTCGGTGACACCATGGTCGTTGGCGCCCCGGGCGAGGACAGCAGCGCCACCGGAATTAATGGGAGCCAGGGGAATGACAACGCGCCGAACTCCGGGGCGGTATATGTCTATGTCCGCAACGGAACCAACTGGACGCAACAAGCCTATCTCAAGGCATCCAACAGCGGCGCGGATGATCTGTTCGGATGTGCGGTCGCCATCTCCAGCAACACCCTCGTCGTTGGCGCTTACCAGGAACGAAGCAGCGCGACGGGAGTCAATGGAAACCAGGCCAACAACAGCGCTTCGGGGGCCGGCGCCGCCTACGTGTTCGTTCGCAATGGGACCAACTGGACCCAGCAGGCTTATTTGAAAGCGTCCAACAGCGGCGCCAGTGAATACTTCGGCTGGTCGGTGGCGATCTCGGGAGACACCTTGGTGGTGGGCGCCCCTTCCGAACCGGGTAGCGGCACGGGGGTCAACGCCAACCAGGCCGATCAGGGCGCCATGGACGCCGGCGCGGCCTACGTTTTCGTCCGCAATGGAACGACCTGGACTCAACAGGCTTATCTCAAGGCTTCCAACACCAGCGCCCAGGATTATTTCGGAGGCTCAGTAGCCATGTCCGGAAATACCGTGGTTGTGGGGGCGTGGGGTGAAGACAGCAATGCCACCGGGGTCAACGGCGATCAGGATAACAACTCCGCGTTGTATTCGGGGGCGGCGTATGTGTTTGTGCGCACCGGCGGCACATGGACCCAGCAGGCATATCTCAAGGCTTCCAACAGCCGCGCGGGAGACGACTTTGGATTCTCGGTGGCCATCGCCACCGACACGATCGTGGTGGGGGCGCTCTACGAATCCGGCAGCGCCACCGGCGTGAACGGAACGCAAAATATCTTTGGCGCGGCTGACTCGGGCGCCGCTTACGTTTTTCAACGAAGCGGCACCGTCTGGACCCAGCAGGCTTATCTCAAAGCCGCCAATGCCGGGGCCGGCGATCATTTCGGAGCCGCGGTCGCGGTCGCCGATGGAGTTGTGGTGGTGTCGGCGGATTCAGAGGCCAGCAATGCCACCGGGCAGAACGGGGATCGAAACAATGACGACGCACCGCTATCCGGCGCAGCCTACGTCTTCATGGGCAATGGAACCTCGTGGAGCCAGCAGGCGTACTTGAAAGCGTCGAATACCGATGCCGGAGATTTTTTTGGCGATTCCGTGGCGGTTTGGGACAAAACAGTGGTGGTGGGTGCCTACCAGGAATCGAGCAGCGCGATCGGCGTCAACGGCAACCAGTCCAACAACAACAGTCCTGAATCCGGAGCGGTATACGTGTTCAATGGTTTTGACCTCGGCCCGACACTCACCCTCGAGAGCGACGGCGGCAGCGGTTATTTTTTGCATCTTTATGGAAAGCCAGGCCTCAGCTATCGCATCCAGCGGGCGTCCAATCCTGCCGGTCCGTGGTATACGCTGGTCTCGGTGACTGCCCCGTCCTCGGGGACATTCGGGGTTTATGATACGAGCGCGCCATTCGGTCATGGCTACTATCGGGCGGCGCAGCCTTGACACGCCTGGGGCGCTTTACTTCGCCACTTTGACGACCATTTCGGTAAATGGGGCGACGTACGCCTGCAGATAAACAAGGATCCCCACCAATGCGGCGAGGGCCGTGCTATGAAAAAAAACATAGCGCAGGATGGCGCCCTCGTGGCCGTACCAGTTGGTGGCGGTGCTGGCGACCACGATGCTTTG
>JBEEGQ010000007.1:0-22693 GCA_041166945.1 Verrucomicrobiota bacterium
AGGGTGACGCGGCTGCCATTCACTGTGAGCGATCCGGCGGTGATGGCCGATCCGAACGGCGCGGCGCTCAGCACGAGTGCGGACACGTCGTTCGTGGCGTTCAGTTTGTTTCCGATATCCGCTGTTCCCTGGAAAGTGCTGGCGCTGGCGAGCTGGGTGATGTCGAAGGAATGCGAGCCGAGTCCGGCCGCGGTCGAGGCCGTGGCGCTGAGCAGGGTTGGATCGGAGGCTCGTGTCTGGCGCGCGCCATAAAGCGCCGGATCCTTGAGCGCATCCATTTTCGATTTGAGGCTGCTGAGCTGGGCAAGAATGTTCCCGTAGGCGGTATTGCGCTGGAGCAGGATGCCCTGCTCGACGCGCAGCCGTCGCTCGGAAGCCCGCTCCACATCGGCCAGCTGATCCACCAGCGAACGCCAGTCGAAACCCGAGGCGAGACCAGAAACACCCAAGTCCAGTGCCATAAGATAGTTGGATTCGTTTTACCGTGTCAAAGGGACGGGCCTGTCCGGCGGCGTCCCATCCAAAGGAAAGCTCGGACGGCGCCGAAACGCCGTCCGAGTGCGCAACATTATCCGTGCCGAAACGGCTTACTGGAGAAGCCGCAGCGCCGAGTTCGGGACAGCGTTGGCTTGTGCCAACATGGCTGTGCCGGCCTGGACCAGGATGTTGTAGCGGGCGTATTGCGTGCTCTCTTCGGCCACATCGACGTCCTTGATCCGGCTGTTCGCGGCGGAGAGGTTGTCTTTGAGGACGCCCAGCTGTTCGGACGTGTAGGTGAGGCGGGTGATGCCCGCGCCGACCGTCGCGCGATCCGTCGCGAGCTGGGTGATGGCCGCTTTCACGTTGGTCAACGCCGTCGCGGCATTGGTCGCTGAAGAGACTGTCGACCCGGTGGCCGAGGTGTAGGCGGAAACGGCGAGGCTGACGCCCGTCATCGAGAATGAGCCGCCGTCGCCGTCCGTGGTGACCGACAGGGCGGTGGCGCTGAAGAGGCTGACGCCGTTGAAGTCCTTGCCGCCGACGTTGGTGATATAAGCGCCCAGGGTGGTGAACTCCGATCCGTAAAGGGCACGGTCGGCATCGGTCTTGGTCACGTCCTGCGAGAGGATCGCCAGTTCACTCATGCGATCCAGGGCCTTGCTGACCTTCTGGAGGAAACCGTCGCGCGTCTGGCTGAAGGAAATGGCGTTTCCGACGTTCGAGTTCGCGGCGCTGGTTCGGTTGATCTGCGCATCAAAACGCATGGACACGGCCAAACCTGCGGCGTCGTCTTCAGGAGAAACGATTTTCGAGCCGGAGGAGAGGCGCGCCAGCGATTTGGCGAGCATCGAGGAGGATTCCGCCAGCAGCCGGGAGCTGCTTTGCGCCGAGGTATTAGTGTTAATGACCATTTTATTTGCTTTCCGTATGTGCCCCTTGCGGGGAACTGTTGTTTTGGCATCGTCCTTGATACCTGGCAGACCTATGGCACGAGGCGTCCGCCTGTTCCCCATCGGCTCTTAAAGGTGGCCAACTGAACCTCGTCTTGCGACACAGAGGTCATCGGCCGCATTGCGGCATCCTTCACTCGCCCATGTCCTTTTTCGCGCGAGGTCCCTCCGAGATTCCCCCTGCTTTTTCACACGTTCCTTGTAACGTCGCTCCTCCGACGTCTCAGGA
Source organism: Verrucomicrobiota bacterium (assembly GCA_041166945.1). Taxonomy (GTDB): domain Bacteria; phylum Verrucomicrobiota; class Verrucomicrobiia; order Limisphaerales; family JADJPG01; genus DASTLJ01. The sequence continues at coordinate 1,660 of JBEEGQ010000007.1, forward strand.
ACGGGTGTTATGAGTAATACTGCCAGGCTCGACTCGTGTCCGAAATGCGGCGCGTCCATTCCCGCCGGCGCCCCGCAAGGGCTTTGCCCGAGATGCATCCTGATCGGCGCCGCCACAGCCACCGACACCGGCATCGCTGCGACGGCAACCTCTGAAATCCCATCGCGCGACCGGATCGCCGCCGCCTTTCCGCAGCTGGAAATCCTCGAACTCATCGGCCGCGGCGGCATGGGGTTCGTGTTCAAGGCGCGCCAGCCGCGTCTTGATCGATTTGTGGCGCTGAAGCTCCTGCCGGACAAACTGGCCCGCGACCCGCGCTTCGCCGAGCGGTTTAACCGCGAGGGCCGCGTGCTCGCCAAATTAAACCATCCGAACATCGTCAGCGTGTTCGACTTTGGCAGCACGGAACATTTTTATTTCCTGATCATGGAATACGTGGATGGCGTGAACCTGCGCCAGGCGATGCAGGCGGGCCGGTTCTCTCCCGCGGAAGCGCTGGTCATCGTGCCGAAAATCTGCGAGGCGCTCCAATACGCGCACGGCCAGGGCGTCCTCCACCGCGACATCAAGCCGGAAAACATCCTGCTCGACTCTCGCGGCCATGTGAAAATCGCCGACTTTGGGATCGCCAAGCTCGTCGGCGAGGAGACCCCGGACATCTCGCTCACCGCAACCGGCGCCGCGCTGGGCACCCCCCATTACATGGCCCCCGAGCAATTCGAAAAACCGTTCGACGTCGATCATAGGGCCGACATCTATTCGCTCGGCGTCGTATTCTACGAAATGCTCACGGGCGAGCTGCCCATCGGCCGTTTCGCCGCGCCTTCGAGCAAGACGCCCGTCGGCGCGAACGTTGATGAAGTGGTCTTCCGCACGCTCGAGAAGGATCGCGAACGCCGCTATCAGAGCGCGGGCGAAATGAAGACGCAGGTCGAGCATCTCAGCGAACCGGGCGTGAGCCCATTCAAGGGCGGGTCAATTTCGCCGAGGGTTGTCGAAGCCACTCCCGGAGCGCACGGGGCGCCCGCCAGCAATCCGCCGGCCGCGCACCATGCGGTGGCCCCATGGTCGCAGAAGGCGATCTGGGGTGCGGTGCTCGTGGGGATCAGTTTGTGCCCCGTGATCGCGCTCCTGGTATTCGTGTTCTTCGTTCGCGCGTTTGGGAATATTGGCGGAGGGCCGTGGGGCTTGATCGTGCTGGTTGTTTTAGCGGCTCTCACGCTGCCCGCCATCGCGGGAACGGTTCTGGGCTGGATGGGATTGAGCGACATCCGCGCGCATGCGGGACAGATGCGCGGATACCCGCTCGCCCTGTTCGCCGCACTCGGTTGGATGGAAATGATCTTGTTCACCCTGGCGCTCGGAATTGCCGTGATGATGGCCTATGTGGCTGTTGGGCCCGGCCCGATGGGGGCCCTCCTGATGCTGCCCGTGTGTGCCGGCGCCATCACATTCGCGGTGTGGGCGGGTTTTGCCGCCGCGCGTTGGGGCGCCAACAAGCCGGCGCCCGGAACGCGCGGCAAGCTCAGATGGATTTTCTGCGGCCTGCTCGTCTGTGGATTTGGCTATATCACGCTGGTTTTAACACTGAGACATGCGCAGCGGAATCCTGAGGCGGCCGACCCGGTGCAGGCGGACGAAGCGACCGTTGCCCCTCCGCGCACCGTGCCGCAGGCTGAGGCAGACACTGTCCCACGACCTTGAGCGATCCCACCTCGGAGTCATCAGCATCCGCGTTTTGTCGCACGCGCTGGACTCTGGTGCTCCGCGCGCGCGGCGAAACGCCCGAGGCCCGCGTCGCCCTGGGCGAATTGTGCGAGGCCTATTACCAGCCTGTTCTCCGCTTTCTCCGCCGCGAAGGCCGCGACGAGGACGCGGCCCGCGAGCTCGCCCAGGAATTTTTTGCCCGCATCCTGTCACGAGGCGGCTTCGACGAGGCGGATCCCGGGCGGGGGCGTTTTCGCTCTTACCTCCTCGGCGCGCTCAAACATTTCCTCAGCGACCAGCGCAAGCACGGCCATCGGCTCAAACGCGGCGGCGGCGGCGCAGCCGATTCCCTGGACGATGCCGGGGCTGACGACGACGCGGGTGCGTTGCCGATCGCGGAATTGGTTTCGCCAGAGCCTGAATGTTTCTTTGATCACGAGTGGGCGCTTGCCGTGATTGCGCGGGCGCTGGCGCTGCTCGAGCGGGAATTCAAGGAGGCCAGCCGGCCCGAGCAATTCGACGTGCTCAAACCGTGGCTCATGGGGGAAGGGCCCGCCATGTCACAGGCCGATGCCGCGCGCGTGTTGAAAATGAGCGAGGGCGCCGTGAAGGTCCTCATTCATCGGCTGCGCAAACGTTTCCGCAATGCCGTGCGCTCCGAGATTTCCCAGACATTGCGCGATCCCTCGCTCGTTGACGAAGAGCTGCGACATCTCATCGCGGCGCTCTCATGAACCTCCGCCGTTTGTGGAAAACTGGCAAAGGACGGGCGCCTGCCGGTTAACAACCGGCGATACAGCCGACAGCCGACTGCCCAGTCGGCGCTACGATCGCGCCGTGCTGGCAACCCATGATTGTGGAGCTGGTGAACCGCGCTTGCGCATTCCTCCCGGTTTATTAGGCTGTCAACCATGACGCATGAAGTGATTGACCTAACAGTGAGCGAGCGCATCGCGTCGCTCGGGCGCCGCGTGCTCGAAGGGGGCCTTGTGGATCGCGAGGAGGCCCTCTGGCTGTTTCAACTCGGCAATTCCGCCGATGTTCACGACCTCCTCTCCTGGGCCAATCGGATCCGCGAACATTTCAAGGGCAACAAGATTCACCTCTGCTCCATCGTCAATGCCAAGGCCGGCGGCTGCTCGGAGAATTGCAGCTTTTGCGCGCAATCTTCGTTTCATCAAACCGGCTCCCCGCGGTATGGATTCATTGATCCCGAGCCCGTGTCCGAGGCAGCCGACGAAGCGCTCCGGCACAATGTCACCGCCGTGGGGCTCGTTGCCGCATGGAAGGGTCTCAACGAAGGTCCGATGCTCGACGAGGTTTGCGAGCGCATCCGTGAATTGAAAGCCGGCGGCAAGGCGCGCCCGGATGCCTCTCTGGGCATCATCAAAAATCCCGCTGTCGCCACGCGCCTCAAGGAGGCGGGCCTCGAATGCTACGGGCATAACCTGGAGAGTTCGCGCCGCTTTTTTCCGCAGCATTGCACCACGCACAGCTATGAGGACCGCGTGGAAACACTGCGGCACCTGAAAAATGCGGGCCTCAAGATCTGTTCGGGCGGCATCATTGGCATGGGCGAGACCCGGGAGGACCGCTGCGAACTCGCGTTTGCCCTGCGCGCCATCGGGGCGCACGTCGTGCCGATCAACATTCTCAATCCGATTCCCGGCACGCCGTTCGCCGACAACCCGGCGGTGCCGCCGCTCGAGATTTTGCAGACGATTGCCTGTTTCCGGTTCATCCTGCCCCGGCAGGAAATCATGGTGGCGGGAGGCCGCACGGTGAACCTCCGGGATTTGCAAAGCCTGATTTTCATGGCGGGCGCCAGCGCGCTCATGGTCGGCAATTATCTGACCACGTTGAATCAGCCCGTCGAAAAAGATCTCCAGATGCTTCGCGACCTTGGCCTGGATCCCGATTGGGACAACCACGATTTCGCCGACCAGCAGGACGCCGACGCCGTCTGATACCCTGCTTTTCATCCCTCATATGAATGTGTTGATTTGCGATCCCATTTCCCCGAAGGGAATCGAGTATTTCCGGCAGCAACCGCAGCTCAAGGTCACGGTCCTCGACAAGCGCCTGACCGAAGCCGAACTCCTCCCGGTCGTCGCCGAAGCCGAAGCCATCGTCGTCCGTTCGGAAACCAAAATCACCCGGAAGGTCATGGAAGCCGCGCCCCAGCTCAAGGTGGTCGGCCGCGCGGGCGTCGGGGTCGACAACGTCGATGTCGATGCCGCGACTCAACGCGGGATTGTCGTGATGAATACGCCCGCGGGGAACACGATTTCGACGGCCGAGCTGACTTTCTCGATGCTAATGGCGGTCGCGCGCAAGATTCCTCAAGCCCATGGCTCCATGAAGGCGGGCGAATGGAATCGCAAGGCGTTTCAAGGCACTGAACTTTACGGGAAAACGCTGGGGGTGCTCGGCATGGGCCGGATCGGAGGCGAGGTCGCCAAAAGGGCCAACGCATTCGGCATGCAGGTGCTCGCTTACGATCCCTACCTGACCCCGGCGCGCGCGACCGCCCTCCAGGTTCAACTCGCCGGCGACCTGGATGAACTCTGGCCAAAAGTGGATTTCCTCACCGTCCACATGCCGATGACCGACGAGACCCGCGGCATGGTCAATGCCGCCGCGTTTGCGAAAATGAAGAAGGGCGTGCGCGTGCTCAATTGCGCGCGCGGCGGGATCATCAACGAAACAGACCTTCTCGCCGCGCTCAACAGCGGCCAGGTGGCCGGCGCGGGATTGGATGTTTACGAAACCGAGCCGCTGCCAAAAGACTCCCCCCTTCGCGCCCATCCCAACGTCATCATGACGCCGCATCTCGGCGCGAGCACCGACGAGGCCCAGGAAAATGTCGGGATCGAAGTCGCGGAGGCCATCACCGATTATCTCCTCCAGGGCGCGGTGCGGAATGCGGTGAACCTCCCCAATCTGGATGCCAAGACATACGCGCAGGTCAAACCCTACCTGAATCTCGGCGAAAAACTGGGCCGTCTTCTGGGACAGCTGGCTCCGAAACAGGTCGATCGGATCTTTATCACGTATGGCGGCAAGGCCCGGGAACTGGTCGCCACCGACCCGGTGACGCGTTCCATCCTGAAAGGGTTTCTCGAATTCAGCGCCGGACGGGACATTAATTATGTGAATGTTCGCGCCACGGCGGCGGCCCGCGGCATTACCGTTGAGGAAAAAAAATCGGATGAGCCGGTGACGTTCAACGAATGGTTGCACGTGGCGGTTTTCTCCGGGGCCAACAAGGTCTCCGCCGGCGGCACCTTTTTCGGCTCGCCCAACAATCCGCGCATCGTGCGCCTGTTCAGCCAGCCGGTGGAAATCGTCCCGTCGGGTGTGGTGTTCATGATGAACAACAAGGATCGTCCCGGCATGGTCGGCCACATCGGCACCCTCATGGGCCGGCACAAGGTCAACATCGCCAGCATGAGCCTCAGCCGCGACCAGGCGGGCGGCCAGGCGCTGACTGTCCTCAACGTCGACAGCGTCCCTCCCGCCGAAGCCCTGGACGAGATTCGCAAGGATCCCGACATCAGTAATGTCAGGGTCGTCAAGCTGTGAAGGACATGAAATTCCACACCCGCAAAAGGGTGGTGGCGATTGTCGCCCTCCTCGCCCTGCTGGATTTGCCAGGTGCTGGCGCTGCCGATCCCAAACCCGCTCCGGCATCTCCCGCCCCACTGGACACCCTGTTCAACGACGACGTCCTCGCGCAAGGCAAGGGCATCAAAGTGACCAGCAGCCAGCTGGAACAGGCCTTCGTCAGCTTTAAAGCCAACCTCGCCGCCCGCGGCGAGCGCATCGCCGAAAACGAACGGACGGTGCGCGAGGCGCAGCTCCTCGACCGGCTCATCGTGACGCAGATCCTGACCAATCGCGCCACCGCCGCCGACCGGGTCGTCGCAGTGGGACTGGCTGAGAAATTCACGGTCGACGCCAGGAAAGGCTCGTCGAGCGAGGAAGCGTTCAACCGCCAGCTCAAGGCCATGAGCGTCTCGCCGGAACAATTCCAGAGACGCGTCCAGGACCAGGCGCTGGCCGAGGCCGTCATCGAGCGCGAATTGAAATCCACTCTCACCGTCACCGACGCGGACGTGCAGGATTTCTACAAAACCGGCACGGATCTCCTGGTGAAAACGATGCAGGCCGATCTCGACAGCATGGCCGGCAAACCGTCCGCAAAACCCGCCGACCTGGCGGCGTTGCGCGAGCGCATCGACGGCGTTCGCAAGCTGAACCTGTCACGTCTCGATCAGCCGGAGAAAGTTCGCATCGCCCATATTTTTCTCGCGACGCGCGATCGGCAGTCCGAGGACGAATTGAATGCGGAACAAAAAAAACTGAAACGTCAGCAGCTCGAGAAACTGCGGACGCGCGCGCTGGCGGGGGAGGATTTCATGGACCTCGTGCAGAAATTTTCGGAGGACCACAGCCTGGCCCAAACGAAGGGCGAATATACGCTGGCCCGTAACGATTCATTTTCACCCGAGTTCAAATCGGCTGCGTTCTCGCTCGAACCGGGAAAGATCAGCGATGTGGTCACCACCCCGTTTGGATTTCATATTCTTAAAGTTTTGGAAAAGAACCCGGCGCAGAAGGCGGACTTCGAGAAGGTGTCGAAGGAATTGAAGGATTTTTTACTCCAACAATCCCTCCAGAAGGCGATGCCGGATTATTTTGCAAAGCTGAAAAAGGAAGCGGCCGTTCAGGTCCTCGAACCCAAATATCGCCTGGAAGCAAAGGACCTCGACCCCGCCGTCCAGCCCTGAGCAAGACCCACGCTTCAGAAGCGCAGGAGTGCTGTGCAGGTCGCTGCTTGCCGTGCAGATCGCTGCTCGCTGCGCTCGAGGACGGGCGCACTCCGTGCGCTTCGCCAGTTCGTGAGGCGCTTTCCCAACTCACCGAAGCCCGTTTGGAACCCTGGCTGAATCCCAACGGGATTCCGTCACAGAGCCCAAGGTTGCGAGGCACGAGCTACCTTGGGTGAAAGGAGCCAGCGGCCTCAACCCCGACGGGGTTGCGGATTTCGACGACACTCTTCTCACGAAGCACCTCCCGGTTTTTCTGACTCGATCCGCGCCCCTGCCCTGCTTAAATGACCTGTGTCGTGATGCGTGCGCCGATTTTTTCATTGTTGTTGGCTTTGTCCCCCTCGCTTCTGGCGGGGGCGGCCGCTCCCGATTACTCGACGATTGACTCGCTTTTCGCGAAGCATTGTCTCGATTGCCACGCCGCTCAGGATCCGGAAGGCAAACTGGTTCTCGAATCCTTCGAGTCCCTTCAACGAGGCGGCGAATCGGGCCCAGTGCTCGTTCCCGGCAACAGCTCCATGAGTCTCATCGTGAAAATGGTCGAGGGCACCCAGGATGCCAAACGAAAGATCATGCCGCCGGGCAAACGAAAAAAACTTGAGCCCGCTGAAATCGCGTTGTTGAAAAGCTGGATCGACGCCGGCGCCAGGGAGTCGCGCGAGCCGAAAAAAATCGCGCGTTCGCTGGTGACGCCGCGGCTCGAACCCGCGACCCTACCGCGCCGGCCCATCCGCTCGATCAGCTGGTCATCGTCCCTGAAGCTGCTGGCGATCGGCCGCCACGGCGAGGTCGAATTGTTTTCGCCGGAGACCCGGAGTGTCGTGCGCACCCTGGGCGGCCATCGCGGCCAGGTGAATGCCGTGGCGTTCTCGAAGGACGGTCGCACCCTCGCCAGCGCGGCGGGCGAACCGGCCCTGTTTGGAGAGGCGAAACTTTGGAATGCCGCCGACGGCCGGTTGCTTCACACCTTCCAGGCTCACAAGGACGCGCTCTATTCGATAGCGATTTCTCCCGATGGCAAAACGCTGGCCACAGGCGGTTATGATCAAAAGATCAAATTGTGGAGCATCGCCACGAGCAACGAGCTGCACACTCTCTCGGCGCATAACGGATGCATCTTCGATCTCGCATTCCGGCCCGATGGCAAAATTCTGGCCAGCGCCAGCGCGGATCGAACAGTGAAATTGTGGAACGTCGCCACCGGGCGGCGCACCGACACGCTCGCGCAACCGCTCACGGAAATCTACGCCGTGGCATGGAACTCGGATGGCCACCGGCTGTTTGCGGGCGGTGTCGACAATCGCATCCGGGCCTGGGAAATCAGCGACGCAGCGGCCGAAACGACCAACCCGCTGCTCCTGTCGCGGTTTGCCCATGAAGGCGCCATTTTGAATCTGCTCCTGGCGCCTGATGGCAAAACGTTGCTGTCGTCGGGAGAGGACGGCACGCTGAAACTTTTCACCACGGACGACGTCACGGAGAAGCTCGCATTCCCGCTGCAGCCGGACCTCACGCCGGCGCTGGCGTTTCTCTCGGACAAGGCGATCGCGGTGGGGCGCCTGGACGGGTCACTGGAATTTTACGACGCAACGAACGGCAAAGTGGTGCCGCCCCCGGCTCCCGTGTTGAGCCGCGTCGAGCCACGGGGCTTCCAGCGCGGGCAGACGGTCACCCTGGAATTGTCCGGAAAAAATTTGGCCGGAGTTTCCAACATCCTCTTCAGTCATCCCCAACTCACCGGCAGCGTCATTCGCGTGAGCGGCTCGACACAACTGCTGGCCGCCGTGCATGCGGCAGCGGACCTGCCGCGCGGCGCATACGAAATTTCGGTGCGCGCTGCGGGCGGCGACAGCTCGAAAATGAAACTGCACATCGACGATCTTCCGTGCATCTACAAATTCGCGGGGACAAATGCCGTCACACTACCCATCAATTTTTGGGGAGTGATCGATGTCGCGAACGTTCCAGGTGAGATTCTGTTTTCCGCCCATGCCGGGCAGACGCTGGTGCTCGATCTGGCTGTCAAAAGCGTCCAGTCGAAGCTCGCCAATCCCTCGCTGACTTTGCTGGACGCCTCCGGAGTCGTGCTGGCCCACGACAGCGCTTTCGATGGGAGCGACCGGTTTCTGGTGTTTCATGTTCCCGCCGGCGGCCGGTATGTCGCGCGCGTGGCCGATTCGATGCTCGGTTCCTCGAGCGACCACGTTTACCGGCTCACCGTCGGGGCCCTGCCAGTCGTGACCGGAATCTTTCCCCTGAGCATCCCCACGAATGCCCCGGCGGACGTGGAACTCATCGGCATCAATTTGCCCCACGGAGCCATCGCACATGTGAAGGGGGCCGGCCCGGGTGAAATCGATGTGCCGCTGGATCTCGAAAAGTTTCGCACGCGCCAGCCCTTCAAGGTGCTCGTCGCCGCCGGCCCGCAGGAGATCGAGATCGAACCGAACGACCAGCCGCAGACCGCCATGAGGTTCACCGCCCCGTGCGCCATCAATGGCCGCATTGAGCGGGCCGGCGATGTGGACCTGTTTCGATTCGACGCGCGCGCGGGGGAAAGCTGGGTGTTGGAGACAGATGCCGCCGGACGCGGCTCGCCGGTGGATACCAGGCTCGAGGTGTGGCATCCCGATGGACGGCCGGTGGGACGCCTGTTGTTGCAAGCCGTGCGCAACTCCGCTGTGACATTCCGCGGCATTGATTCGGTCACTCCTGATTGCCGGGTTGAAAACTGGGAGGAGATGCAATTGAACGACCTGCTCTACATGCAGGGTGAGGTTGTGAAACTATTCCGCGCCCCCCAGGGACCCGATTCGGGGTTCCTTTTTTATACATCGTTGGGCAAGCGCCGATCCCACTTTGACACCAGCGCCACCGCGCATGCCCTCGATGAACCCTGCTATGTGGTCGAACCGCATCCTCTCGGGACAAAGCTGGTTCCCAACGGTCTTCCGGTTTTTCGGCTGACGTATCAAAACGACGATGACGGCGAACGCCGTTTGGGCACGGACTCGAAGCTCACTTTTGCGGCGCCCACCAACGGCGAATATCTGGTGCGCGTCACGGACACCCGGGGCCATGGGGGCGAGCGCTTCGGTTACCGCCTTGTCGTGCGCCAACCGAATCCTGGATTTACCGTGAGCGTCGGGGGCGCCAATCCGACGGTGAACCCCGGCAGCGGCCAAAGTTTCACAGTCACCGCCGAGCGCGTCGATGGCTTTGAAGGCGAAATCCGCGTGGACATCACCGGACTGCCCGCGGGTTTTTTCGCAACGACCCCGCTGGTGATCCAAGCGGGACACACTGAAGCGAAAGGATCCTTGAACGCGACGCTCAACGCGCCCAAACCGGAGCCGTCCAGCGCGGGCGCAACCAGGTTGACCGCGACCGCCACCATCGCCGGCCGGCCGGTCACTCGGGAGGTGACAGGGTTTGGAACCATACGCCTGGGCGACAAACCGAAGCTGTGGGTGTCACTCGAAGCTTATTCCGAGGGGGTCACCAACCACTTCGATGTGGCGGAGGTCAAACCGATCGAGATGACGCTGGTGCCCGGGGAGCGCCTGCCGGCATGGCTGAAAATTCAGCGCCACGGTCATGACGACCTGGTGACGTTCTTCGTTGAAAACCTGCCGCACGGCGTAATTGTGGATGACATCGGACTGAACGGGGTGCTGATTCCCAAGGGAGAAAGTGAGCGACAGATTTTCCTGACGGCCGCGAAATGGGTTCCCGAACAGGACCGCACGTGCTACGCCATCGAGCAGCAAGCGGGAAAACAGACGTCCCGTCCGGTCCTTTTGAAAATAAGGGCGCGCGCCGGGGAAAAATCGGCCCGGATGAAATAAGTCCGGATTCTTGGGCCAAAAAGGTGGCTTCCGCGCATGCCGGCGCCCGTTGGCCGGGCGATCGCCGGGCCGGTTTTGGAGGGGGATCGACGGGGTGCCGGAGGAGCCGGGACGAGGGGCTGGCACTTTGACTAAGTTTGTTCCTCAAGCGAGTTTCCCACGAGACGATTGAACGTGGGTGTTGCCTCCGGGGGGAGGCGCGTTGTAAAAGTCCGCGATTTGCAATGGGCAAAACACTAATCATAGCTGAAAAACCGTCCGTCGCCGGCGACATCGCCAAGGCGCTCGGCGGCTTTGCGAAGAACGAAGATTACTTCGAGAGCGACCAGTTTGTGCTCTCGTCCGCCGTTGGGCATCTCCTGGAGCTGATTTGTCCGGAGGAGTTCGAGGCGAAAAAAGGAAAGTGGAGCCTGGCCAACCTGCCGGTCATCCCGCCGCACTTTGGCCTTCGTCCCATCGAACGGAATGAAAAGCGCCTGAAGGTGCTCGCCAAACTGATCAAGCGAAAGGACGTGAGCGCGCTGATCAATGCCTGCGATGCCGGGCGCGAGGGCGAATTGATCTTCCGCCATATCGTCCGGCACACGGGTGCCAAACAGCCGATCCAACGGTTGTGGCTGCAGTCGATGACCACCGCCTCGATCAAGGAGGGCTTCGCGCATCTGCGCAGCGACGCCGAGTTGCTGCCTCTGGCCGACGCGGCAACCTGCCGCAGCGAGGCGGACTGGCTCGTGGGCATCAACGGGACCCGCGTGATGACCGCCTTCAACTCGAAGGGCGGCGGATTTAATAAAACCACAGTGGGACGGGTGCAGACCCCGACGCTGGCGATCCTTGTCGAGCGCGAGGAAAAGATCCGGCGGTTCGTGCCGCGCACCTATTGGGAATTGATCGGCACCTTCACGTGCCAGGCCGGCGATTACACCGGGCGCTGGTTCGATGAAAAATTCAGCAAACCGCCCGGCGGCAAGGAAGCGGACGAAGCATTGCGCGCCGACCGCCTTTGGGACCAGGCGAAGGCGGAATCGATTCGGAACAAGTGCCTGGGCAAGCCGGGAATTGTCACCGAGGAAACCAAGCCGAGCACCCAGCTTTCGCCACCGCTCTTCGATCTGACAAGCCTCCAGCGCGATGCCAATAAGCGCTTCGGGTTCTCAGCCAAAAACACACTCGCCATCGCACAATCGCTTTACGAGAAGCACAAGGTGCTGACCTATCCCCGAACTGATTCGCGGGCATTGCCGGAAGATTACATCCCGACCGTGAAAGCCACGCTCGGATCGATGGCGCAAACGGGTTATGCGGCTTTCGCGGGCCAGATCCTCGCCCAGGACTGGGTGCGCCCCAACAAGCGCGTTTTCAACAACGCCAAGGTCAGCGACCATTTTGCGATCATTCCCACCGGCGTCGCGCCCAAGGGCCTGACCGAACCGGAACATAAAATTTACGACATGGTGACGAGACGGTTCCTCGCCATTTTTTATCCGGCCGCGGAATTTCTTCTCACCACGCGCATCACGCGGGTCGAGAGCGAGCCGTTCAAGAGCGAAGGCAAGGTCCTTATGAAACCGGGCTGGCTCGAAATTTACGGCCGCGAGGCCGCCGCCGAGGGCGACGAGGCCGGCAACCAGCTCGTGCCAGTGCAGCCCCGCGAAAATGTCGCCACCAAGGACATCGAGCTGAAGCAATCGCAGACCAAACCCGCGCCGCGCTTTTCCGAGGCGACCTTGCTGGGCGCCATGGAAGGGGCTGGAAAATCGATCGAGGACGAGGAACTGCGCGAGGCGATGGCGGAACGCGGCCTCGGAACGCCTGCGACGCGCGCGGCCACGATCGAAGGATTGATCACCGAGGAATACATCCATCGGCGGGCCAACGAGCTGGTGCCCACGGGCAAGGCCTTCATGTTGATGGCGCTTCTCCGCGGCCTCGGCATCGAGGAACTCACCAAACCGGAACTGACCGGCGAATGGGAATTCAAGCTGCGCCAGATGTCGGCCGGCCGTTTGTCGCGGCCCGAGTTCATGGCTGAGATCGCCGAGATGACCAAGCGGATCGTCGGGCGGACGAAAGCCTTCGAGGGCGACGATGTCCCCGGCGATTTCGGCGATCTGAAGACCCCCTGTCCGAAATGCGGCGGGGTGGTGAAGGAAAATTACCGGCGGTTCCAGTGCCAGAAATGCGATTTCAGCCTCCCGACCTGGTTGAAGGGACGCCTCATGGAACCGGCTGAAGTGGAATTGCTTCTCTCCGAACGCAAGGTCGGTCCCCTGCAAGGCTTCCGCAGCACGAAGGGATTTCCCTTCGCATCCATCCTCAAGCTGAATGCCGAGAACAAGCTGGAATTTGATTTTGGACAGGACCGCGATGGCAATGGCAGCGACACGCCCGTGGATTTTACCGGCAAGGAGTCCCTCGGAAAATGTCCCAAGTGCGGCGCCGGTGTGTTCGAGAATGGGATGAATTACGTATGCGAAAACGGAACCGGCAAGGATCGCAAATGCGACTTCCGCACCGGTAAAATCATCCTTCAGCAATCCGTTGAACCGGCACAGATCGTGAAGCTCCTTTCGACCGGCAAAACCGATCTGCTCGATAAATTTGTGTCGAACCGCACCGGTCGCGCCTTCAAGGCCTTTCTGGCGCTCGACAAGGAGGGCAAGGTGAGCTTCGAGTTCGCACCGCGCGAACCCAAAAAAGGCGCCGCGGCTCGAAAGCCCAAGGAGCCGGCGCAGAAGATCGATTTCACCGGGCAGGAACCCATCGGGAAATGTCCGAAATGTGGAGGCCGCGTTTTCGAGGGGCCCAACGATTACGTGTGCGAGAACACGCAGGCTGAGAAAAAAGCCTGCAAATTCAAGACCGGCAAGGTCATCCTTCAACAACCCGTCGAGCGCGCCCAGGTCGTCAAGCTGCTCACCGACCGAAAAACGGATCTGCTGCCCCATTTCGTCTCCGGCAAAACGGGACGGCCTTTCGCCGCCTATCTCGTGCTCGATGACAACGACAAGGTCGGCTTCGAGTTTCCGCCCCGCGATGAGTCCGCCCCGTCCACGACGTGAGCGCGGGCCCCGGTAATTCCCCGCCCGTCGCCGATCCATCCATCGACCGTTTTGCGCAGCATCTCGTCGCCGATCGCAACGCGTCTCCCTGCACCATCCGCAACTACACCCACGCGCTCCAGGAATTTTTTCGCTGGCACGAAAAGGATCGACGATCACCGGTCGATTGGGCGGGGCTGGTGCGCGATGATTTCCGGGCATACCTCCGGCATCTCGGGCGGCATCAATTGAGCCGGGCGGCGACGCAGTTGCGATTCAGTGCATTCCGAACATTTTACAGGTTCCTCATTCGCTCAGGCGTTGTGGCGACGTCGCCTCTCCGGAATATCACGATGCCGAAACTCGAGCGCCGGTTGCCGGTTTTTTTAACCGTCCAACAGATGGAAGATTTGCTCCTCGCGCCTCTCAAGGAATCGGCCGCCCTGCCGGCCCATGCGAAACGGTCCGGCCGCCCGGTCGAGCCGGGCGTACCCCAGCGGGATGTCGCCATTCTCGAAACCATCTACTCATGCGGGTTGCGCATCTCGGAATTGTGCGGGTTGCGCGTCGAGGACATCCAATGGGATGAACAGCTTGTTCGTGTCCGCGGAAAAGGGCGGAAGGAGCGGGTGGTGCCCATCGGAGAGACAGCCCTCGCCTCCATTCAAGTTTATTGGAAGGCGCTTTCTCATCCTCCCGCGCCACACGAACCGGTCTTTCTCCGGTCGCGCGATTCGTCGGATCCCATTCCCGCGCGCACATTGCAACAGCGGCTTAAGAAACATCTCGCGATCGCCGGGCTCGATCCCACCCTTACCCCCCACAAACTGCGGCACAGCTACGCGACGCACCTGCTCGATGCGGGAGCGGATCTTCGAAGTGTGCAGGAATTGCTGGGACACGCGCATCTCATCACGACTCAGGGCTACACCCACGTGACGACCGAGCGATTGAAGAAAGCCCACGAGCAGTCGCACCCTCGGGCCTGAGGGGTTACCGAACAACGTTACGCTGGACGGGCCTTTTAAAATTTCGCCGGATCCACAACCGCATGCTTCACCCGGGTTCGCTGCCAGGTGTAAGTGATATGAACAAGCCCATCCCGTGACTGGATGATCGCCGGATACGAATATTCGCCACGCTGCTCTTCGAGCGTCAGGACACTCATCCAGGACCGGCCACCGCGGGAGACCGCCAGCTCGAGCGGCGTGCGGCCGCGCTTCACCGGGTTGTAAACAAGCAGATGCCGCCCGTCGCGCAGCGTCACCGCGTCGATGCCCGAGTTGGGATTTGGAAGGGCTGTGGCTTGCATGGGACCCCACGTCCCGCCGTTGTCATCCGACCAAACTTCGGTGATCGCCCCTTGCTCGCTGCGGCAGAGCAACTGCAGACGGTTTTCCGCATGGGAAAGAATCGTCGGTTGAATGGCGCCAAAATCCTTTCCGGAATTGAGAGGGCCGGTTTTGGACCATGTTGAACCCAGGTCGGGCGTTCGCTCCAGATGAATGCGCCAGCCACCCTTCTCCGTGCTGCTGGGACAAAGGAGGACGCCGTCGGCGAGCTGCACCGGCTTGTTCTTGATCGGACCCAAAATGCCACCCGGCAAACGGCGGGGCGCGCTCCAGGTTTCGCCGGCGTCGGCTGAAGTCGTCAGCATCCCCCACCATCGCGATGGACTCGGCCCCACCTTGTAGAACAACAGCAACGGGCCGGCAGCCGGTTGAAACAGCACCGGGTTCCAACAGGGATATCTTTTCTCGCCCGCGAGTCCGGCACCATTGACGACCTCAATCGGAGGCGTCCAACGACCGGCAATCTGTCTCGACAACCAAATCCCCACGTCGGGACTTTTTTCGCGTTTGCCACCGAACCATGCGGCGATCAAACCGTTCCGGGTTTCGGCGATCGTGGAGGCATGGCACGCCGGAAATGGCGCGGTTTCAAAAATGAACTCCGATCGCACCAATCCAGCCTGAGGCCCGCTGGCGCGCGGCGTGACCTGAGGCTCCGTGGTCGAACAACCCGCGAGCAGCGAAACTCCCAGCCCGGCAATCCCCAGGAGGAGCCGCACGGCCGATGGTTCGATCACTTTTTGACCGGCGCAGTTTTTGGCGCCGTGATCATTGGAAAATTATCCGTCCGGAAGGGGCTCGCGGGGAGACCATCGCGATTCCACAAATTGACAACTGGAAAATCAGCCCATCCGTAGCGAACTGCGACGGGTTTCGAAACCTGCGGATTGCTGACCACGACCTTTTCGCCCTGGATGCGCGCGTCGGCGCGATAAAACTTTTGGTCATCGCCGCAGATGGTGAAGCCGGCGAGAGGCGCCTCGAGGTTTCCGGCCCTGGCATTGTAAACCAGGGCGGAACCGGCGCTGTTCGGACGCGCGGGAATGGTGCGCGCCTCCAGTCCTGCGCCGACATGATTGAAACTGAGAATTGCCTGGTCTCTTTTGACGGTCATGCTCCGGTAAGTGGGGCCTGAGTAGACAATGTTCTCGCCATACGCGATGTGGCGGGCGGCCAGCGCAAGCCGGGCGCCGACAGGTTCCTTCCGCTTCGGATGGATGTCCTTCTCCTCCCCCACATCCGTGATCACAGCGACCCCGGCCTTTGGAAGGGATCGGGCCACGTAATTTTGCGCCTCGCGCAACTCAGCCCACTCGCTTCCAGCAGGCTCAGGTTTGTAATCCTTGAACGGCGCGAGCTGCACCTGGAGAAAGGTGAAATCGCCCTGCCCCCAGTCTTTGCGCCAATTGGAAATCATGTCGGCCATCAGGGTCCGGTACTGGTGCGCGCGACCGGCGTTGGATTCACCCTGATACCAAATGGCGCCACGAATCGCGAACGGAATGAGCGGAGCGATCATGCCGTTGTAAAGTTCGGAGGGCTTCCAGGGACCCGGCCGGCGCTTCGTGAAATTAGTGCCCGCTGCCAGCGCGTCGGCCTTTTCCCTTTCCCACGCAGCGATGGTTCCCTCGACGCGTCGCAACGCCTCGGGGTAGGCGTCCAGGATGTCGCGCTTGTAACCCGCATTGGCAGCGAGCACGCCTTCGCGGATCCAAACTTCGCAAGGCGAACCGCCCCATGACGTGTGAACGATGCCGACCGGCACTC
Organism: Verrucomicrobiota bacterium; assembly: GCA_041166945.1. Taxonomy (GTDB): domain Bacteria; phylum Verrucomicrobiota; class Verrucomicrobiia; order Limisphaerales; family JADJPG01; genus DASTLJ01. The sequence continues at coordinate 18,210 of JBEEGQ010000007.1, forward strand.
CCAGGGCCTTCTGCAAATCCCGCGCAAAATAATATGCCACCGCCGAGAATTTCGGCGCCACCTGAGGCCCCGAAACCTGCCAGGTGTTCGAGACGTTTTGCACCGGATGATCGGCCTTCAGCAGACTGACCGTGTAAAATCGGATGAGCGGATTCGACGTCCGCGCAATTTCGTTGGTGGCATCGAACACGGATCTCATTGCCATTTCCATGTTGGACTGTCCGCTGGCAATCCAGACCTCGCCCACAACGACGTTGTGCAGGATCACGGTGTTTTTGCCGGTCACCTTCAACTCATCGGGGCCGCCCGCCGAAAGGTGCTTGAGATGGACGGTCCACTTGCCATGGGCCGCGGTGGTCGTCACCGATTGATTCCGGAATTGGACTGTCACCTTTTCCCCATCATCGGCCCAACCCCACACGGGAACAGAAGCGTCCCGTTGCAGGACCATGTCGTCGGTGAACAAGCCGTGCAATCGGACGTCCGCGCGCGCGACCAAAATAGAAGCGAAAACGATCCCGGCAATCCGAAGGGGAAGGAGTCTTGATTTCATGCCCACGAGTCCAACGCAAACGGAGCGCGGGCGTCAAGGAGATGGTTTGGCATGCGCGGGTTGGCAACCTGTCGCGCTGAAGGAAATCAGGACGCGGGGATGAATGAGTTGGAGCATATGCTGAAGTGAGGTAAGGAGTCCCGGCTTTAGCCGGCGGGGCGGAGATACAGCAGGGCATGAAGGAACTGGAAGGGATGCTGCGGCGAAGGCCGAATGACGAATGGCAAATGACGAATGGCGAATCCCCCCTGAACTCCCGCTCCTCAGCGCGGCGTACACAGGTAAATCCGGAAGCGGCTCATCGGACGGCCCCGGTGCAGCGACATAAATTCATCCACCAATTCGCACTTGGGAAAATCCCGCTGGACGGCGTCCGAGACAGGGTTGAGCGATTGCGTGATGTAAAGGGCGCGGGAATTCGTGGTGGCTTCGTAGCCCGGCCAATGATCGAACTGGCTTTTGCCCCGCTCCCTTTTTGGCACATACGTGACGGGATGATCCGGAAGATAGAATTGCATCATGCTCGTCGTGGAATAATGGCTTCCGATCAGAATATTGGCGGCATGATTGGTGCGCGCCCGCTGCACATGCGCGGCAAAGTCGTGCCAGCCCTGGGCGCGCCGCAGGAGATCCAGTTTGGCGGGCGGTTTCCACAGGTCCGTCGCATGCACCAGCACGGTCATCAGGATCGGAATGCCCAACGCGGGCCAAAGCGCGAGACGCCATCGCGGAGAGTTCTGCATGATGGGCCGCCAGAAAACCACCGTGAGAATGATGCCCGTGATCAACGCCGGCGCCGGCCAGTTCTCCTTGCCGGCCTTGTTCAGGCTGAAGAAAAGAAAAATGCCTGCCAGAGGGGCAAAAAACGACAGCAGAAATCGCACGCGCAATTCCGAATGTTGTTTCCGGATTAATCCGAACGCCGCGACAGCCATTCCAATGGCGAGCAGCGGCGAGATCACGCCCAACTCCCCACCCACAAATTTGAAGAATTCCTGCGGATGAATTCCAAACGAGGATTGCACGCCGCTTCGCGAGTGAAGCGAGGTCAATTGCGCCCAACCGTTCTGCGAGTTCCAATAGAGGATCGGCGTGATGGCGACAAGGAAAGCGGCCATCATGGCCACGGTTTGACGGCTGAAAAAAAGCGAGCGATGCGGCTTGGACCACAACAAAAAAAATGCGACGCAGGCCAATTGCACACCATTGGTGAATTTTGAGAGAAACCCGAGTCCGATGACGAAGCCGAGCGCCAGCCAATGACGAATCCGGCCTGTTTCCAGCGCCGCCCAAAACAGAATGAGGGCCCATGCCCACGAGAAGACGCTCAACGGATCGATCGTCATCAGGATCGATCCGACGGAAAACATCGGCATGATGAGTCCCACCGCCAGGCACCAGAGCGCGACGTGATCATCGTAAAGCCGTCGGGCGAGCCGGAACAGCTGCCAGCCCACGCCGGCGGAGAGCACGACAGCAAAAAAGCGGACCCCGAATGCTGTGTCCCCGAAAACACGGGTGCTGAGCGCGATGGTCCAGGCAACCGCGGGCCCTTTTTCACGGTAGGAAGAAGCCAGATGTTTTGACCAGACCCAATAATAAGCCTCGTCGGCAACCAGCTCCACATGGTCTGCAAACCAAAAGTGGATGAGCGAGGCAAGAATGATGGCGGCGACAGCGAGGCGGACGGGGGAGGCGCGCCGGAGAGCCGCCAGGAGATTGGATGAGCGGCCAGGGTCGATCGGGACGGGGGAAATTTCGCTCACAAATCGAGGACCGCACCATGACTTTCCCGATGAGGAATCATCACCGGCGCCGGGATCGCAGCCGGCGGCGAGGCGCGGCGCACCTCTTCGATGATATAAAGCGGCCGTTGTTTTACCTGCTCGTAAACACGCCCGAGATACTCGCCGAAGACCCCGAAGAGCAGCAGTTGTATGGCGCCAAAAATCGTGATCGCCGCCATCAGCGATGTCCATCCCGGCACCAACTGCCCGCCCAGGATAAAATGGTCATACAGGACGTAACAGATGTAGCCGACGAAGACGGCGAAGAGGAACAGCGAAAATCCATAAGCCAGGCGCAAGGGCGCCCGGGACATGGAGGCGATGCCATCCAATGCCAGCATCAGCATCTTGTGAAACGGATAATGGGTCTCACCCGCCGCGCGTTCGCCCCGGTCATAAAAGATCTGGGTTTGCGGAAAGCCGATCCATGGCACCAGGCCGCGCAGAAAACGATGGGACTCGCGCAGCTTCGATAATTCGGTGAGTGCCCGCCGGCTGAGCAGGCGGAAGTCACCGGTATTTCGCGGAATGGGAACGCCGCTGATTTTTTCGATGAGAAAATAAAAGAATCTTGCCGTGGCCCGCTTGAACCAGCTTTCGCTGCCACGGGTGGTCCGTGTCGCGTAAACCACGTCATAGCCCTGCTCGTGCGCGTCCAGCAATTGCGGGATCACCTCCGGCGGATCCTGCAAATCGGCGTCCATCGACACGACGACCCGTCCGCGCGCCGCCTCGAGTCCGGCGGCGAGGGCGAGCTGATGCCCGAAGTTGCGCGAGAGGTTGACGCCGACGAAACGGGCGTCCTGCTCGCATTGCGCGGCGATGAGGTCCCAGCTGCGATCGCTGCTGCCGTCATTGACCAAAAGCACTTCGACGGGCCGGGTGGAATTCAGCGGCCCTGCGAGCACGCGTCTTAATTCCAAAAAAAGAACGGGCAATCCCTCCTCCTCGTTATACACCGGAATAACGATCGAGAGAGCCACAGGCGAAGATATCACGGTCCGAGTATACCAATTGGTAATGACAAGCGCATTAACAATTGATGACAATCACGACAGGATCCGGGAGGGGTTAAACACCGCGATTCGCCCGCCATAACAGAACACCGCCCACGGCCTGAAAGATGAAGTTGGGGATCCAAAGAATCAGATGTGGCGCCCATTCCGAATGCGTTTCCAACGACTGGCCGAGGATGAAAAATCCGTAATAGATCAGAACGAGCACGAGCGCGGCGGCGATGCCGAAAGTCGTCTCGCGTCGATGAGCCCGGATGCCCAACGGAATGCCGATCATCGTGAAGGCGATGCACGAAAATGAAAACGCCACCTGCCGATGGATCTGCACCCGCACCGGCGCGAGCAAATCAACCCGCGCGGGCCCCTTCGCCGGCTTGGCACGCACCGGCGTGTCGCCGCCCAGGGACCGCTCCCGGTTCAGCGGCGCGGACATCAACTTTTCCAACTCGGCCGCCTTGTCCCAAAGTTGCCAAAAGGTAAGATCGCTCACCGCCGTTCCCTTGCGGTTGCTGACGGGCTTGAGTTCATATTTAAATTCGGTTTCCGAGGCCGACGACGCGCTCTGCCTTCCGGGCTGCATTTCGACGCGATAGCCGTCGAACAGGGTCACGCGGACCTCCTGGCGGGCCGGGTCAAACACCAGGAGCCCGCGCGGCGCCTGAACATAACTTTCCACCCGATTGCTTTCGTCCTTGGTGTAAATCAAAACGTCCTCGAGGTTGGTGCCCTGGATTTTCCGCACATAGATAATGCTGTTGGTGAAATCGGTGATGTGAGTTCGTTCGGGGATGAAGCTGGCCGGGCGTTCATTACGAATGGAGGCGAGCAACTCATTGTAAGCCACGCGACATTGGGGGGCCCACTGCATGTTGATCACGGCCGTCACCGCGCTGCAGGCCACGCTCAGGAGCAGCACTGGAGCGACGAGCGCTATCAAGCTGACGCCGCTCGCGCGCACCGCCGTCAATTCCTGATCCGCGCTGAACCGTCCGAACACCAGGAGCGTGGCGGTCAGCATTCCCATGGGCAGCGCGAAAACCATCACGAAGGGGATCAGCAACCCGATCGCCTTGGCCAGCGCGAGGAACGAAGCCTGCCGGTTCACCAACAGCCCGAGCACCTCCTTCA
>JBEEGQ010000008.1:0-12222 GCA_041166945.1 Verrucomicrobiota bacterium
GGATGCGGCGAAGGCGCCAACTTCGATGGCTTCTCGTTGTCACTGGCTGTGCCGACCGAAGCTGAAGCCGACCGGGCGTTCACCGCGCTGGCGGCGGGCGGCCAGGTGCGCATGCCCCTCACCAAAACATTTTGGTCGCCTCGATTCGGGATGTTGACCGACCGTTTTGGCGTCGGCTGGATGATCAGCGTTCCGGTCTAACATCGCCCCAGGCGAACCGGTGAACCTCAAACTGCGCCGGCGCGTCGCCGTCGGGCTGCAATTCGGCTGTGCAATAGCCGCCGTCCTTGAACAGTTGCAGGCCGGGCGGCGAGGGACACAGCAGCAGATGAAATTCCTTCCAGTGGCGGGCTTCCCTCAACGCCCGGCTCAGCCGCCTGGCCGTGTGACCCAGACCATTCAGCCGCGGCATGCCTGCCATCAGACGGGCCTGTCTCAGGATCCATTTTGAATGAAGATGCCCCACGATGGTGCGCTCAATTTGCGGAAGACCGCGGCGGATGACGCGGTCCTCTCGGAGAAACGGGAGAGCCGAGGGATCATGACAAAAAAGCAGGACGCGGTCTGAAGGTTGGAGTGAGTCGAATACGTTGCGCAGCTCCTCGATGTGTTGCTCGCGGAGACGGCACCACTGCGGCCATTCACCCGGCAATGCTTCCGCCTCGTAGAGTGGAAGCGCGATCAGGCTCGAGGTGATGCCCACCAGGACATACCGGCCGATCCGCCGCTGCCAGAATGGCTCGAGACGGAGCGGGCCAATCGCGCGCGCATGACTGGCGAGACGCAGGCCGCCCTCCTTTTCGCCCAGCATCATTTTTCCCAGCTCATGATCACCGATGGTCGCCAGGAATTTATCCCCGAACGCCGCGCGAAGTTGTCCCAGGCATTCATCCGCGCTCTCGAAGGCCGCCTGGTCGCTGACGCCGACATAGGCGCTGTCACAGGAAAAATCGCCGTTGGCCACGATGAGATCCGCGCCGGCGGCTTCGCGGATGAATTGCTGAACAAAATGATTATGAGCCCACGGCTCACGAAGCCAGAGCCAATGGCGTTGCTGGCGGACCAGCCAGCGGCGAAACGGACTGCGAATCCGGTCCAGCATCGAGTGGCCGCGCGCCGTCTCGGCCGCGCCCGCGTAATGAATATCGCTGACAATGGCGATCCGGAATGGACCCGGGCGGGTCACGGCACAGGGCCGCCCGGCTTCGACGACCCCAGGAGCGCTTCGAGACGCCAGGTCGACTGCCGCTCGCCCCCGGCCTTGCGGACAGCGTCGAGTTCGCGTTGGGCTGTCGGCAGATCTCCGAGCAACGCGTGAGCGACGCCGCGATCCACCAAAAGTGACACATCGGGATGCGCTGGGCTGAGGCGCCCGTTGATTTCGGAGATGGCAGCATGGAGATCTCCCCGGGCCTGGGTGGCCTTTCCGAGGAGCAGGCGGGCGCGCGCGCGGCGGATGAGCCACGAGCTTCGGCAGCGGGTTTCCGCCAGTTGCGCCTCGATGCGAGTCAATGCGGGTTCGGCCTGGCGCGAATCCAGCAATGCATCGATCCAGTCCGCCTCGAGCACCGCGCATCCGGTTCGATCCAAGCCCTCCTTCAGGCCGGCCGCCGCCTCAAGACTCCGGCCCAGCCGCAATTGGATCTGGCTCCGAAGCAGGTACCAATCAGGGTCGGGCGGCAATCCGGCCTCGACGGCCTTTTCGACGTCTGCCAGTGCGCCCTTGAAATCGCCGGCGGCGTTGCGGATCTCCGCACGGGCCAGGTGCAACAGCCCGGGGGCGGCGGCGCCGGCGTCACTGATGGCTCGAGTCAATGTTTGCAACGCGCGCGGCGTGTCGCCGAGTTGAAATTCGACGCGTCCCAGGTCCGCCTGCGCGACGATAAAGGCGGGCTGCAACGAGATGGCTTCGCGCAGGTCGGCAGCCGCGGCGGCCAGATGGTTGAGGGCGCGCTGTTCGGTGGCGCGCTGCCAAAGCAGTTCAGCGGTTTTTCCACGTTCGCGAATGCGCGCGCTCAACAGTTCGACAACGTGCTCCGGGCTGTCGTGAGCCAGAAGCGAAGGCGCGCTGAAGCAGGCCAAAACCAGCGCGCACCGCAAACTTAAAGCAACCGGAGTCATTTTGGATTTCGAAATCGAACGCGTTTCAGTCCTCGATGATCAGGTAGGGATCGATAAGAAAATCGTGGCTGTCGATCGCGGCATTATGGCCTTCGATGGCGAGCACGTTCTTGCCGGTGCGCAGATATTTCTCAAAGTCCTTCAGGGGATAGTACGAATATTTTGTGGCGTCGTGGCTTTTGATTTGTTGGGCATCCTTGCCAGCGCCTTTTCCGACCCCTTTGCGCACGACCTCCTTGCCGTTGAGGTAGGCGATGAAAGCATCGTCGTAATTGATCATGAGACCGACTTCGGCGATGTAATCGGCCTGTTCGACCTCGAACTCGTGCAACATGTAAACGCGCTGGTAATGGTTGCGCATGTCGGCCAGGACGGTCCGGGCTTCCTTGTATTCGTAGCCAAATGGCGCCTGGCCCTTGTTCCAGCCGAGCGCCGGAAAATCGAGCTCGGTCCATCGCAAACCGGCGACATCCCGCCCCGCCATGTAGGTCCATTCGGAAAACTTGGGAATGGCGGTGAGGAAATCCTCCGGTGGTTCCCCGGAAAAGGCGTCATCCCCGGCATACTTGCTCGGTTTCCATGGCGCCGGCTGCCAGGGGTTAATGAGACGCTGCTGGCGGACCTTGCCCCGTTTGACGAGGCCGAATTCATCGCGCACCTCGCCGAACTTGTTGATCATCGTGCCATGCAACGTGTCGCCGCTGATGTCGATCAAACAGGATCCATGCTCGACCACAATCTTGCGCATCACCGGCATCGTGCCTTTGCGCCCCAGGGTCGTGCCGCCGTGGCCGGCGACGATTTGAATGGCGCCGCTGTTCGGCGTGATGCCTGCGCTTTTGCGGTACGGACCATCCTTTTTCGGATCGCCTTCCCGGTCATCGTAAATCACTCCTTCGGCGACGGTGGGAGTCGCGTAAGCGCCGTCCATGAGCATCGACCTTTCGTAGATGTGCGAATGCCCGGTGAGCACGAGATCCACGCCACCGGATTCGAGGATGGGCATCATGTGGGTGCGCATCTCGATCAATTGTTTCTCCCGATCGCTGTTATGAGTCCCTTTGGTGTAGGGCGGATGATGGAAATAGGCGATGACCCAATCCGCCTTGGTGCGCTCCAAATCCATCTTCAGCCATCGGGCCATGATGCCGGTCGGTTTGCGGTCCAGGTCATGGGAATCGAGGCAAATCAAATGAATCCGCCCATAATCGAAGGAATAATAGGCCTCGGTGCCGGAAGCGAGCCCGCCGGCCTCGGCGCGGGTCGGAAGCACATAGGCATCGAAGTAAGGTCCGATACCATTGGTGCCCTTCGAGGTGCCGCCCTCATGGTTTCCCATCGCGGGCCAGCAGACCGTGTTGCGCAGCGTCGGTTCGTACGCCTCGAAAAACCGGCTTTGAAATTCGACGTCGCGTCCCCGCAGGTAGGCCATGTCCCCGACATGAATATAAAAGTCGATCGGATGTCGATCCTTGAGCACGTAATTGGCCATGGCGCTGTGAACCGTGTATTCGGTCTCACGGCCCGTGCCGGAATCGCCGACGACCCAGATGCGCGCCGGTTTGCTTTGTCCGCGCACGGGCTGCGTCACGAAAAAATACGAGACATCGGGTTCGGTGAGGCGATGTTCGCCATCGTAGATCGCATAATAATAACGGGTGTTCGGCAGCAGGCCGAGCAGATGCGCCTCATATTGGTAAAGGCCGGCCGGCGCGCTATGAAGGCGCGGAAGGCGCAACAGATCGGGATCGGTTTCCGCAAGTTTCGCCAGGGCAACCTTGTTGGTCCCCAGGGCGACACGCGTCACCATCGACGTGGAACCCAGCACCCGATCCAGATTGGCGACGCTCCGTCCGAAGTGGATCAATGGCGTCATTGCACCCTCCGCGCGCCAGACGACCACCATGGACGTGGGTGTGGCGAGCTGCACGTAAGGCGCGCGCGCGAACTGGTTCGAGCGGCCGTCCGCCGCCAGATGTGGATTCGTTTGCAGCCGGGTCTGGGCGGAGGACGACAGTGCGCAGGCCCCGGCGAGCGCAAGCAGCGAATGAGACAGCCACGATTTCATTGAACGGAAAGAGTAACGCAGAAGCCGGCGCGCGCTTGAAGGAAAAAGAGCAAAGCCCGTCGCGCAACCTTTGCCCCGGAGCGGTGTCCAATCACTGTGACAGTGAACAGCACACGAAGTTGGCCGGCGGCGGAGATGTTCCCACCGACGCTCCCCTGCTGGACGGGCCTGAACCTGAGATTCGCGGTACCCGTCCATCTGCCGTCTTCAATAACCGTTTCACGGACACCGCGACAGTTCCCCGTTCCCGCTGCCGCCGGCCAACCCATGCTGTGCCGTTCCATACTCAAGCGCGGAATCAACGCCATCTAAATGTGACGCGTTGAGCCGCGGCTCCGCCATCTCCAGCGCAGCAGCCGGAGCGCGTTCCCAATGACCACCACATCGGACAAGCCCATCGCGGCGGCGCACAGGACGGGACTCATGAATCCCAACGCCGCCAGCGGGATCGCCGCGGCATTGTAAAAAAATGCCCAGAAAAGATTCTGCCGAATCGTCCTCATCGTCGCGCGTGCCAGTCCGATCGCCTCCGGCACCGCTTCGATGTCCGACCGCAGCAGGATGATGTCCGCTGCATCCCGAGCGACGTCGCTCGCCGCGCTGACGGCGATTCCCAAGCTGGCCTGCTCGAGGGCGGGGGCATCGTTGATTCCATCCCCGACAAACGCGATTCTGCCGCCCGCCTCCTGGAGACGCTGGACCAGCGCCGCCTTCTGCTCCGGCCGAATTTCGGCGAAAACATTTTCCGGCGCGATCCCGGCCTGGGCCGCGATGTGAAGGGCGGTCGAAGCGTTGTCCCCGGTGACCAGCATTGCCGGCAGACCCTGTCGCGCGAGATCCTCGATGACGGCGCGCGCCCCCGGTTTTAGCGAATCCACCAATGCAAACGCCGCGACCAACTTCTCGTCGACGCCAAGGCCCAGGATCGTTGCGCCGCGTCCCACCCAGTCCGCGACGAAAGCGTCGGCGGCGCCTGTCGTGATGCCCATTTGGCGCAGCCAGTTCAGCGAACCGAGTCGAACGACCGTCTCGGTTCCGTCCAGCGGTTTCCAGTCTGCCTGGACGCCTGCTCCGCGGACCTCGGTCCACCGATCGAACAGGAGGCTCACATCGCTCAGTCGCGCCACAGCCCGGCTCAGCGGGTGCGCGGAATTCCGGGCGAGAGCCGCGGCGAGAACGGATGGATCCACGACTGGCATGCCGCCGATTTCCACGAACGCCTCGATGGCTGCCACGGCGGGCGCGCCCTGCGTCAGGGTTCCAGTCTTGTCGAAAAGCACAGCGGTAATCCCGCCTGCTTTTTCGAGCGCGATGCCGTCGCGTATCAAAATGCCACGACGCGCCGCGGTATTGGATCCGGCCATGATCGCGGCGGGGGTGGCCAGGCCCATCGCGCAAGGACACGCCACGATGAGCACAGCGGCGGCGATGTAGATTGCACCGGTGAGCGCGCCCGCCGGCGGATGAAGATGCCACCACGCTGGAGCCAGCATGTCGTGAATGTGAGCGGCTTGAACGGGTGCAAACCCCCAGCAAAGGGCGGCCGCGATGGCGACCAGGACGACTACCGGCACAAACACGCTGGCGACGCGATCGCCGAGCCGCTGGATATTCGCCCGGCTGTTCTGGGCGCGCTGGACCGCCGCGATGATTCGCGACAGCGCCGTCTCTTCTCCCAATGAACTCACCCGTAATGACAGGCGACCGCTCTCATTGAGGGTCCCGGCGTAAACCCGCGACCCGATCATCTTTTCCACCGGCATCGATTCGCCGGTCAGCATGGACTCGTTCACAGCGGAGGAGCCTTCGATCACATCCGCATCCGTGGGAACGCGGTCCCCGGGTTTGACGACGATCACATCGCCCGCGATGAGATCCCCGACCGGAACGCTGTGCTCGGTTCCATCGGGCTGTGGGCGAAGGGCCATCGGGGGGGCGAGGTTCATGAGCGCGCGCAAGGAGCCTGACGCGCGGCTGCTGACGCGGGCTTCGAGCCAGTGGCCTGCGCTGATCAAAGTGATGATGGCAGCGGCCTCCATGAAATAGAGATGCCCGGCCTGGCCCGCCAAGAGCACCCAGAGGCTGAAAACGTAGGCGGTCGTGGATCCCAGCGCTACGAGCGTGTCCATGTTCGATGCGCCAACGCGCAACTGGCGCCAGGCGCCTGTGAAAAACTGCCGTCCTGGTCCCAGCAACACCACTGAAGCCAGCGCGCAGGAAATCCAGCGAAACGCCATCGAGGTCTGCCACTGAAAAACCCATTCACCGAGCATGAGCAGCGCGGTGGGAATCACGCCCGTGAGGAGGTTGATGCCCCATGCAGCTGCGTGCCCCGCATGCGAAGGGCGCTCGGCCACCGCCGGGTCGATCGGTGTCGCCGCATAACCGGCACTGGTGACGGCGTTGACGAGTCCCTGCACATCCGCGGCCTTGCCTGGGTTCCAGCGGACCGAGGCGCGCCGGGCATCGAGCGTGACTGTGGCGTCGGCGACACCAGTCACCTGTTGCAGGGCTTCGGTGACCTGCCGCGCGCAGCCGCTGCACGTCATCCCTTCCACGGCAAGATCCGTACGGGTTGGCGAGAGAGTTTGCATTTTCAGCCCGGTGGCAGCGTCAAATTAATATCGATGCAACAGCCCTGATGCTGTTTAGCTGATCGCAACCAACCATCTGCATGTCGCGCTGCCAACCAGTTATTTTAGCCTGCTTCGGACTTCTGGCCATCGCCCTGGCGGGCTGCGGCGCCGCCGAGGAACGTTTTCCGCGCGACGTCGCGCCCGGAGTGCGCCAGTTGGGGAGGCTGAGCGACCTGCGCATTTCGGAAAGCTCGGGCGTTGTCGCCAGCCGCCGCCACGAAGGGGTTTTTTGGACGCATAACGACGGTGGCGGGCCCCGGCGCCAGATCCTCTACGCCATCAACCGCAAGGGCGACACCCAATCGTCATTCGCAATCGCAGGGGCAATTTTTCAAGATTGGGAGGACATTGCCATCGACGATGCCGGGCATTTATTCGTGGGCGACATCGGCAACAACGACGCCAAACGACCGGAACTCGCCGTGTATCAGATCGATGAACCCAATCCAGCCGCCCCCGGCCAACCTGTCCTCGTGGGACGCCACTGGCAACTGCACTTTCCGGGAGCGCCGTTCGACTGCGAAAGTCTCTTCATCTGGCAGGGGTACGGCTACGTCATCTCGAAGGTGTTCGAAAATGCGCGCGCCCAAATCTTCCGGTTTCCGCTCACGGAATCGAAAAGCCCCGCGGTACTCGAATTGGTGGCGACCACCCGGATCGAGTCGCCCGTGACCGGCGCGGATATTTCGCCGGACGGAAAGCGCTTGGGAATCGTCGCCAAGAACGGCGCCTACGTTTTTCGGATCGATGGCGACGTGGCGCGCGTGATTCATTCCAAATCGTTCCACACACGGTTCAAGGATGAACATGTCGAAGGGTGCTGTTTCGTGCCGGACGGCCTGCTGGCCACGAGTGAGAACCGCGATATTTTTCTGTTCACCAATGCCGCCTTTCGCGGGAAATAGGGTCACCACGGAAAAATTGTGAGGACAACGGTTTTATTGCTGGCGATTTCATTGATGCTTGCGGCCACGACAATGCGGGCTGGGGATCCCAAGCCGTTGGTGAATGCCCATGCGCACAATGATTACGAGCATGCGCGTCCGCTCGTAGACGCGCTCGAACACAGCTTCGGCAGCGTCGAGGCCGACGGCTGGCTCGTGAATGGAAGATTACTCGTCGCACACGATCGGACAGCGGCGAAACCGGAACGAACCCTGGAGGCACTCTACCTTGATCCGCTGCGGGAGCGCGTGCGGAAAAATGGCGGGCGCGTTTACAAGGACGGCCCTTCCCTGACCCTGCTCGTGGACGTGAAGTCGGACGCCACGAACACCTGGAAGGCACTTCGCTCCGTGCTGCAAAATTACGAGCCCATGCTGACCCGCTTCGCGAACGGACGGACCCATACAAACGCGGTGACCGTGATTGTCTCGGGCAACCGCGCACGGGGTTCGATGGAGGCGGACACGAACCGGCTGGCGGCGTATGACGGGCGCCTGGCGGATTTGAAGACGAACATCGCCACCGATTTTATCCCGTTGATCAGCGACAACTGGAGCCAGCTTTCCTCGTGGCGGGGCGGCGGAGACAGAGTTCCGCCCGCGGATGGAGCGGCTGCATTGAAGGATGCGGTGGCGCAGGCGCACGCGCAGGGTTGCAGGATCCGTTTTTGGGGAGCGCCCGACACGCCGGAGATCTGGACGTTGTTCCGGAGCGCCGGGGTGGACCTGCTGAATGCCGACGACCTCGATGGGTTGCGGGATTATCTGCTCAAACCTTGATGGCACCGGATCGAAGCGGGTAACAAGCCACGGCCCGAAATCAACCCGAGATGGACCAGCGGCCGGCTTTTCGAAACTTGCTGACGAAAGCGGGATAATTCATCCCGGTCAAAACGTAAGTTTTGCCGCCCTGACGCCAGCTGGCGGTTTTCCATCCGCCGCACTTTTCAAAATCCGGCGCGCCGTCGGCGGGGAGGTCTGGGAACTTATGGCGATCGAGGACAAACAGATGGAAATGCCGCGCGCCGTCCGCCAGGCAAACCAGCGCGACCTTGCGTCCGTCCGATTCAAAAACGCGGGCGCCTTGCAACCGCATGTCATTGAGGGCGGCGGGGAGCTCAAAATCGCTGTCGGCTTCGCGGCGCGCCAGCCACTGGCGGATCCGGGCCAAATCCGAGGATTCAAAATCCAGATGGGGATCGCCGGCCCAATTTTCCACGATGAGTTCCTTGCGAAACGACGCGAAGCCGGCAGAGGCCCGATGGATGGCAACCCCGCTGACGATGAGAAGCACCGCGATGGCTGCCGCCGCGGCGACACCGGTCCGCCAATCCTGCCAGAAATGCGGACGCACGATCCGGCGCGAGGCAAGGATGGAGGATTTCAGCAGCGGCGGTACGGCGATGGATTTCACTGCGCCCGTCAACGTGTCATCGAAAGCGCGTTGGTGGGCGAGGAACCGCGCGAGTTCAGGGTCGCGAGCCGCCAGGGCGAGGGCCTCGGCAAGTGGCGAGCCGTCGGAGACCGGTCCCGCGGGGCGCGCGGTTTCCAGGATTTGTATGGCTTCATCGCGGGTCATGATAAGGGACGAATTTGTCGAGTTAAGGACGGAACCGTTTTCGGAGCGCGGTCCTCCAGCAATTCCCGCAGCAAAGCACGGCCGCGGGACAACCGGGACATGACGGTCCCGATCGGGATGTCCAGGATTTCGGCGATTTCTGAATACGAATGTTCCTGGAGATGAAACAGCGTGAGGGGCGCGCGGTAAACTTCATCGATTCGCAGGAGTGCTTCGCGGGCGGCGGCAGCGTCCATCCGGCTTGGCGCCTCCGGTTCCACAAACGGCATCTCGTGATCCATGGCCTCGGTTTCGACATGCGGATGCCGAATCTCGCGCCGTCGGCCATCGATGAACGTCCGGTACAGTGTCGTGAATAACCAGGACTTCGCCTTGTCGGCATCGCGCAGTTGATGCGCCTTGGAGCCGAGCGCCTCGAACGCGTCCTGCGTCAAGTCGGAGGCGTCAGCCTCCCGTTTCGTCAAGCTGTAGGCGAAACGGAAGAGGGGCTCGTAATAGCGGTTCACGATTTGCTCGAACGTTTTCGGGTCCAGCGTCATGCAGGCACCACAAAGTTGCCACCTCCCGGGGATGGTGGCAACTGCGTGACCCGGGTCAGTTTTTATTGCGGGAACATGTAGTGCAGGGTGCCGTCGAAGTCGCCATGATCGAAGAATGCCTTCAACCCGCCTTGATTAATCGACGAGACGCTGCCGTCCAGCAGGCCAATGCCACCCGCGATACCATGGCCGTAGTCCTTCTCGTCCACCCATTTGGTGATGGTCGTGCCGACCCGGGCGCCGATGACCTGGCGGGCGGGGGTCACCCCAGACGAGCAGGCGGTTGAAATGCTGTCGTAAGTCAGGTTGCGATCACTGATGAGGATGTGTTCCTGGGCCTGCTCGAAGTTCAAGACCCCATTCACATAACCGGCGTCGAGCCAAAGGTCGTAGCTGAGGGAGTTTTCCTGCTGGTTGGAATGCCGGAAACCACCTGCGGCATCGGTCGCTCCCCAGTTGCTGGCGGTGTGCTTCTTTTTATCCGCGGCACAGACCAACACCTTCGGGCTGTCCAATTCATTGGATATCCACGCGAACTGGAAGTAGGGACGGTTTTGCTGTCCCGACCAGGGCGGCGCCACGCCTCCCGTGTACCGGGTTCCCTCCTCCTGCCAATCGACGCGGTAGGGAAGGTTGTTCTTTTCATGATCGTGCACCCAGAGGATGAAAGCCAGGCTCACTTGCTTCATGTTGCTGACACAGGCGATCCGTTGGGCCTTGGCTTTAGCCTTTGCAAGGGCGGGGAGGAGAAGTCCTGCCAAAATCGCAATAATGGCAATGACCACAAGAAGTTCGATCAGGGTGAAGGCGGATTTTGAGCGGCGCGTTTGAATGGACATGTGGTTAATGGGTTCCGCCGTGAACCATTTCACGGCGTGCTTTCAACCGATGGGACGCCCAGACAGCCAACTTATTCCCATTATGAATGGACAGACCCGGATCGCGCCCGTTTAATATCCGGCACGCACCGGCTTCCCCACCTCCAAACCAGCGTGCCTGCCGAGGGTTCTCCGGGGATTTCGTGAGATGTCGTTGCGCGAACAACGTTGTCAATGAAAGCAAAAAAACATGAGCGATAAGAAGATTAACGTGGCCCTTGTCGGCCTGAGTTTTGGGGCCGAGTTCATCCCGATTTATCAGAAGCATCCCAATGCGAACCTCGTGGCAATCTGTCAGCGCGATCCCAAAAAACTGAAGGAGTTGGGTGACGCCTTCGGGGTGGACAAGCGGTATTCGAGTTACGAGGAATTATTGCGCGACCCGGACATCCAGGCTGTGCATATCAACACGCCGGTCAACATGCATGCGCCGCAAACGGTCGCGGCATTGAACGCGGGCAAACATGTGGGCTGCACCATTCCCTCGGGCACCACCATTGACGAGTGCTGGCAAATCGTAAAAGCCGCCGAGAAAAACAAACGCAATTACATGCTGATGGAGACGGTGATCTATTCCCGGGAATTCCTTTACGTTCGCGATTTGCGCGATTCGGGGAAGCTGGGCCGGATCCAGTTTCTGCGCGGGTCCCATCTGCAAAACATGGAGGGCTGGCCCGATTACTGGGAGGGCTTTCCCCCGATGCGCCACGCCACCCACTGTGTCAGCCCCTGCCTGGCCCTTGTGAAGGGCGAGGCGGAATGGGTGTCATGTGTCGGCTCAGGACGCATCAAGGAAAATTACATCGCCAAATACGGCTCGCCCTTTGCCTACGAATCCGCCCATTTCAAAATCCGGGACCAGGATGTCGGCTTCGAAGTCAGCCGCTTTCTCTATGGCGTCACCCGCCAGTACGTCGAGAGTTTCGATGTCTATGGCGAAAAAATGTCCTACGAATGGCAGCGGGCGGAGGGCGATGATCCCATCCTCCATGTCGGCGGCGAGAAGGTTGAGAAAATAAAGGTGCCGGATTTCGCGCACCTGCTCCCGGAACCCATTCGCCGCTTCACAACAAAAGGCGTTTATGACGACCAGCACCAGCATCTGTCATTCGCCCAGGGCGGCGGCCACGGCGGGTCGCATCCCCATCTCGTTCACGAATTCCTTTCCAGCATCGTCGACGGACGCCCTTCGTTTCCGGATGTGTATCAATCCTGCAACTGGACCTGCGCGGGGCTTTGCGCTCACGAATCGGCGATGAATGGCGGCAAAGTGGTTCAGGTCCCGAATTTCAAGACCTGAACGACAAGCGTCGCAGGCGAATCGCCTCCCCCGAGTCCCGGCCTCGATTTATTGCTCGAATTCGTGATCGCAGACGATCACCGATTCCAGGCAGGGAACGACGCGCCGCGCCGCTTCCTGGTGGGCGGGATGCGGCAGGTAAATGTCGCGCGCCGCC
>JBEEGQ010000009.1:0-21479 GCA_041166945.1 Verrucomicrobiota bacterium
GTTCTTTGGGAGATTTGAAGCGTTTCCCACCTGGAAGCTCGCCTGCCGCATCTATGGCTCCTCCGGCATCATCCTGGTCGCGCCACCGCCCGATGGCATCAAAATTCTCCAGGCCAAAACCGATCGGATCAAGAATCTTGTGGCATTTGGCGCACGTGGCATCTTTGCGGTGCAGTTCCGTCCGTTGCCGCATCGTCAGATTCGCGACTGTCTGCTTGTCCTGTTTGTCGAGGGCGGGAACGTTCGGCGGTGGAGGTGACACGTGTTCTCCCAGCACCTGTTCGAGCACCCACACGCCGCGTTTGACGGGGCTGGTGCGGTTGGGAAACGAGGTCACGGCCAGAATGCCGGGCATCCCCAAAATCCCCCCTCGATTGGCATTGGTCAGCTTCACCTTGCGCCACCGGGATCCGGTGACCTTTTTATCCAGGCCGTAAAGAACGGCAAGGGTTCCGTTGAGGAACGTGTAATCAGAATCCACCAAACTGACGACGCTCCGGTTTTCACGCACGATGCTTTCAAAGAACAGGCGGGCCTCGTCATACATCGCCGTGCGCATCGCGCCGGTCATCTCAGGGAATTTGGCGGGGTCAAAGGCTTTGCTTTCCAGGCCTCCCAGTCCAAGCCACTGCGCGCCAAAACCATCAAACAACGCCCGGGAACGCGGATCCTCCAGCAGACGCTTCACTTGCGCCCTCAACAAGGCCGGCTCGTGGAGTTTCCCGCGGTCAGCCAGCGCCGACAGTTCAGCATCGGGCATGGTGGCCCACAACAGATACGACAACCGCGACGCCAGTTGATGATCATCCAGGGGAACAATACCGCGGGCGGCCACCTCTCCCCGGCCCTCGCCCCCCTCTGATGGCGGAGAGGGAGTCGGACTTCGCTCCGAGCGCGTCGATCCAGCCTCCATGGCTGGCGTGATAAACAGGAACTGTGGGGACACGAGAACCGCTTTGAGCATCAGCCGCAACGCTGACGGGTAGGCGAGTTTGTTTGCGCGCGCCAGATCGAATACCCGCAGCAGGACCTCGATTTCGGCCTCCGAGGGGGGCCGGCGATAGGCGTTCCTGGCTAGAGAACGGGCGACTTTTCTCGCGGCCGCGCGCTCGTCAGCGCCGGAACCTGGCGGTTTGCCGAAAAGCTGTTTTCTCGCCTGGGTGGGCGGCGCATCCTTGGGGCCCAGGATCCGGTCCAGCGCCTCATTGGCGATCGCGAGATACTGCTCCGACTGGAGTGGCGACAGCGTGTTCAGGTACCCCTCGCCGAATACTTCGTCCGGCAGGTCGCGGGCTATTTTTGGATCCACACCCAGGAGATCATGCAGCGTGTTGCCATACTCCACCTTGGTCAAACGACGGATCACAAACGAACCCGGATCCTTCGAGCTGAGAAACTTGATCTTGCCGATCCCGTCCAGAAACTTTTGGCGCTCCGTCTCTGTTGGCTGCTTGTCCTGGTCATCCGGCGGCATGTCGTGGGATTTCACGACGCCAAGTGCCTGCTTCCACCGCTGGGTGGACGCAGTTTGGCCGGGGTTCTTGAGCGCAGGTCCGAAGTTAATCCCGCCCTTCTGTTTATCTTGTCCGTGACAGCGCGTGCAGTAGGCGTCGACAAATGGTCTGACCACCTCTTTGAAGGTCTTTTTGGCATCGACCTGTAGCGCGGCGAATTCCGCGTCGTCCGCGGGCGCCGCTGCGCAACACAGGGTCAGTGACAACGCAAAGGCAACGAGGACCGTCGCAATCACGCCACCGCCACATGTTCCGGGTTGCTTCATTCGTTACTCGGCTTCAGCTATGGACTCTACTCGAAGGATCAGGTTTCGCTCCAGTTGAATTGAGACGAGGCTCATCGAAAAAGCGGGATGACTTTTGGCGAGCTCGGCTGGCACGCCACACCGCTTTGGGGCGATTATGCCATCGTCAAGGTGAAACCGGGCGCCGCCGTTCCAGACCTGGTCACCGCCGGCCTGTTCGACGAGAACTGGCAGTTGCCGAAATAACCGGTTCATGAAATAACTGATCAGTCCAAAACAATGATCCGAAAACTTTCAGCCCCTCCGTTGCTTTGGATGATTTGTCTCTCCGCTTCCATAGCGTCTGTCTCCGGTGGCACGCCCAACAGAACCAATGAGGCCAAATCCGAAGTTTGGTGGTCGCTGAAACCGGTCGTTCGCCCCGCTTTGCCAGACGGTCCCGAACCCAATCCCATCGATCGTTTCATCAATATCGAACTTAAAAGTCGCGGACTGAAAGCTGTCGGCGCTGCGGACAAGCTCACGCTGCTGCGCCGGGCCTATCTCGATTTGATCGGCATTCCTCCGTCTCCAGCCGAGCAGGAAGCATTTCTCACGGATGATTCGGCGGGCGCTTATGAGAAAGTCGTCGATCGACTTTTGGCGAATGAGCAGCACGCCGTTCGTTACGCAAGGCATTGGCTGGATGTTCTGCGATATGCGGACGCGGACGAACAGATGACGGCCGCGCCGGGCATTCATTTGTGGCGGGATTGGGTCATCAACGCTCTCCACGACGACGTGCCTTATGATCAATTTGTTCAACTCCAACTGACGGGCCTCCGGGCCAACGAGCGCACGCAAATGTCGGCGACCGGCTATCGTTCGCGCAAAGAGCCGCGGCCCGGCGATCCATTCGCGCTCGGTTTTCTGGCGCGGGGCACCGGCGAAAATCCGCATTACCTCGCCATCAATGCGGTGGACACGGTTTCGACCGCGTTCATGGGCATGACCGTGGGCTGCGCAAAATGTCATGACCACATGTATGACCCCATTTCGCAGACGAATTATTACGCGATGAAGGCGCTGTTCGACCCGCTGGTGCTGCGAAAGGTCTCGCTGGCAACCGCGGCGGATTTGATGGCGAATGGCAAGGCCATCGCGGACGGGGCCAGGAAACGCGAGCCACTGGAAAAAGCGGTTAACGACTTCGCCGCTCCTTACAAAGCGAAACTTTATGAGGAGCGCGTGCTGATGCTACCGCTCGAGGCGCAGGCGGTCATTCGCAAGCCTGAAAAAAAGCGGACGGTCAAGGAACAGAAAATCGCGGACGATTATTTTCCAATCCTGCGCATCGACGGCGACAAGCTAACTGAGTCCATGCCGGCGGAGGCGCGCCAGAAATACCAGGAATTGCAACGCAAGTTGAACGAGGGCGGTGCGGGAAACGGCGGCCGCCAGGCGCCGGCCTTGCCGGTGTTTTATACGGTGGAAGTCGATCGAATGCGCGAGCAGGAGAAGAGCTACATCCTGACCAGCGGCGATCCGCTGCGTCCTGAGAAGGCGCATGAAGTGAAACCCGGCTGGCCCTTCGCGACGGAGGAGCCGGATTTTCGGGACGGTCGCATTGAGGCGTTTGCGGATTGGCTGACCGCGCCGGAGAATCCGCTCTTCGCCCGGGTGGCGGTGAATCGTTTATGGCAATGGCATTTTGGCGAAGGCCTGCTCAAGAACGTTAGCGACTTCGGTGAGTTCGGCGGCCAACCTTCGAATCCGGCCCTGCTGGACTGGCTCGCTTCGGAATTTGTCCGGCGAGACTTCAGCATGAAAAAAATGCACCGGCTGATCGTCACGTCCGATGCCTACCAGCGGGCCTCGGAGGCGGGCGCCGCATTTGCCGTGAGCCAAAAGAACGACCCGGGAAATACGGCACTCTGGCATTTTCGATTGCAGCGACTGGAAGCGGAACCGATTTGGGATTCGATGCACGCAGCAGCCGGCGATCTCGATTTGAAAGTCGGCGGGCCGTCCTTCGACACGCAGTCAAACAGCGGCGGCAATGGCGGCGGCGGAAATCGTCGTCGCGGGCAAATGGCCAATAACAGCAACACCGGTTTGAAACGGCGCGGCGCTTATTTGGTTCGTGGCTATTCGTCGAATCGCGAAGTGTCGCCGAATTTTCTCCAGGCCTTTGATGTGGACGACGGTCGCGCGCCGTGTCCCATGCGCACGCAAACGGTTACCGCCCCGCAGGCGCTCTTCCTGATGAACAGCCCGGACATCGACAAGGCCTGCGCTGAACTGGCCAGCCGCTTGCAAAAGGAATCCAAGGGAGATTTGCCCGTGGCGGTCGATCTCGCCTACCGGCTCGCCCTGGCGCGGCCGCCTTCGACCACGGAGAAGAAGAGCGCGCTCACCTATATTGAGAATGATCCCGCGCGGCTCAATCAACTTTCCTGGCTGCTCTTCAACCTGGATGAATTCATTTATGTCCGATAGCGCGAGAGCTTCAGCCATTTACCCATGCGGACGGCTGGCACGGCGCGATTTTATCCATCAGATCGGCGGCGGTTTCCTCGGGCTCGCGCTCGGCGCGGTCTGGGCCGAGGGCGGCGAAATTAAGGAGACGGTCATCGGCCCCCATCACGTGGCGAAAGCCGAGTCCGTCATTTTTCTCTTCATGTGTGGCGGAGTCAGCCACATCGACACTTTCGATCCCAAGGACAACAAGCACGCGGGAAAGTTCATCGACGCCATCGGCTTTGGCGACAACCTGGCCCCGATGAAGCGGCCAGTCATCCCCTGTCTGCGCACCTTCACGCGCCACGGAAAGTCAGGAGTTCCAGTGTCGGACTGGTTTCCGCAGGTGGGTGGTGTGATCGACGCAATCGCGGTCGTCCGCTCGATGTGGTGCCACGAAGGAAATCATTTTCCAGCGGTCATCGAAACCTCGACCGGCCATCGCGGACGCGCTTTTGATCATCCGACCTTCGGCAGTTGGATTTCGTATGCGCTGGGCAGCGCCAACAAAAATCTGCCGACGTTTGTAAATCTGGGGCGGCCCTCCTCGCCGGTGCAATTGACCGGCGGTTATCTCGGCGCGTCCGTGGCGGCGACTCCATTCCAGCCGGGTGAGACGCCGATTCCCAATCTCTATCCGCCCAAAGGCGGCTCTGCTGCGGAACGCGAGCGTCAAATGCAACTGCTGCACGCGATGAACCAGGAATTTCGCGAGCGTTACGCGATCAATTTGGACATCCAGGCGCGGGCCAAAGCCTACGAGCTGGCCGCGCGCATGCAACTTTCCGCGCCCGAGGCGGTGGATTTTTCCGGTGAGCCGGAGCACGTGAAGGAACTCTACGGCATTGGCACCAAAGAGACGGAGGAATTCGGCAGGCAACTATTGCTGGCGCGGCGTTTGGCGGAGAAGGGCGTGCGCTTTATCCAGATCTGCCACGCCGGCGGCGGCAATGGCGCGTGGGATTCGCATGGCGACATGAAAACGCACGCACCGCTCTGCCGCGCCACAGACAAGCCGATCGCCGGCTTGATCCGGGACTTGAAACAGCGCGGGATGCTGGAAAAAACGCTGGTCGTCTGGACAAGCGAATTCGGACGCACCCCGTGGTCCCAGAACACCACCGGTCGCGATCACAATCCCAAGGGCTACACCTCGTGGATGGCCGGCGGCGGCATCAAGGGCGGTGTGGTCCACGGCGGTACGGATGACGTGGGCTACCGGGCCGTGGAATCGCCGCATTACTACAGCGACCTGCACGCCACGATTTTGCATCAGGTCGGCCTCAACCATAAAAAGTTGGAAGTGCAGACTCTTGGCCGAACGATGCGTCTAGTCGAAGAAGGCAGCCCGATTAAGGAAATCTTCGTCTGATCACTTCACGATGAGTTCCTCGTCGTCCACGAGGACGAAGCGAAACTGCCCCGGCTTCAGCCTGTAAAGGCAGGCTCTTGTGGCGCCGCCCCAGAACCAGAGTCACCTTGATCGGCTTGTGGGCGATGCGATCCAGGTCGTAGTCCTGAACGTTCTCGAAATCCACGAAGATGTAGTTGGTGCGGATCAAGAGGCGACACCATTTCCGTCGTTGAGGCTGACGATAAGCGTTCGCTATTCCTTTCCCACCCGGTGACGATAACCACCTGATGTTGCCACTGACTGACTCCGACACCCCGCTCGACCCCGAAACCTCCACCCCGACCCCCGACGCGATCCGCACGCCGAACTTCGACACGCCGCCCCGTCTCATCGCCGAGCTGGTGGGCGACCCCAACTTCCCTAATTCCGCGCTCGGCCTGCATGTGGACATCGGCGGCATCACCGGCGTCATCACCGAGATCGTCAAACGCTCGGTCAAGCTGCGCACACCCGAGGGTTCCCTAAAGAGCTACAGCACCTTCACTCTTTGCAAGCTCCACGCCGCCGCGCCGCGCCCTCACCCGACGCCCGCGCCCGTCGCCGAGGCACCGCCCGTCGTCAGCGAGGACGACGAGGTCGATGCTCCCGAGATTCAGGTCATCGAAGAGCCGGACTTCAACCTCCCGATGCAACCCATCTCCGACTGGGTCCGGCGCGCGGACTTCCCCAAGTGCGCGTGGGGTGCGCACGTGGATCTCGGCGGTTACACGGGAGTGGTCGTGGAGATTGTGAAGCAATCATTGAAAGTGCTCTCACCCGAAGGTGACCTTCGCAGCTACAACGCCGGCGTCCTCCTCAAGCTCCACGGCGGCCGCTAATCCGCCCCGGGCTGCGTGCGGCAACTGATACTGATAGGATATTTCTTTTGACGGCTGATACCCAGCACAAGAGACAAACGGTCTCACGAGCGCGGATGGCCCATTTCGATCACCCGGTAGTTCATCGACTCCAAGGCTTCAACTGGGCCGCGCACTCACGAGCACCGAGGGAATTACTTGCGGCGAATGCCCGAGTCGACGGGACAGCGACCACGGAACTTCGAGTTCTGAACTGAAGCGGAACAGCGGCGGAGAGGCTGCGAGGATTCGGAAGCGGGGGAGGTTGGAGCGGGAGTGTGCGATACGATTGATCGACCCCGGATTTTCGATTGCGCGTACTCGACCACGGGTCGCGCGGAAGACCTCACCGTGGCCTTCCAGTTCGTCATGACGCAACAGGCTTTAGCCTTGTCGCAACCTCATTGCAGCGCCATACTGTTTGACACCGTGAAACGATCCATTTCCATCGGTCCGCGTCACAGCAAAGCGGCCAGGATTCTTTGGAACGTTCTCTCTCCCGCAAGGCTCGTCCTCATGGCCCTGGCCGCAACATCTTCCGCAGCTCAACAAACCTCAGAAATTCTGGCTCCGCCCCTGAAGGCAGTCGTGAGCCGGTATTGTGTCAGTTGCCACGATGCGGATGCAAACAAGGGCGGGCTCGATTTGGAACGGATCAGCCGCGATGGCGTCACGTCGCATTCTGATGAGTGGGAAAAGGTCATCCGCAAAATGCGCGCGCGGCAGATGCCGCCTGTTGGCAAGGAGAGGCCCGGGGATAAAATTTACGACGAGACTGTGGCGGGGCTCTCTTCAACGCTCGACCGGGCGGCGGTGAAGAATCCGAACCCCGGACGCACGGAAACCTTTCGGCGCCTCAACCGCACGGAGTATCAGAATGCCATTCGTGACCTTCTGGCGCTCGACATCGACGCGGCCGCATTGCTGCCCAGGGACGATGCCAGTCATGGGTTCGACAATGTGACCGTGGGCGAGTTGTCGCCGACGTTGCTAAACCGCTATATCTCCGCCGCCGAAAAGATCAGCCGGCTCGCGGTCGGCGCGCCCTGGCGCAAGCCGGGCGGCGACACCTATCGGCCGCGGCCGGATCTGACGCAGGAGGAAAACGTGGAGGGACTGCCGCCCGGCACGCGTGGCGGCACGTTGGTGAACCATACGTTTCCGCGCGACGGCGATTATGAGATTCAGATCCGCCTGACGCGTGACCGCAACGAGGAGGTTGAGGGGTTGCGCGAGCCGCATGAAGTCGTGGTTCTCGTGGATCGCCAGCAAGTGCAGTCCTTCACCGTCGCGCCGCCGAAGGACAGGAATTTCGAAAAAGTGGACGCCCACCTCAAGGTGCGGGTCCCGATGACCGCCGGGCCGCATCAAGTCGGCGTCACGTTCCTCAAGAATTCGTCCTCGTTGCTCGAGAACCGACGCCAGCCGTATCTCGCCCGCTACAACATGCACCGGCATCCGCGTCTCACCCCGGCCATTTACCAGGTTTCCGTCAACGGCCCCTATGACTCGAAGAAAGCTGGCGATTCACCGAGCCGCCGCCAGATTTTTGTCTGCTACCCGACCGGACCGGAAGAGGAGGATGCCTGCGCCGGGAAGATTCTCTCCGCACTCACGCGCCGCGCCTATCGGCGCCCAGTCACCGATGCTGATCTGGAAAAACCGATGGGATTTTATCGCGGCGCGAAAGCGGAGCATGGTTTCGAGGCGGGCATCGAGGCGGCTCTGAATGACGTTCTCATCAACCCAGAGTTTCTCTTCCGCATTGAGCGCGAACCCGCTGGCGTCACGCCCGGGGCGGCGTATCGCCTGGGCGATGTGGCGCTGGCTTCGCGGCTTTCGTTCTTCCTGTGGAGCAGCATTCCTGATGATGAACTTCTCACGACCGCCGAGCGCGGCGAGCTTCACAAACCCAGGGTGCTGGAGAAACAGTTACGCCGGATGCTTGCGGATTTTCGTGCGAAGAATCTCGCGCAGAACTTTGCCGAACAATGGCTGCACCTGCGTAATCTCGAATCGATCACGCCCGACCTGCGGCTCTTTCCCGAGTTCGACGACAACCTGCGCCAGGCCTTCCGCCGCGAGACCGAACTCCACTTCGAGACGATGCTCCGCGAAGACCGCAGCGTGCTCGACCTGCTCAAGGCCGATTACACGTTCCTCAACGAACGACTCGCGAAGCACTACGGCATCCCCAACGTGTACGGGAGCCAATTCCGACGCGTCACCCTGGACAAGAACAGCGAGCGCGGCGGATTGCTGCGGCAGGGCGGCGTGCTCACGGTGACTTCCTACGCCACACGCACGTCGCCGGTGATTCGTGGGAACTGGATTCTGGGCAACCTGCTTGGCACGCCTCCTCCACCCCCGCCGCCGAATGTTCCCAACTTGAAGGAGAACACCGTTTCCGAGTCGCTGCCGATGCGCGCGCGCCTTGCAGAGCATCGCGCGAACGCCGCGTGCGCGAGCTGCCACAGCCTGATGGACCCTGTCGGTTTCGCACTGGAGAACTTCGATGCCACTGGCCGGTGGCGAACCTTGGAGGATGGCCAGCCCATCGACGCGAGCGGCGGCCTGCCGGATGGCAGCCAGTTCATGGGCGTGGCCGGACTCGAAGCGGGCCTCCTTAAACAATCCGACCTGTTCGTCAGCACGCTGACGGAGAAGTTGCTCACCTTCGCGCTCGGTCGCGGCATCGAGCCCTCCGACGCGCCCGCAATCCGCAAAATTGTTCGCAATGCCCGGGCGAATGACCATCGCTTCTCGTCCGTCATACTGGGAGTCGTCAACAGCACGCCGTTCACCATGAGAAAAGCATTATGAGTTTCATCACGAAGAAGTTCATGCCGCGGCGCACGTTCCTGCGGGGGGTGGGCGCGACGATGGCATTGCCGCTTTTGGAATCGATGGTGCCGGCCGCGACGCCGCTGGCGATGACCGCCGCCCATCCCGTGCGCCGTCTTGGCTTCATCTTCATCCCGATGGGTTGCGACCAAAGCCGCTGGACGCCGCCCGGCGACAGGCTCGATCCGCTCTCGCCGATCCTCGCCTCGCTCGCGCCCGTCCGCGAGCATGTGACTGCGATTTCAAATCTGGAGTTGCAGAACGCCTACCCCGGCAGCCACGCAACCTCGAACTCCTCCTTCCTCAGCGCCGCCAAGGCCAGGCTCACCGAGAGCACGGACTATTATCTCGGCACCACGGTCGATCAGGTCGCCGCCCGGAACATCGGCCAGGCGACGCAATTGCCGTCGCTGGAACTTGCGATGGATTTGCTGCAGGTCGTCGGCCAGTGCGACAACGGCTACGCCTGCGTTTATCAGAACAATCTTTCCTGGTCGTCGCCCACCACGCCGCTTCCGGCGGAGGCGCATCCGCGCATTGTTTTTGAAAGCCTGTTCGGCGACGGCGGCAACGCCGCAGAACGTCGGACAGCGCTGAAGAAAAAGGCGAGCCTGCTGGATTCGTTCAGCGACGATCTCTCCCGGCTGCAACGGAGTCTCGGTCCGAGTGATCGCGCGAAGGTCGGCCAATATCTCGACACCGTCCGCGAAGTGGAGCGGCGGATTCAACAGGCCGAAGCCGATGCGAAGGACAATCCCCTGCCCGATTTGGATCGGCCCGTGGGCGTGCCCGCAGCGTATGCCGACCACGCGCGCTTGATGTTCGACTTGCAGTTGCTGGCCATGCAGGGCGATGTCACCCGGGTCATCACGTTCCAGCTGGCGCGCGAGACCAGCAACCGCACCTATCCGGAAATTGGCATCTCCGATCCGCATCATCCGCTGTCGCATCACGGCAACGACCCGGCCAAGATCGAGCGGTTGTCGAAGATCAACGCCTTCCACGTCTCGCTCTTCGCCGAGTATCTCGCGAAGCTGAAGGCCACGCCGGAAGGCAACGGCACGTTGCTCGACCACTCGCTCATTCTTTACGGCAGCGGCATTGGCAATCCGAACATCCATGACCACACCAACCTGCCAGTCCTCGTCGCCGGCGGCGCGGCAGGCGGAATGAAGGGCGGGCGTCATATCAAGTATGCGAAGCCAACCCCGCTGGCCAACCTGCACCTGACCCTGCTCAACAAGGTCGGCGTCAATCTCGACAAGTTCGCCGACAGCCAGGGCAGGGTGGATGACCTGTTTGAACCGCTGTCGATTTAATGGAACAGGCAATGCCGAGAGCCTCAAATCGAGCCTTGCTGGTGTTGTGTCTCGCCATGTGGCACGGCGCATCGCCGTGTTTGGCGCAGTCCACCAGTTCTCCGCTGGCCGATGCCGCAGAGAAATCCGAGCACACCGCCATCCGAAGGCTTCTGAGGCAACGCGCTGACGTTAACGCGGCGCAGGCCGATGGCATGACGGCCTTGCATTGGGCTGTGTATCGCGACGATTTCGGGACGGCCAAACTTCTCGTCGAGGCGAAGGCGGACATCAAGGCAACGAATCGATATGGCGTCATGCCGCTGTCGCTCGCCTGCCAGAACGGGAACGAAGCGATGGTCGAATTGCTTCTCGCCGGCGGTGCAGCCCCCAACACCAGATTGCGCGGCGGCGAGACGGTGTTGATGACGGCGGCGCGCACGGGCAGGCCAGGGCCTTGCAGCGCATTGCTCAAGCGTGGCGCGGAGGTGAACGCGAAGGAACGTCGCGGCCAGACAGCCTTGATGTGGGCCGCCGCAGAAGGCCACGTCGAAGTCGTCGAGTTGCTCATCAGGGCCGGCGCGGATTTCCACGCGACATTGCCAGATTCAGGATTCACGGCCTTCTTCTTCGCCGCTCGCGACGGCCGGGCCGGCGTTGTTCGCGCCTTGTTGAAGGCGGGTGTGGACGTGAACAGCACGATGGGGCCGCGGAAGGTCACAGGCAAAGGTCCCCGACCCGGAACGAGCGCGCTGCTCCTCGCGGTCGAAAATGGGCACTTCAATCTCGCGCTGGATTTGGTCGACGCAGGGGCAGACCCGAACGACCAGCGCTCCGGCTTTGCGCCGCTGCACGTGATGACCTGGGTTCGCAAACCGCAACGCGGCGAGGACGACGGTGATCCTTCACCGCTGGGATCGGGGAATCTGAACAGCGTCCAGTTTATCTGCGAACTGGTGAAGCGCGGCGCGGAAGTAAATGCCAGGCTGACGAACGGCAAGGGCGGCATTGGCAAATTCACTACGAAAGGCGCGACGCCGTTCTTGATGGCGTCGGCAACGGCGGATGTCCCTTACATGCGCTTGCTGCTCGAATTGGGCGCGGATCCCTCAATCGCAAACGCCGATAACTGCACGCCGCTCATGGTCGCCAGCGGCATCGGCGTGGGCAGCGCCGGTGCCAACGAAGTCGCGGGCGAAGAACCGGAGGTGCTCGAAGCCGCGCAATTGCTCCTGAAACTCGGCGCTGACTTGAACGCGGTCGATGCCAACGGTGAAACCGCGATGCACGGCGCCGCGCTGAAAAATCTCCCCAAGGTCGTCCGGTTCCTCGCTCAGCGGGGCGCGAAAATCGAGGTCTGGAACAAGGAAAACAAATACGGCTGGACGCCACTGATGCTGGCTGAAGGATATCGTCCAGGAAACTTCAAACCCTCGTTTGAAACCATCGCTGCGATTCATGATGTCATGCTTGCCGCGGGCGTCACTCCGCCGTCCAACGCACGCCCCGCCGAACTGAATAATTCGGATTGGGCGCCGCTTCCAAAGAAGAAACAACCCTGAACGGGACGTTTTCGCACTCGCCAATTGCTTGAAACGCACCCGGGGAATACGCTCGCGCCCCGCATGAGCAAGTCGCCCGACACAGCACGAACATTGAGTGACCGCGCCTCCTTGCTCCCGGTGCTTTACGAGTGGGTGGAGAAAAAGCAAGTGCCGCCGCCTGCCGTCGCAGAAACGCCCGCGCCATGAGCCTGCGTTTGGCGAAAGAAGTTCACCCTGCTTGGCGTCTTCAATCGTTGTTTTCTAGATGACCCACTCCACCGATGCTCAGGGCCATTAGAATTTGGAGCTGATGCAGCAATACCGGGCAACTCACCAGCCGCACGACCGCTACCTTCTGATCACTGACACGCAGTAAAATTGCTCCCGTGGCTGCTCTGCCGCAGCGGGCAACATAAGCGTAGGCCTGACCGATGGGAAAAAGAACAAAACGGTCGCTGGCGTTGCGCATCTGGGCGAGGGAATTCCCGAGAGTTTTGAAGAGAACTTCGCGGTCGTGAATCATGGGCGGCACGGGCTTGGACAGGTCGCCCGGGTCCCGGGCCAAGGCGGCTTCATCCGACAGCAACCTGAAGAGCGGCTCGAGTTGACCTGTTTCAGACGCATTGAGGAATTCCGAAACCACCCGCTGCGTTTGCTCTCGGCCTGTCGGGTTGGTGGATCCCCTGCACGCAATCCGCTCCCGCGTCCGCTTCAAAATCTGGCGGCAGTTCTCTTCGCTGCATTCCACAACCGAAGCAATATCGGTGTAGTCGAGCGCGAAGGCCTCCCGCAAGAGATACACCGCTCGTTCGGTAGCCGAGAGATTGCCCAAGGCGGATAAAAACGCCTCGGTAAGGGCATCGGCGAACTCTGCCTGCTCCGCCGGGGTGCGTGTTTGGGAGGAGAAGCTGTCCAGCAGCAAATGTCCATCCACATGCTCCAGACGCACCCGGGCCAGCTTCAGATGGTTGAGGCAAAGGCGTGAGACAATTGTCGTCAGAAATGCCTTTGGCGAGCGCACTTCGGTGGCCGCAGTTCGCTCCCATCGTAGATAAGCCTCCTGAACCATGTCCTCGGCCTCCATCTCGCTGCCCAATATCCGCATGGCCAGCTTCATCAGAACCGGCCGTAACTCTGTAAAAATTGCCGTTTGGCTTCGCATGTCAGGTTCCCGCAATTCCTTCCGCACTGTGAGACAGTTAATCCCCTGTGTCTGT
The DNA here is from genome assembly GCA_041166945.1 of Verrucomicrobiota bacterium. Taxonomy (GTDB): domain Bacteria; phylum Verrucomicrobiota; class Verrucomicrobiia; order Limisphaerales; family JADJPG01; genus DASTLJ01. Next base: position 13,412 of record JBEEGQ010000009.1, read on the forward strand.
GACAAAAAAGGGTGATTTTCTTGGGGAGTGCAGGACAGAATTGTTCTCCAGATAAAACCAGAGTGTTAAATGTTCAAGGCTCTGCAAGACGCGCCAAATTCGACTTTTTGGCATCATCTGTTGGCTGACGTGCTCGCAGCGCAGTTATTTGAGAGATTTTTGGGTCGACGGGCCGGAGTTCTGAAAGCGTGGCGCGTAATGCTTCGGGCTTTCTGAGACTGGATTTACGCCATCCCGAACTGCTTGCACGGGGTGCCATTCCTTCTATGAAAGCGCAGACATGAGTGAGTACCAATCAGCGAACGACTCGGCGGAAGCTGGTGGAATAAAAATAATGTGCCAATTCCATGTCCAAAACTCGGGGTTTGAGGGAACTATTGTTAAAGCCCATGAAAACAAAACTCCCGTTTCTTGCACTCGCTTCGATTCTGTGCGGCCCAATTTTCGCGGCCGACGACAAATCGCCGGTCGCTGATTGGAAACCCGCGCCATCCAATCAGGCGGGGAAACAATATCCGCAGGTCAACTCGGAAGGCCGCGTGAAATTCCGAATTATGGCACCCAAGGCCCAGAGCGTCGGCGTGAGCTTCCGTGATAGCAGCCCATTCACGAAGGGCGACGACGGCGCGTGGACCGGCTACACGCGACCGCTGGACGAAGGCTTCCATTACTTCACCATCAACATCGATGGGGCCGAGGTGCCCGATCCGAACAGCCACTACTTCTATGGCTCAAGCCGCTGGGGCAGTGCCGTCGAAGTGCCCGCGAAGGACGCGGACTTCTACGCGCTCAAGAACGTGCCGCACGGTCAGCTTCGCGAAGTCCATTACTTCTCGAAGTCGGGCAACACCAACCGGCACGCCTTCGTTTACACCCCTCCCGGCTACGACAAGGAGCTCGCCAGGCGCTATCCCGTGCTCTATCTCCAGCACGGCGCGGGCGAGGATGAAACGGGCTGGGGCAGCCAGGGCTACACCGGCTTCATCATGGACAACCTGCTGGCCGCGGGCAAAGCGAAGCCCTTCATCATCGCGATGGAGTACGGCGGCAACCCGTTCGGCGGCGGCCCACGGCGAACGAATGCAGCTCCGACAGGCGCCAGCGCGACGAACACTGCGGCGGGTCCGGGCGGACGCGTCGGCTTCGGCGGCGGCATGAACTTCAGCGCCTTCGAGAAGGTGCTCATCGACGACTTCATTCCTTTCGTGGACGCCAACTTCCGTACGATCGCGGACCAGCCGCATCGCGGAATGGCCGGCCTTTCGATGGGCGGTATGCAGACGCGCTCCATCACCCTCGCGCATCTCGACACGTTCTCGCACATCGGTGTCTTCAGCGGCGGCAGCATCGCGGCGACGAACATCACCGACATGGCGAAGTTCAAGGAGAAGGTGAATCTGGTGTTCATCAGTTACGGCAGCCGCGAACTCGGCACGAACCGTGTCGGCGGTGCGCGCGGCGGCTTCGGTGGAGATCCCAAGGAGAACGTTGCCGCGCTCAAGCAAGCCGGCATCAATGCCGTGTTCTATGAATCGCCGAACACCGCGCACGAGTGGCAGTCCTGGCGGCGCAGCCTGCACGAGATCGCCCCACTGCTGTTCAAGGATTGAAACGCAATTTCTAAAACCAACGACACCATGAAAACTCGCATCACACTCCTGACCTTCGCGGTCGCTTCACTCCCCGCGTTCGCGGCGGATATTTCCGGGACATGGAAAGCCGAGTTCGAGACGCAGCGCGGTTTGCAGAAATACACCTTCACACTCAAACAGGACGGCACGAGCGTGACGGGCAAAGCGAGCGTTGAACGCGACGGTGAGAAACGCGAAGCCGAGTTGAAAGAAGGTAAGGTCGATGGCGACACGGTGACTTTCGCAGAGCCACTGAAGATTCAGGACAACGACATTCGAGTCACTTACACCGGGAAAATTTCGGGCACCGAAATCAAATTCACCCGCAAGGTCGGCGACTTTGGTTCCTCTGGGGCTACGGCCAAACGCGAGGACGGCGTACCTTCAGCCGCTCCCGGCCAGCGTGGTCAGGGCGCGCGCGGCGGCCGCGGAGGATTTGGCGGCCCCATCGAGTTGAAACCGGATGACAAGCCCGCGTTCCCAAATCCAGCGGAGGGCTACGACAAGGCGCGCGAAGGCATCGCCCACGGCAAACTCGAAATGGTCGAGTATGATTCCAAGTCCGTCGGCAATAAGCGCAAGGCGCAGGTCTATACGCCGCCCGGCTATTCTGCTGACACGAAGTATCCCGTGCTTTACCTGCTGCACGGCATTGGCGGCGACGAGGAGGAATGGCGTCGGGGCGGCCATCCCGAAGTGATTCTTGACAACCTCATCGCGGACAAAAAAGCGGTGCCGATGATCATTGTCATGCCCAACGGCCGCGCACAGACGGACGACCGGCCGGGGCCGAACGCGATGTCGACCGCCCCGGCCTTCGGCAAGTTCGACAAAGATCTGATTGGTGATCTAATCCCATTCATTCAGTCAAAGTATTCCGTCAACACGAACCGTGAGAGCCGCGCACTCGCGGGACTCTCGATGGGTGGTGGCCAGTCGTTGAATTTTGGTCTCGCCAATCTCGATGCCTTCGCCTGGATCGGCGGTTTTTCCTCCGCGCCAAACACGAAGCCAGCCGCGGAACTTGTGCCCGATCCAGAGAAGGCTGCTAAACAACTGAAACTTCTCTATATCTCCGCCGGCAACAAGGATGGCCTCATTCGCATCAGCCAGGGAATTCACGGCTACTTGAAGGAAAGGAACGTCCCGCACATCTGGCATGTGGATGAACACGCGCACGACTTCCAGCATTGGAAGAAAGGTCTCTACAATTTCTCCCAACTGATTTTTAAACCAACGACCCGGTAGCTTTGGCTCCGGCACGGCCAAAATTCCGCACCACGACAGCACTGCTGATTTCCACATGAAGCACTTGAAACAGGTTCTGATTCTTTTGACGGGAGGGCTGATGGCCCTCAACACCTTCGCGGCAGAGGCGCCGGATCGCCCGCTCCACGTTCTTTACCTTGGCCCGGCCATCGTTGGCGGCGGCGCTCGGGGCGGCGGCTTTGGCGGCTCGCGCACGAACTACGTTTATCTGCCCGGCCAGACGCTGGCGCCCGAGGCGGTCTACTTCGAGCATCTTTCCGATCTCGCCCATCTCACGGACAAGTATCTGAACCACTTCGACGCAGTGGTGCAGGCGATGCCTGACGCCGAGGTTGGGGCCGCGCAGCAGAAGCTGCTCGACGATTTCAAGAGCGCGGGCCGTGGGCTGATCAAATACGGCGACGGCAAACGTCCAGCGGATGGCGACCTGCGCGCGGCTTTGCTCGGCGCGATCAGCAAGAAGGCGAAGTCTGACTGGGAAGGCTCGCTCGCCTCGCGCCCTGCACTGCAACGCCAGCCGGGCGAGGTGCCCAATTACGAGCGTCGTCCGGAACCGATGAAGTTTCAGGCTCCTCTCGCTCCGAAGGACAGCATGCGTTACACGCAAGTGCCGGCCGATTTTGAACTGCAACTTTTCGCCTCGGAGCCGGATGTCGTGAAGCCTATCTATATGGCCTGGGACGAGCGCGGGCGCGCGTGGGTGGTCGAGGCGCAGGATTATCCGCACGGCCTCGTGAACGAAAGCGATCCGGGCAAGGCCGACATCAAGATTTGCGAGGACACCGATGGCGACGGGCGAGCCGACAAGTTCACCATCTTCGCCGACAAGCTGAACCTCGCGACCTCCCTGGTGTTCGTGAACGGCGGCATCATGGTTTCGGAAGCGCGTCACATGCTCTTCCTCAAGGACACCGACGGCGACGACAAGGCCGATGTGCGTCAGGCGATTTTGCCTGGCTGGGGCACGGGCGACACGCACGCGATGCAGAGCAATCTCGGCCGCGGCTTCGACAACTGGCTTTACGGCGCGGTCGGTTACTCGAACTTCCGGGGCAACGTCGGTGGCAAGGATCTCTCGTTCGGTCAGGGCGTGTTTCGTTTCAAGCCGGATGGTTCCGCGTTGGAATTTCTCTACCAATTCAACAACAATACCTGGGGCTTCGGCCAGAATGCCGTCGGTGATGTGTTCGGTTCGACGGCCAACGGCAATCCGACCTTCTACGGCTATCTGCCCGCGCACATCCTGAACCCGACGCAGCCCACGGGTCGTGGCGGATTTGGCGGCGCTCGTGGCGGCGGTGCTGCGGGCGGAGGCGGAGGCGGCTTTCGCCCCGGTTACAGGCTCGGGGCGGACAACACACCTGAGGCGCCCGCCGCGAGTGTTCGCCGCCTGCCCTCTGCCAAGTCGATGGCTCCCGGAATGCGGATGCATCCCAATACGCCGAACGTCCGCATGGTCGATAACTTCGGCGGCTACACCGCCGCGGCCGGGCACGCCTTCATGGTCAGCGACGCTCTGCCGCCGCGCCTGCAAGGCAAGGCGCTTGTCACCGAGCCGACGGCCAAGCTCATCGGCATCATCGACATTCAACGCGACGGCGGCGGCTACAAGGCGCTCGACGGCGGCAACCTCCTCGCCAGCACTGACGAATGGATGTCGCCCATCTTCGCCGACGTCGGGCCGGACGGCGCGGTGTGGGTGATCGACTTCTACAGCTTCGTCATCCAGCACAACCCGACGCCCAGCACGCAGTCGGCAGGCGTTCAGGCGACAACCGGACGCGGCGGCGCTTACATGACCGAGAACAATTTGCGCGACGAGACTCACGGACGCATTTACCGCGCCGTGTGGAAGGACGCTCCGAGGAGTTCCATCAAGTCGCTGGCCAAGGCCAAGTCGTCCGAACTCGTCGCCGCGCTCGACAGCGGCAACATGTTCTGGAGCCTCACTGCGCAGCGCCTGATCGTGGACAACAAGATGACCGACGCCGCGCCCGCGTTAAAGAAGCGCGTACGCTCGGGCACGGGCGGCAACGGCGCGATTCACGCCTTGTGGTCCCTTGAAGGCATCGCCGCGGTGGACAAAGACACGCATCAAGCGGCTTTGCTCGACAAGGATCCCGCGCTGCGCCGCAACGCGATCCGCGCCCTGCCCGCGACCGAGCCCGGACGCCAGTTGTTCTTCGGCAGTCCGGTGATTCAGGATCCGGATTTGATCACGCGCGAGGCCGCCTTCGTGAAGCTCGCCGAGTTTCCGACCATTCCTGAAATTAAGACCGTCGTCGCCCAGCTCCCGCGCGTCGCGGCCAACACCGATGACACCTTCCTGAACGACGCCCTCACTCTGCTCGGCCGCATCCACAAGGTCTCCGGCGTGGGTGCGAACGAGGTGAAGGTCGCGGCGGGCGACGTGAAGCGCGGCGCGGATTTGTTCTACAACAGCCCCGTGGCACAATGTGCCGCCTGTCACACCGTTAATGGCAAGGGCGGCGACGTCGGCCCCATACTGGACGGCATCGCCGTCCGCGCCGACAAGGCTTACATCACCGAAAGCCTCATGGACCCGAACGCCAAGCTCGCGAAAGGATTCGAGAGCCTGACCATTTCTCCCATGCCGCCGCTCGGTGTGCTACTCAAGGAACAGGAACTCGCGGACATCCTGGCTTTCCTCTACACACTGACCACGCCGCCAAAGGACGGCATCACGGTTCCTGTGAAAAAGCCAAACCAGTACGAATAATCATGAAGAAGCTTTTCACTGCGATCGGTGCGGCAGCCCTGTGTCTGTTCATCTCGAAGGCGGTCGCGGCGGATGCGTTCAAACCCGACCCGGAGGGCTACATCCGTCACTGGGTCATGCTCGCTCCCATCACGTTGCGCGACGCTGAGACCTGCGCGGAGGCCCTGCTCAAGGACCAAATCAAAAACGAGGCCGCCCTGCGGCCGAAGGCGGGAAACAAGGTCACGGTGGGCGGGAAGGAACTGGTCTGGCGGAACGTCACGGCGGAGACGAATTACTTCGACTTCAACGCCACGCTCAATTCCATCAACGACCACGTCGCCGGCTACATGGTCACTTACATCGAGTGCGACGCGGACATTCCCGACGTGATCATGGCGGTGGCCAGCAACGATCAGGGACGCATCTACCTCAACGGCGTGGACATCTACGCGTTCACCGAGGCACGCCCGCTCATGCTCGATGCGGACAAGGGCAGCGTCACCCTGAAGAAGGGGACCAACATCATCGTGTTCAAAGTCACGAACGAACAGAACAGTTGGCAGGGTGCTATGCGCCTGCTGGACAAGTCAGGCGCCCCGCTGAAGGGCCTCAAAATCAAATTGTCTCCTTAAGAGACGGCGAGCCGCGACATTCAGGATGCTCGGAAGAATCTGTTGCCACATTCGATGAAAACCCACGACGTGAAACAAAACTCTCGTATCCGATAGCTCACGGTTGGACTCCTGGCAGCGATGCTCCGACTCACTTCCTCTCCACTGTCGATCGCCGCAGAGGCGGACTCCGGTTCGAACACCAAAGAAATTTCAATGTCGGTACTGGAGCTGTGCGTTCGATGGTCCTCCAACCCAATGGCAACGTCCTGATTGCTGGCGACTTTATCACTGTCAACGGTGCTGTCCGGCCACGCATCGCGCGGCTCTACGGAGATTCCACTCTGCCCTTGCTGAGCATCGCGCGATCGAACAGCTCCGTGATTGTGCGGTGGCCAGTGACTGCGTTGAACTTTCAATTGCAGGGAAGCACCAACCTGTCCCTCGCGAACGGTTGGACTCCCGTCGCCGAAAGCCGCTCAACCAACAACGGCTTCATCTCCGTGACCAGCCCCGCCACAAATATCCACCGATTCTTTCGCCTCACTTCGCCGTAACCCAAACGCAAATTTCCGTGAGGGGATTCGCCCGCCCAATCCGCATGACTGATTGGAAAGGTCATCTGTATGAAGACTCGAAATGCTCGGCAACACACGTTAAGGACCTCCGAATGTCAAAAGCACTAAGGGTTTTGATTACAGGCGCGGCACGCGGCATAGGAATGGCCACGGCGCAGGTACTTGCCAACCGAGGGCATTCAGTCGTCGCCACCGACGTATCCGCCTTGAGTGGATTGGAAGGCATCCAGGCACAAGTGCTGATGTCACCAGCGATGACTCCGTGGCGCGGTGCCTTGAAGAGGTTGGTCCGCTCGAGGCAATCGTCAACAACGCAGGAATATATTGCCCAGGGCCGGTGGAAGGCTATCCACTGGATGGTTTCCGACAGATGTTCGAGCCAAAACGACGGGGCCAACTGGTCCACCCGGACCCGAAGTTGTCGCATTGGCCATCGCGCGTGCCATCGAAGTTCCCGCGACACCGTTTCGTGTACCGGTCGGCCAGGACGCTGAGATGATTTTGGGCTTGCGAAGGAAGCCTCGATGATAAGGCATTCGAGGATGCAATGAGAAAGGCCGTTGGGTTTACGTGGTGATTGGATGGCTGTGAAAGTCGATGACACCGGCGCGAATCGATGACCCGCGTGACCCAGTGTGCAGCAAGCTGCAGATCATATAAGATCGGTCACATGGCAATCATCGGCACGATCTGTCCGAACGTCCCCGGGCATCTGAACCCGCTGACCACACTCTGCAGTGAGCTGCAGCGGCGCGGGCATCGGGTGATTTTTTATCAGGGGCCGCTGGCGGCCGAGAAAATCCGCTCGCGCGGGTTTGAGGTGAGGTGCTTTGGCGAGAAGGAATATTCGCTGGAAGAGGACCTGAAGAACCGGCAGCTGATGGCAACGCTCTCAGGCTACAAGGCGCTTCGCCACACGCGCGATTCGATAATCCGGAGGATCGGACTGCTGATCCGGCAGGTTCCCGCGATGCTGCGCGATGATCGTATCGAGCTGATGCTGGTGGACCAGGTTTCCATGGGCGGCGGGACGGCGTCGGAATTAGCCGGCGTGCCATTTCTGACGATTTGCGATGCACTGATGGTCAACCGGGATGAGCTGGCCCCGCCGTTCTTCACGAGCTGGCGATATCGCACGGATTGGATCGGGCGCTTGCGCAACTGGGCCGGATACACTTTCTTCGAAAGCTTTGGCCGACCGCTTTTGCGTACGTTGAATGAGTTGAGGCGCGAAAATGGACTCGCGCAATTCGATCG
>JBEEGQ010000010.1:0-22839 GCA_041166945.1 Verrucomicrobiota bacterium
GTGAATGTGGAATTGCCTGGCGGCCTGCGCCTGCGCCCCGGGGTTCAATCTCATGGCCTGAAAAGCATGAACGCCCCCTTCGCGAGCGGCTCGAACCCCGTCGATGCGATGGTGGTTATTCCCTGCACGATGGGCACTCTCGGCCGGATTGCGCACGGGTTCAGCGAGGATGTGCTGCTGCGGGCGGCGGACGTAACGCTCAAGGAAAAACGAAAGCTCGTCCTCGTGCCGCGCGAAACTCCGTTGAGCCTGATTCACGTCAAGAATTTCGAACTGCTGCTCCTGGCGGGGGCGATTTTGCTCCCGGCGAATCCGTCGTTTTATACGCTCCCAAAAACAATCGATGAGGTGGTGGATACGGTGGTGGCGCGAGTGCTGGATCATCTCGGAATTCCCCAGCAACTTGCCCCGCGATGGCAGGCAGAGGCGGAATAACAGGTCCAGCCGCGCCGACGGCCTTAGACTCGCAGCTTCAGCAGTTTCCTGGCGTTCTCGAACAAAATCTTCCGCTCAATTCCTTTGTTGGGGCAAAGCTTGCGCAGGTTCAAAAGGATTTGGGCGCCAGTGCAGCCCGGTCCGACCCCCAGCACATCATCGCAATCCGATCCGAACATCAGCTTGTCCTGGTGCCGTTCGATGAAAGCCGTTGCGTGTTCGGCATCGCGCACCAGGAAGTTCAGCCCGCTTCCGGCCGAATGATCGCCGAACATGTTGGGATAATCGCGCAGCAACCGGTCGGTGATGCCACCGGGGGTGATGGCGCCGGTGGGATAAAGCACTTTTTGCTCATGGCGCGCGTCCACATTGCCCCACCAAGTCTGGGCGTGGCCGATAAAATTCACCTTCGGGAATTTCTCGAGGGTTTTGTGAAAGTTCTCGATGCCCAGGTTGTACACGGCGTGCTGAAAGTGCATCAACACCGGCACTCCAAATTCCTCGGCGAGACGGGCGATTTGCTCGAACCGTTTCCCATCGGTTTCAACCCGGAACTTCTGTTCGCCGATCCCAATCGCCCCTCGTTTCAGAAAGCGCCGGATTTCAGCAGGCGCCTCGTCGATGTCGGCAACTTCGTTCGCGAAACGCACAAATTTGTCCGGATGCCGCCGGGCCAGGGTGACGACGCTATCGTTGCCGCCGCAGCGGGCGTCCAGTCCGTAGAAGCGGCCGGCCGGCAACAGGACCGACATCGTCACTCCCATCACCTGCTGATGCCGGATGAGTTGCTCGTCGCTCCGGCCCGCGTAATTGGTGTGCTGATGGATGTCGATGATCGGTTCGGGCCGCGGCGCGGGCGTGGCCACGCCTGACGCCGTGCCCGCGATGCCACAGACTGTGGCGGCGAGAAATTCGCGGCGGCAGATGGCGCGCGGCGGGTTCAGCCCGGTCGTGCTCATGCCAGGCGGCCGAATTTTTTTTCCAGCTCCCGGTGATTCATTTCGATCAGGGTCGGGCGGCCATGAGGACAGGTATAGGGCATTGCGCATTGACGGAGATCGTTGACGAGGTTTTCGAGTTCTGCGCCGTGCAACGGATCGTTGGCCTTGACCGCGTGGCGGCAGACGGTTTTGGCGATGGTATGTTCCCCGAGCCGTTGTGAATTGATCTCGACCCCGGCTCCCTTGAGCTCATCGATCAGCTCGAGGACAAATCGGCGCGCGTCCGGCGCCTTGACCATGGGGGGAAGGCCGTCCAGCAAAAATGTGCGCTCGCCGAATTCGCTGAGGCTGACGCCCAGGCGATTGAGGACGGGTAGTTGTTCCCGCAGAAACTGCGCGTCCCGCACGGAAAGCTCGACGGTTTCCGGCAGGAGCAACCGTTGGGTGGGCACGCTGCCGCTTTCGGTGCGGGCCAGCATTTGCTCGAAAAGAATTCTCTCGTGCGCGGCGTGTTGATCCATCAGGACCAGCCCTCGATCGCTTTCCAGCACCACATAAAGACGCCCCACCACTCCGACCAGCCGCAGCGGGACATGCAGCAACGGAGTCGGTTCCGAGGCCGGCGCGGATGACGCGGCGCCCGTGACGCTCGTCGTGTGGGCGGACGTAAAAACAGCGGGTGCCGTAGGAAGCGGCGCCGGAGCCGGCGACGATTGAGACGCGGGTGCCGGTGGCGAAGATGGCGCAAGGGTCGGCACGATCTCCCGCGACCCTTCCGTTTTTGGCCGCGACGCGATCATCAGCGCCGTGCCGGTCAGCGGCGTGAACGATGGCAGCTCTGCTGGCGCGTGAGACGCGGGCGGGGCGAGGCTGATCGGTGGGCTTGCGGGAACTGGTTGCGCGGCTGTGACAAGCTGGATGTGAGATGCCGCCGGCGTGTGAAACTGGAGCAACGTTTCGCGAACAGCCTGGATGACGAGCTGGCGGATCGCGCGTTCGTTGTGAAACTTCACCTCCCTTTTTGAGGGATGAATATTGACATCGACGAGGGCTGGGTCCACTTCAAGAAATAGGCAGCCGACCGGGTAACGTCCCTTCATCAACGCCGTGTGGTAGCCTTCCACCAGCGCGAAGTTGATCCCGCGATTTTCAACCGGGCGCCGATTCACAAACACATGTTGATCTTCCCGCGTGGATCGCGCGACACCAGGGGCGCCGATGAAACCCCAGAGCCGGAAGAGGGAGGGGCGGGCGTTCGGTTTCGCCGGCTGACCGCTTTGTGACTCGGCCGGATCGTCCGGGCCGGATGGCTCCAGTTCGGCAGTGAAATCCACCGCGAGCACCTTCTGGTCGCCGCCGAACAATGCCTTCATCCGTTCCCGCAACGCCGTCAGCTGCGAATCGGGCAGTCCCGAGTTGCCCACCGCCGGCAGCTGCCATACGGGCCGCGAGTCCTTTAAAAAATTAAACGCCACACCCGGGTGTGAGAGCGCGGCCAGTGTCAGATAATGATGGATGTGCGCCGATTCCGTCTCCTCCGTTCGCAGGAACTTCCTTCGCGCCGGGAGATTGTAGAAAAGCGAACGCACCTCGATGGTGGTTCCGGAGGGCGCGCCGGCTTCGCGAACCTCGGCGATTTTGCCGCCCTGGATCATGATTTGGGTTGCCGCCGGCGATTCGCTGTCGCGCTCGCGAGTGGTCAACGTCATCCGGCTCACGCTCGCGATGCTCGGGATCGCCTCGCCCCGGAAACCCATCGTCACCACCGCCGCCAGATCTTCTGCGCGCCGGATCTTACTGGTGGCATGGCGTTCGAGGCAGAGCAGTGCGTCATCCCGGCTCATGCCCACGCCATCGTCCGTGACGCGAATGAGGCTGCGGCCTCCGGCCTGAACTTCGATCGTGAGACGGGCGGCACCGGCATCGAGCGCATTTTCGACGAGCTCCTTCACGACGCTCGCGGGTCTCTCGACCACTTCGCCGGCCGCGATCTGGTTCGCGACATGTTCGGGAAGGAGGCGGATTCGATTCACAGGACCCAGAGTAGAGCGGCCCGCTCAAAACGTAAAAGCGATTCGCAACGGATTCCGAACCTCCGCCAGCCTTACAACAAGGGCAGCACAAACGAAAAGACCGCGCCGCCCGACGGCTCGTTCGCCGCCCAGATCCGTCCGCCGTGTTCCTGGATAATCCGCTGGCAAATCGAAAGTCCCAGCCCTGTGCCCTTGATTTTTCCGTAAGTCGCAAAGGCCTCGAACAAACGGTCGATGATCTCGGGCGCGATGCCGTCGCCGGTATCCCTAATCTCGGTGAGAACTTCGCGATCGTTGATGCGTGCGGTCACGGTGATGACACCGCCGCCCGGCATTTCGTCCACGGCATTCAGAATGAGATTGTAGAACACGCGATTCAGCCGGGGCGGATTCAGCGCGAGCTTCACGACCGGCGGGGCGCTTCCAAAGCGAATCGTCACGCCGCGATTGGCCACCTCGCGTTGCAGTTCCTCGACGATGCCCGTCAGGTAACGTCCATAGTCTTCGGGATTCAGGTTGACCGGCCCCTGCGAGCCGCGCGTGTATTCGAGGATGTCGTTCACCATGCTGGTGATGCGATCGACCTGCTTGTTGATGCGCTCCATCGAACCCTGACGCGCGGGCAGCGATGCGCCCTCCTGACAGGCCATCTCGGCTGCCAGACCGATGATCGTGAGGGGATTCTTAAGGTCATGCACAATGCTGCTGGCGAACCGGCCGATCAAGGCCAGCCGTTCGGCCTGCAACACTTCGCGAATGTATTGCTGGTTGAACTCCCGCAAACGTCGGCTCACTGCCTGAAGCAGCACCATGCCCAGCTTCGGGGATTGTATCAGCAAACCGATCATGTCCTCCCGCGGTAGGAAATAGAGCACCGCGTCGGTTGCGGCCGTGGCGCACGCGGAACGGGGCAGGTTGTCCAGGACCGACATCTCGCCGAAAAAATCACCGGGAAGAAGCTTGGAAAAAACACGGCGCTCGCCTGTTCCAAGGACCGCCGAAATGTGCACCTCCCCCGATTTCAAAACATACACCCCATCGCCAGGATCGCCCTCGGTGAAAATTTCGCGTTCTGCCTGGATCGGCATTTCACGCAGGGCCGCTCGCAGCTGTTTTAATTCCGTCGCCGGCAGCTGGCTGAACAGCTGGCTCGATTCCAAGGGAACCATGGGACGAGCCTAATCGAGACTCGCCAGGGTGCCAACGGTTATCCAGCCCGCGCACCGGGGTGCGACCGTCCCGGCCGCAGCAAGTTCCGTATAATCCAGCATCCTGAACACTTCGAACGCCGAGCCATCTCCAGCTTTGCTGCGCGCAGGGACAGGCCCGGGAACAGGCGCACTCCGCGAACGCCTCGTTTTCCGTTGCGGCCTTCGCTTGCTTCACTCGGCCGGCCGCGCAAACGATGCTGGTCTTGAACCCTATCCGGGGTAAAGTTCGCCCTCATGAATTCGCGTCCGACACGATCGCTTGCGGTGCTCCTGCTGCTGGCCGGATGCGGAATCAAAACACCGCCCGACGAGCGAGCGGCCGAAATTCGCGGCGACCCGATCCGACCCAGTTCCGCCACCTCACCGCAGACGCGGCCTGCGAACATCGCGCCCGGAGGCTCACCCGCAGCTGCCGAAGCGTCGAGGCCGGCGGTGGACTCACTCCTCGTCGGGTTTGATAAATTATCCGCTTACAAATTTGAAGTGAGCGATGACCTGCTGGGGCCCGTCACCAACTCGGTCGAGGCCGCGGCGGCGACCCTTCAAACCGAGGCGATGATCCCGGCAGCGATCCGGGCATTGGACGGAAAACACGTTGCGATCAAGGGTTTCATGCTGCCGTTGAAAGTGGAGGGCGGAGTCGTCACCGAATTGTTGATCATGAAAGACCAGTCGATGTGCTGTTACGGCTCGACGCCAAAGATCAATGAATGGGTGAGCGTCCGGATGAAGCACAAGGGGGTGAAGCCGCTCATGGATCAGCCCGTGACACTGTTCGGACAACTGCATGTGGGTGAAGCGCGCGAGAACGGTTATCTCGTCGGAATTTACCGCCTGGACGGCGAACGAATGGAGGCGCCGGAGGAGTGACCAGACGGGGGGAACGTCGCATGCCTGGGGCGTTGGACGCGGCCTTTTTCGGTTCACTTCATCGCTTGTCGGCGCGCCAACAACTGTTACCTTCGGACGGTGTCTGAACCCGCCAATACTGACCGGAAGACCTTGCGCCTGGCCACGTGCGGAAAATGCAAAGCCAAGCAATGGCTGTCCGGGGAACACGCGGGGCTGACCCCCATCGCCTGCACCAAATGCGGACATCCTGTCATTCTTCCCACCACGATCCGGCAGTTCGAATTGCGCGAAGTCATCGCCTCCGGCGGCATGGGAACGGTCTATCGCGCCTTTGACACCACGCTCCATCGGCTCGTCGCGGTGAAGATGCTCAAGAGGGAGATGGCCCAGGACAAACAGGTGATGGAAAGTCTTTATCGCGAGGCCCGCGCCACCGCCGCTCTGAATCATGCGAACATTCTCCATATTTATTCCTTCGATGAACATGAGGGCAGCCCGTATATCGTGATGGAGATCGCCGATCGCGGCAGCCTGGACAGCTGGATCGAGCGGGATGGATTCGTGCCCGAACTTTCGGTCCTCGATATCGGCTTCAAGATTACTTCGGCGCTCGAATTCGCGCTCCAGCGAAACCTCCTCCACCGCGACATCAAGCCGGGGAATATCCTGTTCGATGATTATGGCGATCCCAAGCTCGTTGACTTCGGCCTGGCCCGGCAGGCCGAGGCCAGCGAATACGAAGCGGACATCTTCGGCACTCCGTATTATGTCGCGCCGGAGAAAATTCAACGTCACGGCGAGGATTTTCGATCGGACATGTACAGTCTGGGCGGCACGCTATATCACGCGCTCACCGGCCATGTCCCGTTCGAGGCGGAAACCATCGAGGAAGTTGTCTCAGGCCATGTCCACACGCCGCTCACCCCTCCGAACCTCGTGCGGCCCGAGATCTCGCAGGCGACCAGCGACGCCATAGCCACCGCAATGGCGAAGGATCCGTCTCAACGTTTTCCCAGTTACGCCGACTTCAAGATGGCGCTGGAAGCCGCCCGCAGCTTTCTGCTCGTCCAGACCTATCAGCAGCAGGAACTATCCGAAGCGCCCGACCCGCCCCCTCCCACCCACACGTCGTGGTGGAAACGTTGAAGTCCGGCGGTTCGGAAAATCCCTCCGGAAAGTACGGGAGAATTTCCTTGAAGCCAAAGTCGTCGGAATAACAGATAGTAATGTTATGCGATTGACGCGTCAGCCGGCGATTCAGCCGGCAATGAGCCTGCCAAGATGCTGGCTGGCCCTGGGGACAGCGGGCGTCCTTGGGCTGGCATCGCTTGCCTTGTCCCTGAAAGGGGCTGAGGCATCCCCGGAAGCCGGACCCATCCCGGTAGGCCTGGTGCTTCATTTCAGCACGGACGACTCGGCGACGAACAAGCCACCTCTGGTGCTTCGCGGGGCTCATGCGCGGCAGCAATTGCTCGCCACGCTCAAGCTGGCAGGGGGCGCGCGGCGCGATGTCACGCGCTCCACTGCTTACAATGTCAGCCCGCCCGGAGTGGTGCGCATCAATCGTGAAGGGCTCGTCGTTCCGATCACCGACGGCCAGGCGGTGATAACAGCGGCCATGCCCGACGGCATCCGTGCCTCGTTGCCGGTCGTGGTCGAACAATTCAACCGAAACCCGCCGATCAATTTTCCCAATCAAATCGTGCCGGTGTTTACGAAGGCCGGATGCAATGGCGGCGGTTGTCACGGAAAGAGCGCCGGCCAGAATGGATTCCGGCTTTCCCTGCTGGGTTTCGAGCCGGGCGAGGACTACGAACACCTGGTGAAAGAGGCGCGCGGGCGCCGCCTTTTTCCCGCCGCTCCCGAGCGAAGCCTCCTGTTGCTTAAAGGGGTCGCCACCCTTCCTCACGGCGGCGGCAAACGTCTGGATGTGGACTCGGACGACTATCGGTTGTTGGTGCGTTGGATCAGCCAGGGAATGCCTTATGGCCGCACGAACGATCCGACGGTGACGGGCATCGAAGTTTTTCCGAGGGAACGCACCATGCCGCTCGGCACCGAGCAGCAACTCGTGGTGCTCGCGCGTTACACCGACGGCACTGCGGAGGATGTGACCCGAAGCGCGCTCTATGAACCGAACGACAAGGACATGGCGCGCACCGATGAACAGGGTTACGTCCGGCTCTTCAACCAGCCCGGCGACGTGGCGGTGATGGTTCGTTATCAGGCCAGGGTCGCCACATTTCGCGCAACGGTTCCGTTGGGGGCGCCGATCGAGCATCTTCCGGCGCCGCGCAATTTCGTGGACGATCTGGTTTTCAAAAAGCTCCGGGCGATCGGCATGCCCCCGAGCGCGATGTGCGACGACGCGACTTTTGTCCGGCGTGTCACGATCGACATCGCCGGCCGCCTCCCCAGCCCCGACGAAGTCACAGCGTTCCTGGCGGACGCGCGAAAGAGCCGCGAAACTACCAACAAGATTGGCTCACTCAAGCCGGCCGCTCCGGCGGTCGCCGGCACCAACGAGCAGACCGCGGCCACCGCCCCGGCAGTGGAGATTAACTGGGCTGCCCGCGACCGGCTGGTGGATCGGTTGTTGGACAGCCCGGATTATGCGGAGAATTTCGCCAACAAATGGGCCGCCCTTCTGCGCAACAAACGCGTGGACACCACCCACGCCCGCGGGACGTACGCCTTTCACGGCTGGATTCGCGACAGCTTCGCCGCCAACAAGCCGTTCAACCAATTCGCGCGCGAGGTCCTGGCGGCATCGGGGGATCTTGCCCAAAATCCGCCTGTCGCCTGGTATCGCCAGGAGAATTCCATGACGGCTCAGCTCGAGGATTCGGCCCAGCTCTTCCTCGGCCAGCGGCTTCAGTGCGCGCAATGCCATCATCATCCCTACGAAAAATGGAGCCAGCAGGACTATTACAGTTATGGCGCCTTTTTCAGCCGGGTCGGGCGCAAGGCGGGATCGCAAATGGGTGAAGAGGTGGTTTTTCACAAGCGGGGGTTCGCCGAGGCCATCAACAAAAAGACCAAGGGATCTGCCCGCCCGGCCGGCCTCGGTGCCGCGCCAGCAGTGCTGACGCCCGACGACGATCCGCGTGTCGCGCTCGTGGACTGGATGACCGCGAAGGAAAACCGTTATTTTTCCCGCTCTCTCGCCAACCGTTATTGGAAACATTTTTTCAACCGGGGCCTCGTGGAGCCCGAGGATGACCTTCGCGAAACCAATCCTCCCACCAACTCGGAGCTCCTTGATGCGCTCGGGCGTTATTTTGTCGAGACCGGTTACGATCTCAAAGCGCTGGTGCGCATCATGACCCGAAGCGCCACCTATCAGCTCTCCGCCATCCCCAATCCGTTCAACATGATCGACCGGCAGAATTTCTCGAGATATTATCCGAGACGGCTCACGGCCGAAACGCTGCTCGACTCCGTCAACAGCGTCACTGGCAGTGAAAGCAATTTTGAGGGGCAGCCGGCGGGGACCCGCGCGGTGGCGCTTCCCGACAACAGCTACAACGCCAGCAGCTATTTTCTCCAGGTATTCGGCCGCCCGGAAAGCAGCAGCTCCTGCGAATGCGAACGCAGCCAGGACGCCAGCCTCGGCCAGAGCCTTCACCTGCTCAATGCGAAGGATATCCAGGAAAAGATCGCGACGGAAAAAGGCCGCGCTGCGCATCTCGCTGCGGATGTCTCGCGCCCCGACCGCGAAAAGCTGCGAGAGTTGTATCAGTGGGCCTACTCCCGCGAGCCTGAACCTCGCGAACTGGAGATTGCGAAAACGCACATCGATCAGGCGGCGTCCAAAAGCAGCGACGAGAAGGGCAACGCCATCAATGGCCGTCGGCTCGCCTACGAGGACATCGTTTGGGCTCTGATCAACACAAAGGAATTCCTTTTCAATCACTAGGCCGCTGAACTCTTCACTCCGGAATCAGATGGCGCTCGCGCTGATGGCTCTCCTTCTGGCGTCACACGGAGTGCGCGCACAGCTGCCCATCGCCCGGCTGTCAAACCTGTTTCCGCCGGGCGGGCGCTCAGGGTCCCGACTGGAGGTCCGCGCGGCCGGCAATGACCTGGATGATCCGCTTCGGTTGTATTTTTCGCATCCCGGCATCTCAGGGAGGGTGGACGATGGAAAATTTATCGTCACGATCGCGTCGAATGTGCCGCCGGGGATTTATGACGCGCGCTTCGTGGGGCGGTTCGGCGTTTCGAACCCGCGTGCGTTTGTCGTCGGAACGCTGCCCGAATCGCTCCCGGCATCCACGAACCTTTCGCCTGCCACCTCGCTCGAGCTGCCGTTGGACGCCACGTTCAACTGCCGCATTCCGCCCAATGCCGCCGCCTGGTTCAAATTCACCGCCAGGAAAAACCGGCGCCTTTTCGTCGAGTGCCTTTCCGAAGGCATCGACTCGCGGATGAATGCCATGCTGGTCCTCACGGACACCCACGGTCGCGAGCTGGAGCGGAGCCGCACGTCGGGATTGATCGATTTCACCCCGCGCGAGGACGGCGAGTATCGCTTGCGCGTGGCCGATTTTTTGTATCGGGGGGGCGATGATTATTTTTATCGCATCACACTCTCGAGCGGCCCGCGGCTCGATTTCATCCTGCCGTCGGCCGGGGTGCCGGGAACAACCACCAACTTCACCATTTACGGACGCAATCTACCGGGCGGACAACCCGTCAGTGGACAGTCCCTGGACGGAAAGCCGTTCGAACAATTGACTGTCACCATCGAGGTCCCGCGTGGAAGTCGCGCGACCCGCTTGGACACCGGCCTGCCGCTCGAGCCGTCTGCGGCCGGCATCGATGGGTTTGAATACCGGCTGGCCACGCCCCGTGGAAATTCGAATCCACTCTTCGTCGGCTTTGCGACCGCGCCCGTGATCGTTCCCGAATACGAACCCAACAACACTGCCGGCCATGCACGGAAAATCCATCCGCCCTGCGAGGTCACGGGGCAGTTTTATCCCGCTGGAAACATCGACGTGTTTGTTTTTGACGCGCGCAAGGCGGACGTTTTCTGGATTGAAGTATTTTCACAGCGAACCGGGTTGCCGACGGATCCGATGCTGGTCATCCAACGAGTGACAAGGAATGACAAGGGCGAGGAGATCGTCAGCGACATTTCCGAGGTTTACGACAACGACACCAACATCGGGGAACGCGAATTCAATACCAGCTCACGCGATCCGTTGACGCGCTTCGAGGCGCCTGAGGAGGGGACATATCGCATTTTTTTGAAGGACGCCTTCGGCGGCACGCAGGCGAGTCCGCGCCATGTTTACCGACTGGCGGTACGGCGTCCTGCTCCCGACTTCCGGCTCGTGGCCATGGCCGTGGCACCCAAATTCAAGGCGGACGCGAAGGATATTGCGGTCGGCGTTCCGTTGTTGCGCCGTGGCGAAACAATCCTCCTGCGCGTGATGGCATTTCGCCGCGATGGATTCAATGGCGACATCCAGCTCTCGATCGAAAATGGTCCTCCGGGGCTGGTATTCGCCGGGGACAACATCGAGGCGGGGAAAAGCACCGATTACATACTCTTGAGCGCCACCGAGGAGGCGCCTGCCTTCGCCGGCCCGGTGCGACTCGTGGGCCGGGCGCGGATCGGCACGAATGAAATCGTTCGCGAAGCCCGCGGCGCCACGATGCGTTATCCGGTCGGCAGCACCGACAATGAACGTCCCAAATCCCGCGTCGCCTCCGAATTCGCGCTGGCAATTTGTGACCGCGAGAAAGCGCCCCTGACCATCGCCGCCGGAAAGTCCGGGTGGGAAGCCGTCGAAAAAACGCGGCTGGAAATTCCGATGCAGGTGACGCGTCGCAACGATTTCAACGCGGCATTTAAACTCAAGCCAATCGGTCCCGGTGCCCCGGAGTCCCTGAAGGAAATAGATGTCGCGGCCAAAGGAACGAATGCCGTTCTCAAACTTGACCTGGCCGCCCTCAAGCTCGGCCCCGGAACTTATGTCTTCGCCGCGCAGGGGATCGCTGCCGGCAAATATCGAAACAATCCGGAAGCGGCCGCTGCCACCGAAGCGGCTTCGAAGGAGGCCGACGACCGTTTCAACGAGGCCACCGCGGCTGCGAAAAAGGCAACCGACCTCTTCGAGGCTGCCGCCAAGGCATTGAGCGCCTCGCACGTCGCGGCGAAGAATGCGAAGACCGAATTCGACGCGGCCAAGGCGGCTTCGAATGCGATGCCGGAGGATGAAAAACGAAAGGCGGCTTTGCCGGACATGGAAAAAACCGCGGTCGACGCCGCCGCAAAGGGCAGGATGGCCGAAGAGGCTCAAGCCGCGGCACAACAGGCGAAATCCTCCGCCGAAGCACTGCTAAACAGCGCGAAGGCCAGGAAGGAGTCCGCGGCCACCCTGGCTCGCGATGCCAAGGCCAGGGCGGAACCGCGCGACGTCAGCTATCAGGTCACGACCGCGCCCGTCGTCGTCAAAGTTCTTCCGGCGCCACCCGGCGCGACCCACGTGGCAGCGGGCACCAACGGGACCAACCAGGTGCAAATTAAATGATGCGAGCGTTCCCATTCTTGAAATCGCGGCCGCGGCGTACTGCGCTGGGGCTCGGTTCAAGACTGGCCTGCACGCTGATTTTTGCCCATGGGCTGTGGCCCGGAATGGGCTCGGTCCACGCCGCCGACATGCCGAAGCCCGTCGCGCTCGCCGTGGCGGAATTAAAGCGCGAGACGCCTGTCGATTTTGAAAAGGAGATCCTGCCGCTCTTCAAAATCAACTGCCTGGCGTGTCATAATGAGACCAAGGCTAAGGCTGACCTGATTCTCGAGACGCCGGCGACCATTCTCAAGGGCGGCGAGAACGGGCCGGCCGTCGTGCCAGGCAAGTCCGCCGGCAGCCTGCTGTTCAAAGCAGCCGCGCATTTGGAAAAGCCGTTCATGCCTCCGAAGGACAACAAGGTGAACGCCGCGGATTTCGATCCCGCCCAACTGGCGCTGTTAAAGCTCTGGATCGATCAGGGGGCGAAAGGCGAGGTGCATGGCACTTCCCCCATTGTTTGGCTCGATAAACCGCCCGTCCTCGATCCTATTTTCGCCGTGGCGCTCACGAGCGACGGTCAGTTCGCGGCGGCTGGCCGGGGAAATCGAATCGATATTTATCATCTGCCCTCAAGCCGATTCCTCACGCGATTGAAGGATACAAACCTGTCCGCCGGATTCACTAACGCCGCGCATCGCGATCTCGTCAGCGCCCTGGCGTTTAATCCCGAGGGAACCCTGCTCGCGTCCGCCGGCTATCGGGAAGTGAAGCTCTGGCGGCATCCGCAAGATGTGCAAAAATCCACCTTCACATTCACCAACGGCGTGGCCCGGTTTGCAGTCAGTCCCAATCATCAATGGTTCGCCACAGCCGGCCCGGGCAACGACATCGCCCTCAGAAACGCCGACGACGGGCGCGTCCGCATCTTTTCCGGACATCGTGAAACGATCACGGACTTGAAGTTTTCCCCCGACGGCTCGCGGTTCGCCAGCTGCTCGAAGGATGGCGAGGTCCGGCTTTGGAACGTCGCCGACCGCGGCCTTTTCGCCACCGTCCAATCGCCGGCGGAACCGACTTCCCTCGCCTGGATCGCGGATGGACAAAAACTGGCGGTCGGCGCCGAGGACGGGGTGATCCGCGTTTTCGAATTTCGGACTGATCCGAAGGCAACGGAGGAGCAGGCCCCGCCCAAAACCGGGGAGCCGGGAAATCCTGTCGGAACGTTGGTGAACGAGCTCAAGGGTCCTGCGGCACGGGTGACGGCGCTCGAAGCGTTGCCGGGGACCAACGGCCTGCTGTCTGGCGGCGCCGACGGAGCGTTGCGCGTTTGGAATGTCGCCGGCTCCAAAATGGTTCGCGAGTTCCTGCAAGGCGCGCCGGTCACTGCGATCGCGGTGCGACCGGATGGCAAACGTTTCGCCAGCGCCGGCACAAATAGAATCGTCTGTTTCTGGGATGCCGCGCAGGGCCGGCTCGTGTCGCAACTCAAGGGGGATCGTTACGCGAATGAACTCGTTTCGAAAACGGAACGGGGTTTGATCGTCGCCACCAGCGATCTCGATTTCAGATCCAAACTCCTGGAAACGGCCGAGGGTCAGCGCGAAAAACAGGCCGAACGCCTCGTCAAAGCCGCTGAAACCAATGCATCCACGGAAAAACTCTTCGCCGAGAAACGAAAATCGCTCGACGATTCCCTCGCGGCCCGGGGCAAAGCCGCGACAGAGTTGACAAACCTCCTGGCGGGGATCGACAAAACCATTCGGGATTTTGAAGCGGCGGATCGAGCGGCCAGAGAAGCGGCGCGACAGGCAAAAATCGCGGCAGCCCGTGCCGCCGACGCGCAACTGTCCGCCGAACGGGCCGGCCTGGCGCGCGCGGACACCGAGAAAATGGCCGTCGAAGCCGCCGCAGTGGCCGAGAAAACCAAAGCCGCCAGCAACGAGTTGCCGCCGGAGGCCCGCGGCGCGGCGCAAAAAGTCGCCGACGACGCGGCGAGCGTTGCGCAAAAGGCGCGCTCTCTGGCGGATGCAGTGACGGCGGATGCCGGCGCGAAAAAGGAGACCGCGGCGGAAAATGTCAGCGCGGCGGAAAAAGCGATCGAGACGGTTGCGGCGTTGAGTTTCCATGCAGGGGAGCTCAAGCCGAATTACGACAAGACACTGGCCGAGGCACCCGACCGCCGCAAAGCCGCCACCAACCAGGTGGATTCCGCGGCCAAGGCGCTGGCCGCCGCCGAAAGTGATTTCAAGAAGGCGGAAACACGCAAGTCCGTCACGAACCATGAATTGGAATTGGCTCAGCAATCCGCCCAGCGTGCCGCCGCCACCCTGGTTGCCGCGAGGAGCCAGTTGGCGGATGTCGAGCTCGCAAAAAAACAGACGGAAACGCGCCTCGCGAATTTGAAACAAGCCGCGGCCGCCGCCGAGCAAAACGTGCGCGCCCTGGCGTTCTCACCCGACAACCGATGCCTGGCAACCGCTGGGGACGACATGTGTGTTCACACATGGAACGCCGATTCCGGGGCGCCATTCGAGGTGATCCGAGGCCATGCCGCGCCCGTGATCGCGCTCGCCTTTACGACCGCCAACACGGTGTTGTCTGTGACCGAGGATCAGCGCGCAGTGGCTTGGGACCTGGAACCCGGCTGGCAATTCGAACGGGCCATCGGCTCGGGCGATGCCGATTCGTCCCTCGTCGATCGTGTCAATGCCCTCGACTTCAGTCCGGACGGCCGGGTTCTCGCCACCGGCAGCGGGGAGCCCACAAGGAGCGGCGAGGTCAAACTGTGGTCTGTCGATGAGGGAAAACTTCTGCGCTCGTTCGGCAGCATGCATAGCGACGCGGTGCTCTCGGTCCGGTTCTCACCCGACGGACGGCACCTGGCGTCGGCGTCGGCGGATCGCTTCGTGCGCGTCGTGGAGTTGACCACGGGAAAAGTGATTCAGGCGTTCGAGGGCCACACCAGCTATGTCCTTGGCGTCGCGTGGAAATGTGACAGCCGCACGCTCGCGAGCGCCGGCGCCGACAAAATGATCAAGGTCTGGGATTTCGTCACCGGCGAACGGAAAAAAAACATCGAGGGCGCCGAGAAAGAGGTCACGTCGATCGCATTCGTCGGCGCGTCCGGAGACGCGGTTGCGGCGTCGGGTGACAGCCAGGTGCGGCTCATACGCGAGAGCGGGGAAAAAATTCGCTCGTTTGAAGGCGCCGGTGAATTCATCAATGCTGTGGCTGTTACCCCGGACGGGCTCATTGTGGTGGCGGGGGGACAGGATGGGGTGATGCACGTCTGGAATGGCGCCAATGGGCAGAAGCTGGCGACCTTTGGCCCCGAACCTTGATAGGAACCCGCCCTTCGTTCGATCCGCGCGCGACGCTGAACCACGGATCGCGGGTCATCATTTCCAAATTATTTCCATTTCCCGCGTCGCTCTCCTACCCTCGTTGAATGAACGTTTCGGTGAATGGACGACGGCGGCAGTGCCGGACGGTTTCCTTCGATGAACGAAAGAATGCCGTCCTCCTGATCGAGCAACGCCTCCTGCCGCACGCATTTCGCATTGTCGCCATGCGCGATTTTAAAGCCACGGCCATTGCCATACGCGACATGGTGGTGCGGGGGGCCGGCGCGATCGGAGCGGCTGCGGCTTATGGACTGGCCCAGGGCGCGCGTGCTTTTCGCGGCGGTGATCCCCGGAAGTTTCAGGGACATGTCGAGCGCGTCTTTCAAACCCTCAAAAAAGCGCGCCCCACCGCGGTGGATCCGGTCAATGCGATGACGGAGGTGCGAGCCCGCATGGCCGCCGGCGCGACGGTGCCGGAACAGCAACAGCTGGCTCTCGAAGCGGCGAATCGGTTCGCGCGCGAATCCGTCGAGCATTGCGAAGCCATCGGCCGTCATGGAGCGAAATTGATCGGTGCTGGCGCGAAGGTGTTGACCCATTGCAATGCGGGCTGGCTCGCATTTGTCGACGTCGGGACGGCCACTGCGCCCATGTATGCCGCCCAGGCAAAGGGCACGCCTTTCCATGTTTTTTGCGACGAGACAAGACCGCGCTCCCAAGGCGCGACATTGA
The DNA here is from genome assembly GCA_041166945.1 of Verrucomicrobiota bacterium. Lineage (GTDB taxonomy): Bacteria > Verrucomicrobiota > Verrucomicrobiia > Limisphaerales > JADJPG01 > DASTLJ01. Next base: position 16,076 of record JBEEGQ010000010.1, read on the forward strand.
CCGCCTGGGAACTGGCGCAACAGGGGATCTCGCATCAAATCATTGCCGACAACGCCGCGGGGTTCCTGTTTTCGCGAGGCCAAATCGATCTGGTCATTGTCGGCAGCGACCGCACCCTCGGTCGCACCGGCGAAGTGGCGAACAAAATCGGCACCTACACCAAGGCCGTGCTGGCCCGGCGGCATCGAGTGCCCTTCTACGTGGCCATTCCATTGTCCACCATCGATTGGACCATGAAGCAGGGAATGGAAATTCCAATCGAAGAGCGTGATGCTGCCGAAGTTCTGGGCGCGTGGGGTCAAACGACGGCGGGCCGGCGCCAATATGTGCGCGTCGCCAACCCCTCGAGTGGGGCATTCAACCCGGGATTCGATGTGACACCACCCGAATTGATCACTGGCATCATCACGCCCGCCGGAATTTTCAAACCGAAGGAGCTCTGGGCAAAGCGGCGTCTGCTGGGAGGGCCTCGGTGAAGCGGCGCGGAGGTTCCTCCACGAGTTCATTCGCCCCGAGTACCCACCATGACCTTGACCGCCATCGTCCTCGCGGCGCTCGCGCTCCTCAGTGTGGGGCTGTCGATTTGGCAATTTGCCCTTTCATGGCGGTTCCCATTGCACCGGCGTTCCATGGCCTCGCCAGACCCGGCGTCGGCGGGAATTTCAATTCTCAAGCCGCTTAAGGGTTCCGATGCCGAAACACTCGAATGCCTCCGTAGCTGGTTTGCCCAGACTTACCCAGGGCCCTCGGAAATTCTGTTCGGCGTGGATGACGCGAACGATTCTGCCTGCCCGCTGGTCACAGGGTTGATGAAGGAACATCCCGGCGTCAGCGCTCAACTCATCGTTTGCAGCGAGCGACTCGGCCCGAATGCCAAAGTTTCAAAACTGGCGCTGCTGGCCCGCAACGCCCGGCATGAGATCATTTGCGTCAGCGATGCCGACGTTTATGTGCCAGCCGATTTTCTGTCGAATGCAATGATGCCGCTGAAGGACTCGCAGGTGGGGTTGGTGAACTGTTTCTATCGAATGTCGCGTCCGGCCACGTTCGCGATGCGCTGCGAGGCATTCGCAGTGAACGCGGATTTCTGGGGACAGGTCCTCCAATCGGCCATGTTGAAGCCGATGGATTTCGCGCTGGGGGCCGTCATGCTGGCTCCCCGCCGGCGCCTCGAAGCCATCGGCGGGTTTGAGGGCCTGGTGGATTATTTGGCGGACGATTATGAATTGGGCCGGCGACTGTCCCGGCATGCGACGGTGACGATGTGCCCGGTGGTCGTCGAATGCCGCTCGGCGTCGATGGCTTGCACGGACGTCTGGATGCATCAACTGCGCTGGGCACGCACCATTCGCGTCTGCCAGCCTGGCCCCTATTTTCTCAGCATCCTCGGCAACGCGACGTTGTGGCCATTGCTGCTTCTGGCCGCGCTGCCCACCGCGCGGGTGTTCCTCGCAACAGCCCTGGCTTTAGGATGGAGAATGACCCAGGGCTTTTTGCTGGAACGAAAAATGGAACAGCGCGGGCGGATCGATTCACTGTGGCTGGCCTTAACGAAGGATCTCCTGCAAGTGGGAATTTGGTGTGCCGCATTTGCCGGGAGAAAAGTCGTCTGGCGCGGCGAACATTTTACCGTGAGCACCGAAGGGAAATTAACCCGAACACAAACGCCTGCCGGTTAACAACCGGCGACACAGCCGACTGCCAGTCGGCGCTACGGTCGCGCCGCACTGGCAAGCCACCTTGGCGACATTTGAGGAAAACCCATTGTATGAAAAAGTTCGCCGGCGCAGCCAGAAAGGACAAGGCTGCGCCGGCAGGCACTACACGTGCCCCCCACTGCCCGGTAACCACCCCGAGCAAAATTTAAATTAACAAGATCAGCACGGCGGCGGATGGAATCATCCATTTTGCGGCGCCTCCATCCACACCCGTCCAGACAAACGTTTGCGTCATCCGTGACACCGCCGTGCCGATCCTCAGTCCAACGACCCCCTTTAAATTCTTCGGCCATCCCCGTTTCCCAACAAAGGCGCGCACCATCGGCGCCCCAATACCTGCGATTTTTCCCAAGGCTCAACGATGTTGGAACTTCTCGTTTCCATGCCGTTCCGTTCTCAAGTTGAGTTTCTTGAGGCTGAAAGGTAACAGGGTGGTCGAGATCGGTTTCTTTTGAATGGGGAGCGTGAAACTCGCGCTATCTGAGTGAAGAAAACGCAACGGAATATGAGCTGTGGTTCTCATGGAGCTTGCCTTTCTGGTTAATTCGACTGTCACGCCTGCTAACTAGCATTACCGCTGCCACCCTCACCGATGCGTTCGCATCCGGACTCAAATCCGTGAAAGCACGTAGATCAATTCCCTTTTTTCCGGCTGGCTCTGCCCGCAACTCGGTGAGTGCCGGGAAACTGGCCACCCGGCGACTCTATGCAGCGAATCAAGTTCAACACCCTAAAAGGTGGACACCGACGTTCAGGCGGAGCTGTCCTATTTGGTGTCCACGCTTTAGCGTGTTTCCCGTTGTGGTAGCCCCTCTTTCCTGTCAGTCGGTTTGTGTTGTCTGTGTTCTCTGTGTCTCTGTGCCTCTGTGGTTTTTTCTTCACCACGGAGACACAGAGGCACAGAGTTGGAAGAGCCATGAGCAAATGGAACATCTCGTAAGGGGCCATCCGCACATGAACATATCCACACGAGTGTTCCATTCAGGTTTGGACGATGCTCTCGCCAAAGGCCCGCCACCGACTGGCAATCTTGCGGTGCCAATTTTTTCGCATGGTTCGCTGCTGGTGGAGCTCTATACACCTGTTGGCCATGACCCTCAGAAACCGCATACGAGAGATGAGGTGTATTTCGTTACGCGAGGGAGCGGTCTGTTCTTCGATGGAGTGCAGCGGTGCTCTGTGGAGGCAGGTTCATTTCTATTTGTTCCCGCTGGGCACATCCACCGCTTTGAGGACTTCTCATCCGACTTTACAGCGTGGGTGATGTTTTACGGACCTGAAGGCGGCGAGTCGCATGCTTGACCACAGCCCTTGAACACCAGGCGTGCAGCTCTTGATCAAACGAGTATGACTGAGTCGTGGCTTAGGTTACTGCTGCGCATTCTGGGCGGGATTTGCGTGCTCGCGGTGATACCATTGTTTATGCCTCGAAGTCAGCTGGACGCAGGCCATCGGTTCCTCGGGTTGGGCGAGCTTCCCACCGCACCTATCGCGGAGTATCTGGCGCGTTCAGTTTCCGCATTGTGCGCCTTTTACGGTGGGCTTCTTTTGCTGCTGGCTCGCGACGTTCGGCAATTCGTCAGCATTATCAGGTACCAGGCAGCCGCCATTATGGTCCTCTCTGCAATTGGGATCTTCGCAGGGATGCATGCCGGGGTTCCGGCCTTCCTTGTGATCGCTGACGCCCTGGGCTGCTGGATTTTTCTGTTGCCCATCCTCATTCTAGCAACACGAGTGAACCGGGAGTGACGTTTGTTGTGCCTGGAAAACTGAGTTGCCATCGGCCCTCCCTCAGCCGCTAAACTCCGACCGCCATGCCATCATCGCTTGCCAATAAATGGGTTTTAATCACGGGCGCCTCGAGCGGTTTCGGAGCGGCGACAGCGCAGGCCTTTGCGCGGGAGGGGGCCAGCCTCGTGCTCGGCGCCCGCCGGTTGGACCGGCTCGAGCAGGTTGCCGCCGGTTGTCGCAAAGCCGGGGCGCCAGCCGCCCATGCCCTGGCGCTCGACGTGACGCAGACAACCAGCGTCAATGATTTCGTGAAGGCCGCCCGGGGATTCAGCCCGAAACTCGACGTGCTCATCAACAATGCCGGAGGCGCCAAAGGCCTCGACACCGTCGCGGAGGGAAAGGATGAAGATTGGGAATGGATGATGGAGACCAACGTCATGGGCGTGCTGAGAGTGACCCGCGCCTGTCTGCCCCTGTTGCTCAACAATCCCGGCAGCAGCATCCTCAACATCGGTTCGATCGCCAGCCGCTTTGCGTACGAAGGAGGCGCCGCTTACTGCGGCGCCAAGGCCGCTGAATTTATGATCACCCGGGCGTTGCGCCTCGAATTGTCCGGCACCGGTGTGCGCGTCTGCACCATCGATCCCGGCATGGCGGAAACGGAATTCTCCGTCGTTCGATTCAAGGGCGACGAGGCGAAGGCCAAAAAGGTCTATGAAGGCACCATTCCCCTGACAGCTGACGATGTGGCCGAGGCGCTGGTTTGGGTCGCCAGCCGGCCGCCCCATGTCTGCATCGACGAAATGATCGTCAAATGCACCGACCAGGCGGCCATCCACAAGGTCCATCGCCGTCCAAAACCGTGAGACGGGGGCGCGCCGTCAGCGCGATGCGATCGAACGCACGCGCCGCCGGCGAGCCCTTATAGTTCCACCCAGGAAATAACCACGAACTTGTCCGGGGGTCCCCACTCACCCAACTCCTCGTCGTAATGAAATTTATAGTGGCCGTTCATCTTGATGGAACCCATGACGCACGCGCCGCAAAAATTCACATCCGCCGAGCCGCCGCCGTTGAGTTGCATGCTGGCCGTCGGGCAATAAATCGCGCCGTTGAAGTCGCCGTTGTTCGGCAGGCTCACGGAGGTCACTGACGATAACCCGTAAAGAATGAAATTGGTCGAACGACGCGTGTTGTTAACCCCCTTGCCCCCGATATTGATCGAGGGGCCGGCCGCCCAGACAGTCAGGCTTCCTCCCGGCAGGATATCGAGGCCTCCGCTGATATCGATGCCGCCATCCACGACCAGCCGCGCATTTCCTACGACCCCCAGTTTGCCGCCTCCGCTGATGTTCAACGAGGACATGACATAGAGGCCGGAATTGAGGAGGTAGGCGTAATTGGTGGTGCCGACTCTGCCGCCGCTGGGCATCCCCAGGCTGGCGTCCGTCGAGGGCCGTTGCGGGGGCGTAAAATAGACGTTCATGTCATCGGTGAACCACCCCTTCTTGACTCCGCGGGTGTTGGCATTGACCCAGGCCATGTCGCCCACCGATCCATTCGCGCCCACCGACGCTGTCCCTCCAGGGCCGGTGCGAAGACGTCCCTTGATGTTGGCATTGCCGACGTTGATGGCATTTTGAAGGCCTGAGGATGTGGAAATATCGCCATGATCGCGCGCCTTCAACGGATCGTAAGTGCCTTGGGGCGTGGAATAGAGCGGGTTCGATCCGTCGTAGCTGTCCGTCGAAATATTGTTCCCGTTCATGTCGATCTTGTCCCGCGCCACCATCGCCTTGGCGAAGATATGTTGCTCGGCAGCGATCACTTTCACGGTGCGCGCGACATATTGCTCGCCCCCGACCGTGACGCCCGCGGCCGCGAGAAGCGGATTGGAATCGATGCTGGCGACGAGGGCGGCCAGGCGGACATAGCCGGTGCAAACGATCACGGGCACCTTCAGGTTGGTCGCGATCAGATTGACGAGAAAGAAACTATCCGGACCCACCACGCGGCGGAGGGAGTAAACCTGCCCATTCTGGGCCCATCCGTTGACGGCGAGCGTCGTCTCCTTTTTGTTGTTCAAATGCGCCAGGGCCTCCTCGACGCCGGCTTCGATGACAGGAATGCACTGGTTCCATGCCTGCGAGCGCGCGACGGCCTGGTTCTGGCTCTGGATCAACGAGAGCATCGACAACAGCACCAGCCCGATCGCTGCTGCCAGGAAAAGGGTGACGAGAAGAATCTTTCCGCTGTCGCCGCGGCTCTTTTGAAAGCGAGTGTTCATTATTCGGTCGAACCGGTTTTTCCGCCGCCCAGCGTGCCGAGCACCTTTACGAGGCGGGCGGCGTCGTCCTCCTTTTTATTGCGGATCACGATGCGCGCCGTCTGGCCCTGCTCCGTGTTGGCTTTCAGGCCAAACAACGAACGCGAGCAGCTCCACTTGACGCTCACCACCTTGCAATTGGTGATGTCGGTGGAGGCATAAAGCTCGAAACTGTTCGACTGAGGCGTCCTTTGGAAAACTCCGAACTCCAGGAAATCGCAATCCCGCAGCAGCGTGTTCGTGACCCCTCCCTGCACCCTCACCAGCAGGCGGTTCGTCGCGCTGTAGGCGAAGCTCAGCGAATTGCTGTTCTGATCCACAAACCGGATGGAATTCGTCGTGTAACCCGACAGATAACGCACCTGTCGCAGGTCGCGCGACATCGTATCCAGTGCGATGCGATTGTAGTGATCCAGGTCGATGTAGTTGAACATCTCCGACAGCGTGCGGCCGGTGGTCAATGAAATGGTGACCAGCACGATCGCCACGATCGCGGTGAGCCCGAGCGCCACCACGAATTCGCTCAGCGAAAATCCCGAGCGTCTGGGGCCTGCGGGGGCGTCAGTAGATGTAGTTCTGGATTCCAGCCTCGGAAACATAAGTCTGAACAGAGCGGGAGCGCGGCACGGTGCCGGTCGTCCAACGAAGCGAAACAGTCACCAGCCGCATGCTGTCCGCGTAAGTCGTCGTGTTGGTGGAGTTGGCGATCGTGATCTCTCCGTAATAACGGACACCCGTCGCATTGGTGTTCGTCGTGAGCGCATCATAAGCCACGATGAAGTTCGTGGGCACGAACCCCGGCGTGTTGAGCTGCTCCCAGGTGTAAAGCCGCACTCCCTCCATCTTCTCGAGAAGGATCTGAGTCGCGCGCAGGTTTTCCCGCGCCATTCGAATCGTGCTGATCCCCGACGAGAGCGCTCCGTAAATCGCCAGCACAATCACACCCACGACGCCCATGCACACCGATACCTCCACAATTGTGAAAGCCT
>JBEEGQ010000011.1:0-20244 GCA_041166945.1 Verrucomicrobiota bacterium
GCTTCGAATAATCGCCTGTAGCTCAGCTCGGAGGCGCGCATCGCCTGCTCGCTACGCTCGGCTTGTGCCGTTCGCAACCTGGCTTCCAGGTGCAGCAAGCTCACCTCGAGCATGTTGTGAACCCGCATCAATAACTCCGCGAGATCGAACGGTTTGCTGATAAAGTCGTTCGCGCCAGCCTTGAGCGCGCGCAGTTTGTGGGCCGGTTGGGCGGTTTGCACCAACACAGGAACATAGCCATTGGTTTCGATGGCCTTCAGACCTTCCAAAACCTCGAACCCATCCATGCCCGGCATTTGGAGATCGAGCACGATCAGGGAATAGCAGTGGGCGCGGTGCAGGTCGCAGACCTCCCGGGGATTTCTGGTGGAGGTGATGGAAACATAACCGGCGCCGCGCAGCACCTGCTCCAGCAAGGCTACATTGGCTTCTTGATCATCCACGATCAGGATGCTGGCGTTCAGAATGTCGGCCGGCTGGATCATGGCCTGAGGACTGCGTCCGCGGATTGCCCCGCCGTTTTTGCGGCAAACTCCAGCGCGGCATCCACTGTATCCATGAGCTCCCGGATTTTGATGGGCTTGGTGAGATATCGAAAGAACCCTGCATCGAGACCCTTGGCGATATCTCGAGACATGGCATTGGCGCTCAGCGCGATGATGGGGATGTGCGCGGTGCCAGGGTCGTCCCGCAGGATTTGCAGGGCTTTAAAGCCGCTGATTCCCGGCAAATTGATGTCCATAAGAATCACCTGCGGTTTGGTGTCGCGGGCAACCTGGACGCCGAGGGTGCCGTTGATCGCCGTAACCAGTGCGATATCCGGGCTGCGCGCGATGATCTCCTCGACGAGCTTCATGTTGGCGGGGTTGTCCTCGACATAGAGCAATGTGCGCCGGGGGCCGTCGGCGGTTGCTTCCGGCTGCGCCAGCACGTCGGTCTCCCCGCCTATCATTGTCGCGTCGGGCGCTTCAGCCGAGGGCATTTCGCACCAGAACACGCTGCCCACATCCACCGTGCTTTCCACGCCGAGAATTCCCTCCATCTGTTCGGCCAATCGCTTGGACACAACGAGCCCAATTCCCGTGCCCGCCACGCTGCCCGATTCCTGGCCCAGCCGATTGAACGGCGTGAACAGTTGCAACAGCTTTTCCGGGGACAATCCCGCGCCGCTGTCCCTGACGCTGAAACGAACGCGGTCCGGGCCGCTCATGACGCACTCCACGATCACCGTTCCCTGTGCCTTGTTATACTTAATCGCGTTGGAAACCAGGTTGATGATAATCTGCTTCAACCGGGTCCGATCGGCGGTGACGTAGAGGGGGGTGTCGAACTGGGGAAAGGTCATGGTAATGCCGCGAAGTTGCGCCTGGGGCTCCATCATGGCGTGGCACTCGGACATGAGCTCGGACATCGACACCGATTCCCTCGACAGCGATACCGTTCCGGACTCGATGACCGAGAGGTCGAGGATTTCATTGATCAGGTTCAGCAGGTACCAGCCTGCCTGAAGAATCTGGGCGATGCTTTTAGTCTGGGAGATGGTGGGCGGCGGGGCGGCTGACTCCATCAGTTGCGCGAAGCCGAGGATCGCATTGAGCGGACTGCGCAACTCGTGGCTCATGCTGGAAAGGAAATCCGATTTGGCGAGGTTCGCCTTTTCCGCCCCCAACTTGGCGATCTCCAGTTTGACGTTTGTTTCCTGGAGCGCCTGTTCGAAGCGTTTTCGCTCCGTGACATCGCGCGCGGCTGCGAAGACGCCCTGCAATTTCTGATCCCGGTCGTAGAACGTGGTGGCATTGCAGGAGACCACCGTGTTCTTCCCGTCCTTGGCGCGCGCCGTGAGCTCATAGTCGGTGATCTTCTTTCCGCTGAGCATCAGGTTGATGCCGGCCTCCGCGCGTGCGGGATCGGTGAAATAATTCTTGAATGGCGCGCCAATCAACTCGTCACGCGTGCAGCCGGTAAGCGCTTCCATCTGGCGGTTGACGTCGGTGATGATGCAATGCGGATCCGTGGTGACCAGCGCGTCGATGTTGGATTCGATGAGCGAGCGGGTGTAGAACTGTTGATCACGCAGACTTTGATCGAGCATTTTTCTTTCCTCTTCGATCTGTTGCCGCGCGGTATTGTCGGTGCCGATGAGCAGATAACCGATGATGCCCTCCTCGGCATCGCGCAATGCCGTGACGGAGACCTGCGCCGGGAACCGGCTTCCGTTCTTGCGGATCTTTGTCAGCTCGTAAATGTCCTCGATGCCTCGCGAGGCCTTGAAGGCGAGGGCTTCGAAACCCGGCGCGATGGGGGTGGCGCACTCGATGCTCAGCGCGGTGGCGCGCGCGATCACCTCCTGCGGATCGTGCAGGTCAGCCGGCGTGATCCGATTCACAACCTCCGCCGCCGTATAGCCCAGCATCCGCTCGGCGCCCACGTTGAAGAGCTGGATGACGCCCTTGGCATCCGTGGCGATGCACGAGAAGTTGGCGCTGTTGAAAATCGCGCTTTGCAAGGCGCCCGCCTTGAGCAGCGCCGCTTCCGCCTGCTTGCGAGCGGTGTTGTCGGTACCGATCAACAGATAGCCGATGATGCCGTCCTGGGCATCCCGCAGCGCCGTCACCGACACAACGGCTGGGAACCGGCTGCCGTCCTCGCGGATATAAGTGAGCTCATAGATGTCTTCGATTCCGCGCGAGGCCTTGAACACGAGGGCTTCGAAGCCCGGCGAAATCGGCGTTCCGAGCTCAACGCTGAGAGCGGCCGCTCGCACGATGACTTCCTGGGGATCGGAGATATCAGCCGGCGTGATCTTGTTCACCACCTCGACGGCCGTGTAGCCCAGCATCCGCTCGGCACCGACATTGAAAATCTGGATGACTCCATTCGCATCCGTGGCGATGCTCGAGAAGTTTGCGCTGTTGAAAATCGCGCTCTGCAGCGCCCCCGCCTTGACCAGCGCGGCCTCCGCCTGCTTGCGCGCGGTGTTGTCGGTGCCGATCAACAGATAGCCGATGATGCCATTCTGGGCATCCCGCAGCGCCGTCACCGACACGACCGCTGGGAACCGGCTGCCATCCTTGCGAATATAAGTGAGTTCGTAGATGTCCTCGATGCCGCGCGAGGCCTTGAATACGAGGGCTTCGAAGCCGGGTGTGATGGGGGTGCCGAGCTCGACGCTGAGAGCCGCTGCTCGCACGATGACTTCCTGCGGATCGGAAATATCGGCCGGTGTGATTTTGTTCACCACCTCGACGGCGGTGTAGCCCAGCATTCGCTCGGCGCCGACGTTGAAAATCTGGATGACTCCCTTCGCATCCGTCGCGATGCTGGAAAAGTTGGCGCTGTTGAAAATCGCCTTCTGCAAGGCGCCTGCTTTCAGCAAAGCCTCTTCGCGGTGGACTTCGTTTACAAGTTCCCCGGCCGCGTGATTGCGATCGGCGATGTTTTTTTGTTCCGTAATGGGTTGCGTCATACTTGCTGCGATGCCTGTTCGATGAGTGGATTCAAGTGGATAGTTCGCGCTCCGCCAGATTCCGCCTCAGGGGCCGGCAGGATGGGCATGTTTTCGCGAGTTGTTCGTACCATGGCCGTTGTTGTTCCGGTAAAGAGAAAGGCACAACCGGGATCTCCTGTTTTATCAGGATGATCAGGTTGTGCCTTTGACTTGCGGGACCCGGATCCTCCAGTCCCACCCGGAAAAGCTGCTCACGGCCCTATGGCTTGCTGAGCCTTCTGCTTTCTATCTTCGACACTGGAGAGAACAAGCTTGAGCGATATCCCGGCAAACTCACCACCAAGGCGTTGTATCCACGAGTTGCTGGAGCTTTTCGCGCAGATCACCGAGCGTTCGGGACTTGAAGGCGCGTTTGGTGTCGTGCAGTACGTCGATGGTTTCGTGCAATGCCTGGGCTGCGCGGCGCGCTTCGGACCGATGCGCGCTGTCCTGAAACGCCCGGAAAACGGCGGGGGCAAGCCGGCTCAGATTATTCTTGAGCACCACATCCGTCGCGCCCGCGCGCAACAACGCGATCACCATCTCTTCGCCAACAGCCCCTGAGACGAAAATAAAGGGAGTTTCGCGGCAACGCTCAAGCGCGATGCTCAGCGCCGTCAATCCATCAAACCCCGGCAGATTGAAGTCGGCCAGAATCAGGTCGGGCGTAAAATCCCGCAATGCGGCACGATAGGCGGTCTCGCTGGCGGCCACTTGCGACTGGAAGTCGAGTCCTTCCGCCCTCAACCGGGCCTCGATCATCGAGGCGTCCAGCGGCACATCTTCGAGCAATAAAAAGCGCAATTGTCGGGATGGCAATTCCCGTTTCGATGCCAAAGTGGAAGTCATTAGTTGAGAAATAATATAGGGTCCAAAATGTTCAAGAGAGGTGTTTCGTTTCAACGGGGCGCACCGGCGTTGTCGCCCATTTGGGTTCCCCATGATCCGGCCAGGTCCGTTCCGCACGCGTGGGGAAACACTCATCTCCCCATACCTATCGGAGTTTGGCGCAATAGGATGATACGGGCACGGTCCTGTTGGAACTTGCCCGCGCGGAACGCACGGGTGACACTTGTCGCGCTGCGACAAGTGGCGGCGCGTACAGCGGCGCAACCAACGGGTGGATCGCTAGCCTCGTTCGACTGCTACCGCCCGCCATCCGTCATTCCCCCTCTGCCATTCGCCACTCGCCACTCGCCACTTTGCCAGAGCATCTGTCAGGCTCGTACCCGGACGGTCTGCTGGATATACTTAAGTGCGATGAAATTGCGCAGTTTTTCCATGATCAGCGGGGTGATCAGCGTGGCGGCGGTTACGAGCATGCTGCCACCGGTGGTTTCAATCTTGTCGGCAAGGACGTGGCCAATGCGGAGATCGGTCGCCGCGATTTCGATCATCGGCCGCTCTGCCGGTTCCGGCGCCTGGGGTCCGGCCGCATAGCAATTCGCTGCGGCATCGAGAACAGCACGGTCGTAGAAACCCGCGCGCCCCTGCATTTCGACCAGCGCCGACCTGCCTGTGTGGCCGCCCGATTGAAGCGCGGACAGGTCGCTCAACACCCGCAGGATGCGAGCGCCCACTGGGATTTCCCCGGCAGCGACGGAATCCGTCGGGAAACCCGATCCGTCGTAATTTTTATGCTGGTAGAGCACCATTCGGGCGACCGATTCCAGGCGCGGAATGTTCTCCAATAGCGCGGCACTGGTCTCTGGCACGCGGGCGATCATGTCCAGCTCGGGTTCGGTCAAGCGGAGGCACGCGCGGATTTTTCTGCTGACTTCGGGAGGGATGGTGACCATGCCGATTTGCGCGAGCATGGCGGCGATCTCCAACTCCCATGGCTGGTCAATGGGGTTTGCCTTCAGATAAATCCGGACGCAATCGCGAAGCGCCTCGCTCCGTCCGAAGGTCAGGGGATCTGTCATCGCCAGGATACTTGTGAGCACCTGGACACTGCCGTTCAAGGTCTTCTCGAGCAGCTCGCGTTCGGCAGTGATAAGCCGGTGATGTTTGACGGCCGCTTGCAGGGTGAGGCTGAGGGTCTCCGCCAAACAAGGCTTGTTCAGGAATTGGAAAACATGGCCCTGATTGACAGCATCGACGGCGGTCTTTTGGTCGGCATTGCCCGTGAGCATAATGCGGACGGTGTCGGGATATTTCTCCTGGGCTTTCGTCAGAAACTGAACGCCGTTCATGCCTGGCATTTGCATGTCCGCCAGGATGACCGCGTAAGGCCCGTTCTGTTTGAGGCAGACCAGGCCTTGTTCGCCGCCTTCAGCGGTGTCGATCGAAAAATGTTTGCGCAGGTTTCTTTGGAAACCGGCCAGGATGTGGGCGTCGTCGTCGACGCAAAGGATTTTGGGGATCATACGTCAGGAGTTTGTCGTTGTTGATTGTGGAGGCGGGGCGGGGCTTTCATGCGCCCCTGGTCAATGGTTGGGCGAGCGGGGAATGGATCGGCAATCGGATGATGAAGGTAGTGCCCCGACCCATCTCCGTCTCGAAATGGATGGTTCCAGCGTGTTTGTCCACGATCACGGCATGGGCGATCGCCAGGCCCTGGCCGGTGCCTTTGCCCACGCCCTTGGTTGTGAAGAAGGGATCGAAGATGCGGTCGCGGCCTTTTTCAGCGATGCCGGTTCCGGTATCGCGAATGCGGATTTCCACCCAATCGCCGTTGCGGCGGGTGGACATCGTGATCGTGCCCTTGCCGTTGGCGGCGTCACCGACAACATCGGCGATGGCATGGGCCGCATTGACAACAAGATTGAGAATTACCTGGTTCAGTTCGCCGGGCAGGCAGGGGATCGGCGGCAGTGCCGGATCAAAATCGGTGACCATTTCGGCCAGGTACTTCCATTCGTTGCGACAGACTGTGAGGGTGCTTTCGATGGCCCGGTTCAAATCCAGGAGGGTCTTCTCCTGGGTGCCGGGATGGGAAAAGTCCTTCATGGCCCGGATGATCTGTGCCACTCGATTCACTCCATCGAGCGATTGCTGGATGGCTTTTGGAATTTCCTCCCCTAGATATGCCATGTCCGCGGCGCCGGCGGCGGACCGGACCGCACCGATCAATTCCGGCGTTACGCTCCCGGTCTCGGCGGCGCACAGGAGTTTGTCATATTGGACGACGAGCTGGCGAATTTCGCCGAAGGCGTCCTGCACGAAGCGCGTGTTGTCCCCGATGTATTGCGTCGGAGTATTGATTTCATGGGCGATACCGGCGGCAAGCTGTCCGATGGATTCCATTTTCTGGGCGTGGCGAAGTTGAATTTCCATCCTGTTGCGCCCGGCGATTTCCGCCTGGAGCGTGGCATTGGCGCACTCGAGCGCCTGCGTGCGCTCGCGGACCCGTTCTTCGAGGCTGTTGACGTGTGAGCGAGCCTGCTGCAGCAACTGCCATTTTTCGGTAAGCGTGTTGGCGAGTTGAAGCACCTCCACGTTGTCGAATGGCTTTTTCAGAATGACAAGCCTGTCGGACTTTCCGATCCGGGCAATCATTTCGTCCCACGAATAATCCGAGTAAGCCGTGCAGATCACCACCTGGAGGTCGGGATAAATTTCCCAAATCTTCGCCGTCGTCTCGATGCCATCCCAGCCGGGCGGCATGCGCACGTCGATAAACGCCATTGCGTAGGGCCGGCCATCCTGCAACGAGCGCTGTACGAGTTCCACTCCCTGCTGACCCTGGAGGGCCGAGTCGATCACAAAGGATCCGCGCGACAGCGTGCTTCGCGGTTCGCCCAACAGCTCACTCTCCGCCAGGTCCATCTGGCTGTTGGCCTCGGCTCCGTCGTCGAGGATTTTGCGGATGTCCTCGTGAATGGCGGGATTGTCGTCGACGATTAACACGCGACGGTGGCTGGGTGGATCGGAGAGGTTCATGGAAATGGATGGCCGAGGGCGGCCGGATGGGGCCGCCGATGCGGAGCGGGGCGAATGGCGCGCGGACGAAATTGTGTGTTCATTGGATTGGCCTCGAGGGAAAGCAAAAGGCACAACCGTAAATCCCTCTGTTCCATCAGATGGATTCGATTGTGCCTTTGACTTGCTGGACCTGAGTGCTTCAGTCCTGCCCGGAAAAGCTGCCCATGGCCCTGTGGCCGATGAGCCTTCTACTTCTGATCTCGGCTCGGACGAGGAAAATCTTTAGCGGTAACTCTTCGGACGGCCTCCTGACGGATGCGAACGATGCATTTTTGGAATCAGGATGGGTCATCGGGGATCTCAACCTCGACCAGCTGGGCCAGCAGTGTCAGGGATTCCTGCCAGCCGAGATAACACGCCTCGGCGGGTATCATGGCTGGAATTCCTTCCTGCATGATGTTTAATTCAGTGCCGCAAAAGACTTTCTTCAACGTGATCGTCACCTGCATTTCGCCGGGCAGGCTGGGGCTGTCGAATTTGTCGGTGTAGCGGATGCGCTCGTGGGGCGCGAGCTCGAGATAAGTCCCGCCGAAGGAGTGACTCTTGCCTGTGGTGAAATTGGTGAACGACATCCGGTGGGTGCCGCCAACTTTGGCGTCCATGTGATGGACCTTTCCGGTGAATCCATTCGGCGGAAGCCATTTGGCCATGGCGTCTGCATCCAGGAACGCGCGATAAACCCGCTCCGGCGTCGCGCGGAGCACCCGATGGAGTCGAACCGTGTTGGTCTGGTTTGTGGTCATATTGCTTTTTATCACTTCGCGAGGTGATTCACTTCATTGATCCGCAGGCAGATTAATGTGCGCTGCAAAGTTGGCAACGCTCCTTTCGTTTGGGACCACGGCGTCCTTTGCGGCGAATAGGTGCGCGGGTTCCACCGGCATTTAGCGTGTTCCTGGAAAATATTTGGATCGATCCCGCACCTTGCCACCCAAAGTTTCGAGCTTATACTTTATTATGAAAGTCAGGAAATTTCCATGGACGGCTGGGGGGTGGGTTGCAGCAACGGCGTGCGCATCGAGCCTCGGAATTGCTCAATTGCCTCCTACTGCACCGGTGCCCCCCGCGACGGTGACAAAGGAGAGCTTGATCGAGAATCGATTGGTGACCAACGCCAATGGCGAGCTGAAAGTGATCGTTGCAAAACCATCGCCGACGCCGGTTCCCGCCGGTCCAAGCCGGCTGTTGACGAACGCGGATGGCAAACTGGGAATGGTGCAGGGCGCCAACCCGCCACCGGCATCCGCCAGTCGCGCATTTACAAATACCACTGGCGAAGTGGGATTTATCTGGAGGCAGGGTCAGGAGATCCCGCCGCTCCCCCAAACACGGCAGTTGTTCACGAATGCGAACGGCGAAATGGCTGCGGTCTGGAATGTTCCGACCAACCGCGCAGTCGACGCCACCAATCCACTCACCGGTGCGGTCTCAGTGCCGGTTCCTCCCATCCCTTGGACACCCATTTTGGGACCGAACGGAACAGTGCCGCTTTATCCTGCTGGGGTTCCGGTTTTACCAACCGGGAACGGCACAATCCTTCCCGGCGCCGGAACACTGCCCCCGGGCGTTAGCACGATCCCACCGGGGCTGAGCACACTTCCTCCGGGCGCCAGCACTCTCCCCCCGGGTGCAAGTACTCTACCTCCGGGCGCCAATACGCTTCCTCCTGGAGTTTCCACGTTGCCTCCTGGCACCAGTACCTTACCGCCCGGTAGCGCCATCCTTCCGCCGGGCAATGGCACGACGTTGCCAGGGGTCAATACGTTGCCGCCGGGGATCAGCACGCTGCCTCCCGGGGCCAGCACCGTGCCACCATCGGCACCGGTTGTCCCCACTGTGATCCCGCCGCGGCAACCTGTGCTTCCCGCACCGCAACCGGTACTTCCACCGCCCATTCCGCGCCCCGTCGCGCCTCCGCCCGCCCCGCGGCCTGTCCGTTAGCAGCCCGTTAATAAAGTAGCAGACGACGTGAGGAGACTCTGATTTGTGGTTCCTTTACGGAGAAAGTTTGAGTCTCCTCACGTCGACTGCTTAGGGCCATCTACCGGTCGACCGGTTGAAATTCGTTCATGAAACGATTGATTGTCTGCCCTATTGGGTTTGGCCGGAAGTGGTAAATACCACGTGGCCGTAGGCATCGACTGTGGCTTTGGGAATATTCTGCGGCCCCATCTCGTTCCACGAATTGACCAGCCAACCCCGGGTCGGCCCAAATTTACCCAGCGCCTCGTCATAGTGAAAATTAAAGTGGCCGTTGAGCGTTGTGCTTTTGGTGATGCTGGCGCCAATGAAATCAGTGGTGTTGTTACCACCTCCGTTCAGGGTGAAGGTCGCATTGGGGGCGTAAATCGTCCCCGTGAACCCAGCGTTGCCGCTGAAGCTGAGACTCGTGCAACTGGGAAGTCCCCAGAATGCGAAACTATCAGCGGTTCGATCGCTGTTCCACGCAGTATTGCCAGCGATCGAGGCCGACGCGGCGGCGCAGTAAAGATCCAGTTTTTTGTCGGGATCCACCACCAACCCCGACATGTTCAATGAACTGCTGACATAAAGCTTTGACTTGCCCCGGACATAGATTGACCCGCTCAGGTTAACGACCTGATAATTGCCTTCATCCAAAATGTAATCATACCAGGCCGCCACCGTTTGAGTGTTCGTGGTATAAGTGGTGGCCGTCACAGAAAATGTTGGATACGTATAATTTGTCGTGGTTCCGGCAATGGATTGATAGGTGTAATAGGTCCCGCGGCCGTCTGAAGGGCCGGAGGTGACCAGATAAGTCGTCACGGGCGGAACATAGGTTCCCGCTGCAGGATAATTATTGTTTGTCTTCACATTGACCCACGTTGTGTTGGTGGCAACCGAAGTAGTGACAGGGCCCGGTGAGCCTGAAGGATAGGCTGTGGAAGTGTTCCAATTTGTGGATACGAAACCGTACGGGTAGCTAGGTGGACTCCCAGGAAAACCGATGGTGGCTGCCGAGGTGGTGTTGCTGGTGTTCACCGTGCTGATGATATTCGTGATCCAACCGCCACTGGGCGTCAACCCCCCTGCAAATGGAACGGTTGGGTCGGGAAAGCTCACATTCATGTCCTGCTTGCTATATCCCGGCTGAATGCCAGCGCTGCCATTGGCATGCCACTGCGCATCTCCCACCGACCCGTTGGCTCCCACAGCCACCGTTCCGTTTGGACCCGTGGATACATGGCCAAAGATGCTGGCGTTGCCGACGTTCACGGAGTTCGTAATGGACGCATTGCTGGCAATGTCTCCGTTCGACTTGTGCCATCCGGCGACGTACAGGCCATTGGTGCTCGAAGTCGGATCGGTGGAATCGAAGCTATCGGTTTGGATATTGTTTCCGTTCAAGTCGATTGCGTCCCTGGCAACCATGCCTTTTACGAAAATATTATCTTTGAATGTCGTGACGCGGACTCCGCGTCCCAAAAAGGTGGCGCCACTGGACTGCCCCGTGCCCTGGCCCAACAGGGTGTTTGTTCCCCACTGATTCACCAGGCTAACGATGACCATTGTCAGCGCCGCCGCGCGGAACCGACTTCGGGATGGAAATGGAAAAAATGATTTCATGGTTTTAACTTTGGGCTCTCTGTTAAAGGCTTTCACCGGCTGCTGGATAGCATTTCCGATTCATCTCATCTCAACTCGTCCCGGCCCGGGACGGGGCGGCGCATCGCACTCTGTTGTGCCGAGCCACAATAAGCACAAGTCCTGCCAGTTGAATCTCCAGATTGAAACTCCGGCCATGAAGCCATTTCTTCGATTGGGAATTCAGAAAAGCTTCTCCAACGCCGGCCGGAGTGTCCTTGGTTGGAATCTGCCTCTTGTTTGAGCTGTATATGAGCAAGGGCACTACCACTCGGTAAGAGGACAGTATCGAATGAGCCAAAGGCTTGCCGATGCTGACGACACGGAACTCAATTCACGGTTGGAACAGGCGGTAGAAGCGCGAGGCGTTGGTGGTGGACACCATGACCGGATTTGCCGCACCGCTCGGCGCGTTCACCCAATTTGTAGGCGCGAGACTGTCGGTGTATTGAAGCATAAAGCCGGACGCAGTTGCCGGCGTCCACGAGAGCGTGGCTAAACCCGATGCGCCGGGCACGACTTTCAGGATCCGCGGCGATCCAAAGACGTAAGCGACTCCACGGTCGGGGGCGCTGGTATCATCGTAGGGAGCGCCGGCAACGATTGTCGGACCGTCAATCGCGACGGACAATCCAAACTGGTCGCCCGTCGCAGGGCTGGGATCGTTGAGTGTGGCAATGGGCACGGCGGGCGTTGCGCCGGCGATGTCATACACGTAGGCGATGCCGGAATCGATCGGGCCAGCGTCAAACGAATAAGCTCCGACCACAACGCGTGTGCCGGAAATCGCCACGGCAAATCCAAAAAGGTTGCTCACCGCCGGGCTGACATTGGTCAGCGTTGCGACAGGCAATGTGGGAGTGGGGTTGGTGAGATCATAGACATAGGCGCTGCCGGCATCAGTCGCCCCGGCGTCGTCCCGGGGAGCCCCGACGACGACGCGCGGGCCGGAAATGGCCACAGCCGATCCGAACCTGTCGTCGAACGCCGGATACGGATTGTTCAGCACGGCGACCGGAACCGACGGCGTCAGGCTGGTCACATCGTAGACGTAGGCGCTGCCGGCGTTAACGCCGCCAGTGTCATCTGAATTCGCGCCGACGACAATCCGCCCGCCAGAAATGGCGACGGACCAGCCGAACAAATCGGCTGTAGCGGGACCGGGATTGTTAAGGGTGACCACCGGCACGGCGGGGGTAGCGAAGTTCAAGTCATAGACATAAGCGCTGCCTGTGTTAGCCGCACCCGTGTCATCGAAAGGCGCGCCGATCACCAATCGCGATCCTGAAATGGCAACAGAATAGCCGAAGACATCCCCCGCCGCCGGGCTGGGATTGGTGAGTGTCAGAACGGGAACCTCAGGGATGGCACTCGCCAGATCATACACGTAGGCCATGCCTGCATTAAACGCTCCCCGGTCGTCCTGATGTGCCCCCACCACGACGCGCGTGCCGGAGATGGACACCGCGAATCCGAACCAATCATCCAGCGCGGGGCTTGGATTCGTGAGGACAAGGATGGGAAGAGCAGGGGTGGCGCTGGCCAAATCATACACGTACGCGCTGCCGGCGTTGGATGCTCCCGTGTCGTTCCAGTAGGCTCCGACAACGAGTCGTGTGCCCGACACGCTCACAGAGATTCCAAATTGATCGCCGCCAGCCAGCCTCGGTTCAGGAGCATCCAACGTGGCCGCCGGCACTGCCGGCAAGGCGCCCGCCAAATCATACAAGTAAGCGCTGCCCGCATCGGCCGCCCGTGTGTCGTCCATGGGTGCTCCCACCACAACCCGATCTCCGGAAATAGACACGGAGCGTCCAAAGACATCCTGAGCCGCCGGGGTGGGATTTGTAAGAGTGAGTATGGGAATGGAGGGCGTGGCGCTCGACAGATCGAACACGAATGCCGCTCCCGCATTGGTTGCCCCGGTATTGTCTCGATGAGCTGCGACGACAATACGCGGGCCTGACATGGACACTGAAATGCCAAAGAACTCGTTTCCCACCGGGTTTGGACGACTCAACGAAAGCACCGGCGTTGTGGGAGTGGGACCGGCCAACTCATAAACGTATGCGCTGCCGGAATTGAGAGCAGCGGTGTCGTCGAATCGCGCCCCGACGACCGCCCGCGTTCCGGATATCGCCACTGAAACTCCAAAATAGTCGCCATTCGCAGGTGTGGGATTTCTCAGCGTGTAAACAGGAGTATTCGGAGATCCACTCAAGAGATCGTAAACGTAAGCGGCCCCTACATAGAAATCGACGGTTCGCTCCCCATACGCCCCGACAATTAGCCGTGTGCCCGAGATCGCCACAGCGAGCCCAAAATATTCACCGCTCAGCGGAGTCGGATTGGCCAGCGTGACAACCGGAACGGTGGGCGTGGCGCCCGCCAGGTCATACACGTACGCGGTTCCGGCATCGCCAACCCCAAAGTCATCTCCTTGTGCGCCGACGACGATGCGAGTTCCAGAAATGGCGACTGCGGTTCCAAATTCGTCAAATGCTCCGGGCGTGGGGTTCAACAACTTCACCACGGGCACTGTGGGCGCGGCATTGGCAAGGTCATACACATATACGGCGCCCGACCCGTTCGCGCCTGTATTGTCCAGCCACACCCCCACTACCACGCGCGTCCCTGAGATGGCGACCGCGGAGCCGAAGTACTGGGAATTGAGGGGGTTTGGATTGGCCAAAGTAAGGAGCAACGCACCTGTGGTGGCATCGTATACCTTGGCTACCCCTGTATTCGTGCCACCAGTATCCGCATTTGGTGCGCCCACGACCACCAGATTTCCATCCACCGCGACACTTTGGCCCTGCAAGACATCCGACTGTGCCACGACAGCTCCCGTGACTGGCGGGAATAACGAATGAACAAGGGGGAAAGGTTCCGACGCCGCGCGAACTTCCATCCCGGCCAAGGCGAAGGACAACACCAAGGATGCGAATGGCAGGTGGAGTATCCTCATTGGAACGCCTTTGGCGTCAGAGCCAGTCAACCGGACATCGGGCCCGAGGTCAATGTTGTTCGGTTGCGAGATCGTAGTTCTACGTCAGTGCGAATCGTAGGTGTCCGGAGGGTGCAGTCTTGCGTCACAGTTGCGGGGTGTGGGACTATTTATCCAAGGCAGAATGGCGCGATGTCATTTTGCCATTCCACAAGGATTGGAAAAGCCAGTGACCGCGTGAACACCAACCTATTTACCATGATCAAGACAGTCCGGCGCACCGCAGGGCAGTGGTTCGTGAGCGCCGTGTTGCTCTGTGCGGCGGGAGCGCGGGCAGCCGGACCCACCTTTGTCGACGTCACCGCCACCGTCACGCCCGGCCTGCCGCAGGTGGGGTTTTCCTCCGTGGCCTGGGCGGACTATGACAACGACGGGCGACTCGACTTCCTGCTCACCGGAATCTACTACACCTCCTTTCATAACCCCGACGGCAGCGGCACCACAACCGGCAATTACACTTCCCAGCTGTGGCGGAATATGGGGAATGGGTTTTCCAATGTGACGGCTACAGTCGCTCCCGGTCTGCCGGGGATTAGTGATGGATTAGCGGCGTGGGGCGATTATGACAATGACGGGCGGCTGGACCTCCTTCTCCCAGGCCAACTGTGGCGGAACACCGAGAGTGGGTTCACGAATGTGACGGCCACCATCGCGCTCGGTCTGCCGGCACTTTGGGGAGCCTCGATGGCGTGGGGCGATTATGATAACGACGGCCGTCTCGATTTTATCATTACGGGAGGATTCGTTTCCCAAGTGTGGCGAAATACCGAAAGCGGATTTGTCAACGTCACGGCCGTGGTGGCGCCCGGTTTGCCCGGGGTCACCGATGGCTCGGTGGCATGGGGCGATTACGACAATGACGGGCGTCTCGACTTTATCATCACGGGAGGAATCCCGCGACGGAGTGATCTCGATGATAACTATCCGTACTACAGTCCCATTTCCCAAATATGGCGGAACACCGGAAGCGGATTCGAGAACGTGACGACGACAGTCGCCCCCGGTCTGCCCGGCGTTTACTACAGCTCGGTCGCGTGGGGGGATTATGACAATGACGGGCGCCTCGATTTCCTTCTCACGGGCTCATCCATTTCCCAACTGTGGCGGAATACGGAAAACGGGTTCGTGAATGTGACGGCGTCGGTCGCGCCCGGTTTGCCCGGGATTTACTGGGGCTCGGCGGCGTGGGGCGATTACGACAACGACGGCCGCCTTGATATTCTTCTTTCGGGAGGCGTTTGCCAAATTTGGCGGAACACCGTCAACGGGTTCACCAATATGACGTCCAGCGTCGCACCCGATCTTCAACGGGTCTTCCATTCCTCCGTCCAATGGGGTGATTATGACAGTGACGGGCGGTTGGATTTTCTGCTTACGGGAGCGACGAGCTTTGATTGTGACGGTTGTGATCTTCCTGACACGGTCTCCCAACTCTGGCGGAACAACACCGCTCAGTCCAATCCGCCGCCCGCCGTGATCACCAAGGGGCCGGCGAGCGTCAGTCCGTCCAGTGTCAGGCTCAACGCCTCGATCCACCCGCATCGCCAGGCGGCAGCCGGATGGTTCATCTGGGGCGACACCACCAACTATGGCCGGGTAACCGCGGTGCAGCCGGTGGGCAACGGCAATTCATTCACCAACTTCTCTCAATGTATCACCGGCTTGAACATGGGCGTGACCTACTATTGCCGCGCTATTGTATCCAATGATCAGGGCCAGGTGGTCCTTGGGATCGAGCAACACTTCCTGCTCGCGGCGCCGGGCGTGACAACCAGCCTGGCCAGTGGCTCCCGCCCGAACTCCGCGACACTCAATGCCCATGTCAGTCCCAACAACCTCTCGACCTATGGCTGGTTTGAGTGGGGACTCACTCCTGTTTACGGCCAGTTGACGCCAGTGCAGCTCCTTGCCAACGGATTTGATGCCAACTTAAGCCAGCATCTCCCCGGCCTTGAAGTCGGCACGACTTATTACTTCCGCGCGGTTGTCTCGAACAGCCTGGGGGTGGTTTATGGCACGATGCAGTGCCTCGTCACCCCTACGTTCGCGAATGTGACCGCAACGGTCGCGCCCGGTCTGCAGCAGATAGGGCAGGGCTCAGTGGCGTGGGGCGATTACGACAATGACGGGCTGCTGGATTTTGTTCTCACGGGATACCTTTACGATGAAGAAGCCAACACCGACCTTTTCCTTGGCCAACTCTGGCGAAATACGGGGAACGGATTCGTGGACGTTACGGCCGCGTTCGCGCCCGGCCTGCCGGGGGCCATCGGAGGCACGGCGGCATGGGGCGATTATGACAACGACGGACGGCTGGACTTGTTCCTCACAGGTTATAGCGATGTCGACGGCCGATCCGAGATTTCGCAAGTGTGGCGGAATACGGGAAACGGACTTGCAAATGTGACGGGCGCGGTTGCTCCCGGCCTGCCACAAGTTGGGCACTCCTCCATGGCTTGGGGTGACTACGACAACGACGGGCGGCTCGACTTCATCCTCACGGGATCTTCTTACTACGAGGGCGATGAGACTTCTTACAACGTTTACATCTCCCAACTTTGGCGCAATACGGGGAGCGGCTTCACGAATGTGACGGCGATGGTCGCCCCCGGTCTGCCGGGGGTGGGTTCCGGCTCGGTGGCATGGGGCGATTATGACAACGACGGCCGCCTCGATTTCCTGCTGTCAGGATACTTTAACGACGGCACGAACCATTACATTTCCCAATTGTGGCGGAACACGGGCAACGGCTTCACGAATGTGACGGAGATCGTTGCGCCCGGCCTGCCTGGGGTTGCGGGAGGCAGGGTGGCATGGGGGGATTATGACAACGATGGACGCCTCGATTTCCTGCTCACCGGATCCTTTGACAATGGCACCAACAATTACATCTGCCAATTGTGGCACAACACGGGAAACGGGTTCACGAAGCTACCGGCCACGATCGCGCCCCGGTTCCCTGGTCTGGCCGGCACGGTGGCGTGGGCCGATTATGACAACGACGGACGGCTGGACCTCTTCCTCTCGGGACACGCTGACAATAACGGCGACGAAAGTCTCGTATCCCAGATCTGGCGGAACACGGGGAGCGGGTTCACCAATGTGACAGCCAGCGTCGCGCCCGGGCTGCTCGGAGTTCTCGCCGGCTCGGTAGGGTGGGGGGATTATGACAACGATGGGCGGTTGGATCTTTTGCTCACGGGGTACGACTACAACAAATCCATTGTTCAATTGTGGCGGAATTATACGCCCGTCACCAACGCACAGGCTTCGGTCGTTATTTTCCCGGGCCATCGCACCCACGGTTTCGGCGCCGAATCCGGAATCATCAGTGTCACCAGTACCTCCCCCGGCATCTGGCGCGCCTGGAGCACCTCCGATTGGATGTACGTGTGGGCGACCACTGCAAACCCCACGAATGGCCAGGTGGGATATCAGTTGTCCGCCAATACCACCGGACAGGATCGCATTGCCCAGATTCATGTCGCGGACAAAGTATTTACGATACTCCAACGCCACGGTGT
This sequence comes from Verrucomicrobiota bacterium, assembly GCA_041166945.1. Taxonomy (GTDB): domain Bacteria; phylum Verrucomicrobiota; class Verrucomicrobiia; order Limisphaerales; family JADJPG01; genus DASTLJ01. The sequence goes on from JBEEGQ010000011.1 coordinate 17,552, forward strand.
ATGCATCACGACTGTAACTCCGCCCATTGCGGTTCATGGCTGGCGAAGTGAGACGGGAATTGTGATGATGACCACCACCGTCCCGGGCTGCCCATTCGCACCCGGCACAACAAACAGCTGGATCAACTTTGTCTACAACCAGTGGCTCGGTACAAACGCCGGAATTGATTACGTTGTGGCGGAAAATCCCACTCGATTGCCGCGCAGCGGCTCGTTGACGAGCGGCGACGGTGTGTTCGAAATCGTGCAGGCCGGCAACCTGAATATCCCGCACCCCGACCTTCTCGGCAGCAGCCTCATCACAACCATCAACCACGCGTTCGGGGCGCCTCATCTGGAGGGCGGTCTATTTGTCCCCGGCCTCTCCTCGGATTTCCTTCTGCACCAGGGCTTCCCCGGCGCCATTCTACCCCCGGTGTATGTGTCATGGGATGCCCATACGCAATTCATCTGGAAGGTGGTGGCGCCTGCCGGGATGAAAATGGTAATTCAACCTCCGCCCGGCGCGCAGGCCAGAATCCAAGCCAACTGGCGGTGGGATTGGTTCGGCGGCGGAAGCAGTCTGCCGGGAATTGCGACCGTCGAATTCGACGGGCTGCAGGGGGAACCCCCAGCAATCCTTGGGGCCACCAGCCTTTCCAGCACTCACGGCTTTTTCGGCCTATCCCTCGACTCCGCGCCTTTCACCAATACATTTAGTTTCACCTCCATGACGCTGGTGGGTGCGGTCCCTCATCTCACGACAGGTGTAGGTGGCCGGTGGTACTCTCCACGAACGGATTGCGCATTGCAGGTGAGCTACGAGCCCGCTCAGTCGAGCGATCCAGGTCGTTTCGTGAAGTTGATGCCGCGCGATCCCACGTTGAATCTGCGCATTGTCAACTACTCGCCCACCAATGGCCCCGTTATCCAGATCCGTGGCCCGAGGCTCGAAACCCACATCGTTCAGGCTTCGTCAAACCTCGTGCATTGGGCGCCGATCAGCACCAACCAGATGCCGGACATGGAGTGCCCCACGTGTCCCTACGTCCAGATTCTGGATCGCACCGCCACGAACGCCTTGCGAAGATTTTATCGCGCAGTGGAGAAATGATTCGGATTGACCGGAGCACGGGAGAGCAGGGACAACGTTTCATAATTCCGAGTGGAACTTGCCGACAACGAAATCCATGAACCGGGTCAACAGGCTGCGGTTTTTGAACTCCTCAATGGTGATGTGGCGGGACTTGCTCTTGTCATCCTCGAATATTTGCGTCAACGCGGCAGCGAAATTGCGATCCAGGATGTTCAAGTTTGCCTCGTCATTGTGTCGGAAGGATTTTTCATCGAAGTTGATCGAGCCCACTGTGCTCCAGATGTCATCCACAATCATGATTTTGCAGTGATATAAGGTCGGCTCGTATTCATAGAATTCGACGCCTGCCTTAACGAGCCTGCTCCAGCGCGAGCGGCCGGCGCTTCGCACCGCGAAGTTGTCGCTTTTGCCGGGAATAATCAGCTCCACTTTCACCCCGCGTTCGCGCGCCCTGACCAGTGCGTCAATTGCCGACTTGCAGGGAACAAAATAGGCGTGGGACAGGCGAATGTTCTTTCGGGCTGCGCCGATGGAAAGCAAATAGGCGAGCCGCGCTTTCTCTGCTCCCTCCTTCGGGCCACTGGCGAACGATTGTGCAACCATGTTGCCGGCCGGCTTCAATTCGGGAAAGTAGGCGGGTCCATGCAGCACCTCGGAGCGGGCTTTCAGCCAGTGTCCCGCAAAGATTCCCTGCATCTGTCCCACCACCGGTCCTTCCACGCGAAAATGGGTATCGCGCCATTGGCCCGGTTCCGCATTGCCGGCCCATTTATCCGATAGGCACACACCGCCAATGAAACCCACCCTGCCATCAACGACCATGAGTTTGCGGTGAGTCCGGCGATTTATTCCCAGAAGCTTGAACGGAAGCGTCAGCCTGAAGACGATTGGCGGATTAAAACGCTCTAATACAACTCCAGCCTTCTTCATCCGGCTGACATCAGACCTGTGAAGCTTGAGCGAGCCCAGCGAATCGACGACAATCTTCACTTTGACGCCAGCACGCGCCCGCTCGGACAGTGCCTCCACAAATCGCGTTCCTATCTTGCCCGAGCTCCAAATGAATTGCTCAATCGTGATCGATGATTGTGCACCACGAATGGCTTCCAGCATGGCGTCAAAAACACGATCGCCGTTTAACATCTCCACGACCGAATTGCTTTCGACCAGCGGACTACCCAATAGCTGGCTGATTGAATTTCGGAACTCCGGTTCGTTGACAGAATAATCGGGTCGGATGGAATGCCGGATGCGCTTCTCCGCCGGCAGAGCAGAGCACCCAAAACCACTGGCAAACACCCAGGCGACCAATAAGAGATGGAGTCCCAGCTGATTCATAGGGATGCAAGGAACCGGTTTAATAGTTGCAACTGTCACTCCTGCCTCGGGCCCGCACGTTTTTGTTAGGCGCATCCATGTGTGGATGAATCCCATCAATAGCATGGCACAGGCCATGGCTCTCACCTGACTCGTTGGGTCCTAATGTTGGGATCCAACCAAAGTTCCTCACAGGGAAGCAGCACCCAAAGATTGCAAAAAGCCTGCGACACTCGCGATTTGCATAATGAGGAGGTTGCAATCGCGCCGGTGCATTAACGGAAGCTCATATGGTCAGGAC
>JBEEGQ010000012.1:0-4839 GCA_041166945.1 Verrucomicrobiota bacterium
AAATCGTCAAGAACCTGACCAAGCGTTACACGCGCGTGCTCCGGGCGATCAACGAGTACGACAATGACGATGTCCTCCAGATTTACCTGGATGCCCTCGCCCATGTTTATGACCCGCATTCCGATTACATGGGCAAAAGCGAGACGGACAATTTTTCCATCAACATGCAGCTCTCCCTGTTTGGAATCGGCGCCAAGCTGCTTTCCGACGAGGGCATTTGCAAAATCGATTCCCTGACCCCGGGCAGCCCCGCGATGCTGAGTCGCAAGCTCAAGGCGGGAGATAAAATCGTCGCCGTCGCCCAAAGCAACCAGCCTCCTGTTGATGTCATCGACATGAAACTGAACAAGGTGGTGGAGTTGATCCGCGGCGCCAAGGACACCGAGGTGCGGCTGACGATCATTCCAGCGGCCGCCGCTGATTCGTCCGTGCGCAAAGTGGTGACCCTCGTCCGCGCCGAGATCAAACTCGAGGAGGGCGCGGCCAAGTCCCGGATCATTGAAGTGCCCGATGGGCGGGATGAAAATGGAAAGGATCGCAACGTCCGCCTGGGCGTCATCGACCTGCCCTCGTTCTACGCCAAGTTCGATTTGGAAGGCCGCAAGGGCGGCGAACCGAAGAGCACGACCGCCGACGTCGCCAAACTGCTCAAGAAGTTGAGCAAGGAAAATGTCGGCGGAGTCATCCTGGATTTACGGCGCAATGGCGGCGGTTCCCTCGAGGAAGCGATTAACCTGACCGGCCTTTTCATCAAGGAAGGCCCGGTGGTTCAGGTGCGCGGTCCGGATGGGCGCGTCGGGGTGGACAGCGATCCCGATCCGACGGTGTTTTATGACGGACCGCTGATCGTTCTCACGAGCCGTTTCAGCGCCTCGGCATCAGAAATTTTGGCGGGCGCCTTGCAGGATTATGGACGGGCATTGATCGTGGGTGATTCGTCGACACACGGCAAAGGCACCGTGCAGTCGCTCCTTCAGCTGGCGCCCATCATGCGGCAAAATCATCTGGCCATCACCAGTGATCCGGGCACCGTAAAGGTGACAATTCGGAAGTTTTATCGGGCGAGCGGCGCGTCGACGCAGTTGCGGGGCGTCACGCCGGACCTCGTGCTTCCGTCGATCAACAATCTGCTCGAGGTGGGCGAGAGCTCCCTTGAAAACGCACTGCCCTGGGACACCATCCAGCCCGCCAGCTACGAGAAGGTCAATCGAGTGGAACCGTTTCTCGCTGATCTGAAGAAACGTTCCGATCAGAGACTCGGCTCCGACCCCGATTTTCTTTTCATCCGCGACGAGATGGGGCGGTATCAAAAGCAGCTGGCGGACAAGACCGTCTCGTTGAACGAGGCGGTCCGGCTCAAGGAAAAAAAGGAGGCTGATGACCGCGCCAAGGCGCGCAAGAGGGAGCTGGCCGCGCGTCCTGAGCCGCCGGGAAAGATTTACGATATCACGTTAAAACTCGCCGAGGAACCCGGCCTGCCGCCTCCAACGGTGCGCACCAATACGAGCGCCAGCGTGGGCGCGACCAATGGAACTCCCGATGGGGCCTTCACGAAAGACAGCAATCAAGTGGCGTCCAAAACCCGCCCCGGCAAGGATGCGCTGTCCAAGTCGGCTGCGAAGTCCACCGAGCCCGGCCCCGATCCCAACGAGGAAGAAACGGATGAATCCACCGAAGTGGACGCTCCTGCCGTGGACATTACCCTCGATGAAACGCGGCGCATCCTGATCGATTACATTCACCTGGTCGACAAAGCCGGCGGCGTGGCCGCAGCCAAAGCGGGCCGGGGACCGGCCCGTGCGGTGACCAATTGAGAAGCGCGCGTCAGCGGCCAGCAAGGGCCGACTTCAAGCCATCGCCGACACGGGGTTGAAGGCCATGAGCACCGAGACGCTTCCTCCCGTTGAGAAGCCCAAGGAATCCTCGCGTCCCGAGGAAAAAATAAAGGAAGCATTCGACAAGAGCTGGAACGTCATCGTTTGGAATGACCCGGTAAATCTCACGACGTATGTTGTGCATGTCTTCATGCGCGTTCTGGGTTTCAACAAGGAAAAGGCGACGAAACACATGCTCGAAGTTCATCAACTCGGCCGAAGCCTGGTGGCGACCGAGACGCGCGAGCGTGCCGAATTTTATCACCAGCAAATTCAGGCGTTCGGGTTGAACGTCACCATCGAGCCGTCCTCCTGAGCGATGAAGGCGCGGATGCATGGCGGAAAACTGGTGGTTCATCTGAACGCATTCGAGGCCCGGCTTCTGGACCGGGTCTTTCGCGTCATCCTCAAGAATTACGAACTCAAACCCGCTGACCTCGACCCGGCCGTTGCGGAGGTCTGGTACGCCACACGGGGATGTCGGGGCGCTCAGATGTCCGCCGAGGAAACCGGGGAATGGCTTTCGGCGCTGCATCAGTTGAAATCCGACAGCATCCGGCGCCTCGAAGTTTGGGCGGGCCGCCTTTCGGCCTCCAAACCCGGCGGCCATCGCCTGGCCCTCGAGCTTGGGGAAGCCGACGTTCTTTTGAAGGTGCTCAATGATTATCGCATGATGGTTGCGGCCCGGCAGCAACTGGGCGAAGCCGAGATGAATTTGGCCGACGATTTCGAGTTGCTGGAATTGCCGCCGGGCCGCCGAATCGCCCTGATGGAAATCGATATCCTCGGCGCATTGATGGAACAGATATTGGCGGCCCTCCTGCAGGATTGAGAGGCGCGATTTTTTACAGCAGTTTTACAACTGTTTGACAATTCCCCCCTGTCACCGCCGTCGAATGCCCGATATGAACTCCAAACTTCATTCCGTTGGCCAACCGCTTGTCCGGTTGGAAAACCTCCTGAAATTGTTATGCGCTGCCGCACTTTTTGCCGGTGCAGGCCCCGCCGCGCGTGCCAGCGATCCGAATGGCATTTATGGCTTTGTGGATCGTGTGGTGATGGAGCCGGACGACGCCAACCCCGAGCGCATCCAAGTCTGGGGCGGCTTTGCCCTCGCCAAAAGTAAAAACAGTAATGAGTACAACGACGCCGAGCGTGGCTACATGTATTTCAAGATCCGCCCGGGCGAGGAGGACATTTGTAAAAAGGAATGGGCCGATCTCAAGGCGGTGGCGGGCACTGGCCAGATTGTGAGCTTCGGCGCGCGGTACGAAAAAACGCCGGCCACACTGCGCAAGGCGGATGCGAAGGTGGAAAATGCGGACCTTTATCCCAAGAGTTGGGGGATCATCAAAGTCCGCGATCGCGATTATACGCCCCTCAACCAGCTCAAAAAACTGAAGGATCAAAAGCCCGGCGCCGACCAGGCTCCAAAAACGCCGGGCAAAAAAGAGTAGGGTGCGCGTGTCCCCTCCCCGGAGTGCGACCGTCCCGGTCGCAGCGACGTCCGAACTCATGAATGCCCAAGAATTCGCCAGGCGTCCTGCCACCTCCCAACCCGCTGCGCCCGGGGACAGGCGCACCCCGCAACTTCATCGGGGCTGGGGGCTGCTACGACACTCGAGCCGCGATGGGTGGCTCGTCGTGCTGGCGCTGCTGCACGGAGTTCTGATCCTTTGGCGGCCTTCTGTCGCAGTGATCGCCCTGGGCCTTTGGTGGAATGCGAACACCATTTCGCACAACTTCATCCATCTGCCCTTTTTTCGCTCCCGGCCCTTCAACGCATTATTTTCGATCTATCTCACCGTGCTCCTGGGCTTCCCTCAAAGTTTTTGGGCGGCGCGCCACCTGGCGCATCATCGCGACGAGGGGATTCGCTGGAAGGATTTCCGCCGCGCATGGTTGATGGAGGCCGCGCTCGTCCTCATTGGCTGGGGATTGCTGGTGATTTTTTGCCACGCCTTTTTCGTGGGTGTTTACCTGCCCGGTTGGCTGATCGGGATCGGGCTGTGCCAGGTCCAGGGCTATTTTGAACATTCGCGCGGCGGCGCCGTGAGTCATCACGGTTGGATTTACAACCGCCTGTTTTTTAATGACGGCCATCATATCGAGCATCACGCGCGACCCGGGCTTCACTGGACCGCGCTGGGGCAGGGGCCGCTGCCCGACGAAAGCCGCCTCAGCCGGTGGCCCCCGGTTCTCCGGTGGCTGGAATATGCGAGCCTGGACGGATTGAAAAAATTGGCTCGGCTGATCTCACGGCGAAAGCTTGCTGGTTTCCGGGGTCCTGCTCAAACGAATGAACCTCGTGCGTCGATGAAAGCGCTCGCCCTTTTCGCCACTCTCCTCGTTGCCAAGCTGATTGCCGTGGCAGGCCGCGAACTCCCGTGGTCGATCGGGACGCCGCTGGCGTTGTTCTGGCAGGACGCGCTCCTCGCCCTGCTTTTTGCCGCGGTCGATTGGGGCTTGAGAAGAAAGCCGTGGTTGAACTGGAGTTTATTTTGGGTTCTCGCCTTCTACACCGCCGTGAATGTGGTCGCCACGCGCGTGTTATCGTCCCCGTTGACCTGGCAGATGTCGCGCGCGGCGGGCGGCGCTCTCTCCGACTCCATCCGTCACTACATCACGCCGACCAATCTGGCGCTGATTGCCTCCGTTCTTTTGTCCGCCGCGGCGTTCGCTGCGATTTCGCGCAAGGATTTCAAATACTTGAGGCATGCCGGGCTGGGACTTTTGTCCGTGCTGGCTCTGGGAGGATTGCTGGTGTCGGGCACGATGGATTGCTCGGGACTCCAACGCAACGCGGTGCTGGCGCTGGTCGATTCCATGGTGCCGCGAGTGCGCGAAAAAATCGGGCCACCCGATGCCGACTGGCGACGTCCTGTGGGTGATGAGCGGCAAACGGAGGATTTGACGCCCTTGCGGGGAGCCGCAGCGGGACGAAATGTGGTGCTCATTGCGCTGG
>JBEEGQ010000013.1:0-16241 GCA_041166945.1 Verrucomicrobiota bacterium
TGCTCCACTGCCACATGCTCCATCACGTTATGAACCAAATGGGCCACCGGTTCGGCAACGTCATTGGGGTCAACACCGAAGGGCTGAACAAGAGAATCCGCAAGCTCATCCCCGGCTACATGGTGATGGGCGAGGACGGGATGGGTGACATGGGGGACATGGGCATGACCGTGCCGCCAAATTCGCTCGCGATGATCGGAGCGCAGGGGCAGCACGACTACATAACGATGGGCGGTATGTTCACGATTTTGAAGGTTCGTGAGGAGCTGCCCGCTGATGGTTCCGACCCTGGCTGGTATAAATCGCCGCCCGGCACGCTCGCCACAGTCGCGCCCGCCGAAGACCTTAAACGCGACGGCATCGAGTTGCCGAAAGATCTGCCGAAGACGACCGCCCTTGGCCCGCGACCGAAAGCGGAGCCATGGTGCGGGCCGGTGCCGACGGTGAAGAGACCGTTATTGGCGCAAAGCGAAGCGACGGCACGAATCAAAGTTCAGTAAGAAGAGGAGGGTCAGGGCACAAATGACGTCAAAGGGATCCCAAAGGGGTCTCATTTTTGGTATATTTGCGATATTGTCTTCACCGAATTGTTTCGACGAATATCTTCGCAGCCACATCCGTTGGATCAGGAAGAACTGGCGCAATGGCCGGCGGCCGTTTTGAATTCCATCCATGAACACACGCACCGGTTTTGCGACAAGGCGATTCTGGCGAATCGTTCTTTGTCTTTTGATCGGCCTCCTGATTCTCCCGCTTTGCGGCGCCGCCCCGCAGCCCCGGCCGAACATCATCCTGATACTGGCCGATGATCTCGGCTGGATGGACTTGTCGTGTTACGGGAGTGATCTGTACGAGACACCGCAAATCGATCGGCTCGCGCGGGATGGGATGAAATTCACGCAGGCGTACTCGGCCTGCACGGTGTGTTCGCCGACACGCGCGGCGATCCTTACCGGAAAATATCCCGCACGCCTGCATGTCACCGATTGGATTCCCGGCCTCCCGCCTGAAAATCCGAAATTGCTGGTGCCGGATTGGACGAAGCACCTTCCGCTGGAAGAAGTCACCATTGCTCGCGCGCTTCATTCCGCAGGCTACGCCACCGCCAGCATCGGCAAGTGGCACCTCGGCGGCGCGGAATTCTATCCCGAAAAGCAGGGCTTCGACATTAACATCGCGGGGACCGAGGCGCCTGCGCCGAAAAGTTACTTCGCGCCTTACAAGATTGCGACGCTGCCGGAGGGTTCAGACGGCGAATACATCACGGATCGACTGGGCGAGGAAGCCGGGCGGTTCATCCAACAGCACAAGGACCAGCCATTCTTTCTTTATCTGTCGCAGTTCGCCGTCCATACGCCGATTCAAGGCAAGCAGGCGCTCATTCAAAAGTACCGCGCGAAAAAGCGCGCCGGCCTGCATCAGACCAACGCCGTTTATGCGGCCATGATCGAATCCATGGATGACACAGTGGGCCGTGTTCGTCGCACATTGGATGAACTCAAGCTGGCTGATCGCACCATCGTGATCTTCGCTTCAGACAACGGCGGCCGGGTGCCGACGACCTCGAATCATCCACTCCGCGCAGGCAAAGGTTCCTGCTACGAGGGTGGCACGCGCGTTCCGCTCATCGTCCAGTGGCCTGGCGTCACGAAGCCTGGCAGCGTCTGCGAAACCCCGGTCATCAGCATGGATTTGTATCCAACAATTCTCGAAATCGCCGGCCAGACGAAAACCGCCAGCAATGGTGTGGATGCTGTGAATCTTGGGCCGCTGTTGCGCGGAGATGGCGGGTTGAAACGTGAGGCGCTGTATTGGCACTATCCGCACTATCAGCATTATCAACTGGGCGGCACCACGCCCTACGGCGCGATTCGCGCGGGCGATTTCAAGTTGATTGAGTTCTTCGATGACATGCGCGTGGAGCTTTACAACCTGCGTGACGACATCGGCGAGCATCGCAACCTGGCCGTTCGGATGCCCGCGAAGGTTGATGAATTACGCTCTCGATTGCACGTCTGGCGCGAGCATGTCGGCGCACAGATGCCCTCAGCCAACCCGGGGTACAATCCCGCCAAACCCGAACACGATCCCGCCACGAGACAAAAGCCAGGGGCCAGCAAGGAATAACCCAGGAGATCCAAATGGCCGACGGCGACTGGGAGCGAAGTCATTTGGACGCACTTGTCGGATAACCGCCCGGCAGCCTGGCTCCGGCCCAGGGAAACAATTGTCCTTTCAATGGTTTCTCCGGAGCAAGGCAGGCATGCATGAATGCATTGGGGGCCATGGTTTCCCAGACCGTAAATTCATTCTGTTCCACGACTGACCATCCATCCGTGACGCGCCTGGCCAGCGGCATATCCTCCATTGAAGGGTGGAGGTGTTGAGTCACGGCCTTGATGTATCCACCTTTTCCGGGCGGCTCCGTGATTCCATAAATCACCAGGCCGGGAACTGGTCCCATTCCTTTCGACAATTGAAAATACGAATCCAATTGCAGTGGATTGTAAGGAGGCCGTGAGCCGATGCCGGTTGTGAAACACCAGCCGGCAGGATTGGCGCCGAGCGACCAGTCTGCCAGGCGTGCCGCTGCATCCCGATACCGCGTGTTGCCGGTGAAACGCCATGCATGAATCAAAAAATCCCCGTACCGGCCTACGCCCGTGGAGGCGCCCCAGCTTCCAGTCGAAACAGTGGCGAAACCGTCTGCGGCTATTTTTTTCAACTGTTCGTCTGCCTTGCGCAAAACCGCAGCGCGGGCCGCCTGACGAAGGCGTTCGTCTTTCGGCAGGGTTTCATCCATCAGATAAGACGCAAAATAGTGAGTGAACGCTGCGCCCTTCTCGATGGTTTCCAAATTGAAATAAGTTCCATGGTATTGCGCCGGCCATTTGCTCTTTTGCCCGTCGAGTTCGAAGAAGTAACGCGCCTGTCGCTTAAACATTTCGTGGAACTCGGGCTTGCCGGTAGCGAGATAAAGCTGGCAGGAAGCAAACAACAATGCGCCCGGGGACCAGCGGTATGCTGCATCGTCCTGATGCTGGCGGTAGAAAGCCCATGCCTTCTCCGCGCGCGTTTGCAATTCGGCGGCGCGGGCTGAAGCGAAGGGTTTGACCATTCGGGCGGCATACGCCATCACTGCCGCCCCTGCGAGAGTCGTATGACCGTTTCGCGCAAACGTGCGATAGACCAGTTTATCCGTGGACGCGTTGACCTCGCCGTAGGTCGGCTCGCGATTGGCTTCGAAGCCGGCACGGATGCCACCATCTGCCTCCTGCAAATCTGCCCAGGCCCGTATGCTGTAAAGCGCCTCGTCGAGCAAATCTGGAATTCCATTACCGCTTTCAGGCAGGTCCAGCTGGCCGTCGATGAACTTGGCCGGAAATAATTCATACGCATTCAGCAACCAGCCCGCGACCAGCGTGTGGGGGATGCGAATGTCAAAATCCCCGGCATCGTGATGTCCACCCGAACGTGGAATGTGACGCGCTCCCCGCTCCTTGATGAAATCGGGCGGTGGTGCATCGGTCACTTCCGCCTCGGTGTGACACCCCGGACGTTCCCACGCTGTGAATGGTTTGGTCAGCGCCGTGCCGCAGCGCTGATGATAAAAACCTTTCATGTGCGCATAAAAAGCGTGGTGCGCATAGGCGTCGCCGAATCCAAAATCGGGGCTGCGTCCAGCGGCGGGCATCTTTAGATAATAGCTTCCGGCATTTGTCACTGACGTCAGGCCCACGCGCCAGCTGGGACCGCCATTGCGCGAATCCAGTGGCATTAATTGCAGAGGCAACGATTCAAGTTCCCGTCCCGATGCTGCATCGCAAAGTGTGACTTTTGAAGGGGGTGAGTTTGTGGGCGCGCCGAGATCACCGCACCAAGGAGTAAAGAAAGCCATCCGCTGTCCATCGAGCGGCCCATAGCCGACCTGGTTCACCTTGAATGATTCGCAAAGCGTAGTCGCTGACTGAAACTGGAAGTTGGTCGCACCACCAGGGAACTCAATCTGGTAGCGCGTGCCTTCCTGCAGGTTTGTCGCGAGATACAGGTAGAGGCGATGGCCTATAATCTGTGGATAAAGCGCTTTGCTCCAATCGCGGCAACGATCCTCATAGAGCGTCGCTGAATAACGACCGACCCGCAGCGGAACGATCCCGTTGACACGATAATCCGCGCTCTTTTGGGACGGCGCAGGAGCATCGTCGTTGTCCACAAGAACGAGGACCAGGATTTGCGGCGTCGCTGATTCGATCGCCGCGAGACTTCTTCCGGCAACGAGGCGGTGTGATAAATCTGCCGCGCCAGCGGAAAAGCCGGACAGCAACACACAAAGCGTAAACAAAAATCGTGACTTTTCTGTCATTGCGCATCGGCCCTCCTCGCCGCGGATCGACAATTCATAACAGACCGCCCGATGTTCAGCCCCACAGGCGCTGAAGGATCTCCTTGTCGGGAACGCCGAGAGGAAACTTTTTGCTGAGAGGATGATTCTCGATGCCGGCGAATTGTCGCAGCGCCTCGTGGATGTGTTCGGGGCGGACACGGATTCCCTTGTCCTTGTCGCAGGCAAGGTTCTGAGGATTAAGCGGGACGTGGAACTGTTTCTCGTCCGTCGCACCGATCACCCGGTTTCCGCGAATGCCGGGTCCGAGGAACATGATGGAGCCGATGGACCAGTGGTCCTTGCCATTGCCCTTGTTGTAAGTTGGCGTGCGACCCATCTCGCTCTGGACGACCACGACGAGCTTCTCGCGAATCTTCAACGCCTCGGCCCGGCGCATGAGATAGGCGATTCCAGCGAGGAACTCAGGGAGGAGTTTCATCTGGTCGGTATCGTTGTTGGCATGGCTGTCGAACTGGCCGATGGAGAGGTTCGCGGAAACGCAGACGCCAGCCTTGAAGGAGGCGAGTGCAATCTCCACCTGTTGCGCCAGGCGCTCCTTCGGGATCGTCGCCGGGATGTAAGGGGTGACTCGCTGCATCGCCTTCGAATTCACCTGCCCCGCGTAAAGCATGCTCTCGGCGCGCTCCTGCCGGGGAAGCCGCGCTTGCGTCGCGCGCGACTCGTTTTGTTCGCGCAACGCCTGCTCAATGCGCGCCAGTGCGAAGTCATCGTGATAAGGCGAGCGAACATTTCCGTCGATGGCGTCGGCGTTGGCAACTTTCTGCAACGATGGCAGATAGGGAACGCGCGACATGGCCACGACATTCCCGGTCGCCGAGTAGTTGCCAAAGGTCAGGAATGCAAGGGGACACGCCGGCCCTTTGCAGGCCGCCACAAGCGCGGCGAAGGTCGGGTAGGCCATGCTGTCGAGCTTGCCTGTCGCCATGTAACGCGCGCCGGGAGAATGGTTGTTCACCGAATAATCGAGGCCGTTCAGCACCAGCAGTTCGTTGCCAAACTCACCGAAGAACTCTTCGTTGCTCATTCCCCCCTGTTTGTGCTTGTCCGTCGGCGCGAACTTATGCTCGCCCTTCGTGAGGATCTCGCCCTCCTGGTAGAGACGGTTGATATTGCCGATGCCCTTCGGATCCATGAGATAAGTCGTGTCCCAGCCGCCGGACGCGTTAAACACCACGTAGTATGGACCCTCGTAAGGCGGGTCCTCCTTCGCCGCCGCGCGCAGCAGCGATGTGAAACCGCCGGGGCAAACGAACCCCAAGCCGGCGAGGCCACAGAGTTTCAGGAAATCACGTCTTGTATCATTCATAGAGGAATTCCTGCTGACGAAGGAGATAGGTGACCACGCCGCGCCACGCGCGCACGGTGTAGTGAGGGTCGGGGACGGCCGCCAGCAGGCCCTGCCGGCAGGAGTAATTCTCCTGCTTGTCCAAACCTTTGCGCCCGGCGGCATCGCTGACAATGCCGGCGAAAAGCTGATAGGTGCGTTCGACCTCCGGCGAGCTCGTGGTGTCATCGCGGCCCAGCACGCGCTGGTGCAGATGAATAATTGCCCGACGAATCTTCGCGTCGGCTTCCGGGGAAGAACCGGGAACCACCTCCGGCTCGATGGCCGGGAACAATCGGCGTTCAGAAGGTGCGCGACTGAAGTCGAGCGCCGTTTGCTTGCAGGCAACGTCATTGGCCAGGATGCGTTGAATCGCACCCATTGCCCCACTCGGATCGGCGGCGCGCTCCGTCACTTCCTTCGAGTCAATACCCCCGTAGAGCATCGCCATCTGTTCGTTCAACTTCCCCCACGGCTTCCCGAAGATCGCCCCCACCTTCCGCTCGACTTGTTCCGGCGCCAGCATTCGCACGAGGCCGATGTCATCCAGTTCCGCCCGGCGGGATGGATTCGCTGCGGCAGTCGCGAGTCCGTCGGCTCGATAAAATTCGGACACGACCCAATCCTTGAAAACATTCTTAAGGTTGAAACCCGTCTGCGCAAATCGGGCCGCGATGGTTTCAATCTGTTGGCGCTGCGCCTGATGCGCGCGGCGCCGGGCGGGGTAGAGGGGGTCCTCCAATTCCTTGGGTGGCGAGAGGACCTTGCGACCAGTCAGGATGTAATAGGCATGCTCGACCATCGCCACGGCGAAACGAGGATCCTTTGCGGTACGTTCGCCAAGCCACTGCAGCGCCCGCCAGCGTTCGTCCACCGGCAAGTCCTCACCCTCGAAGCCGGGTCCGAACATGTCCGTAAACCAGCCTCCCTTGCGATGCCCGTAGACGCCTTCGAATTTCCAGTAGTCCTGAAACAGCCCGGCGACCGGATCAATGGTCTTGTGGCAGACCACACATTCCGAAGCCTGCATCGTTGGATTCTCGTACTTCGCAGAGACAGCGGCGGCATCCGACACGCGCGCGGCCAGCTCCAGCACATCGACGCCCAGGAAGTACAGGAAATAAACCCGCGCACGCTGCCGGTTGCGGTTCGTCTCCGTCGTCGGGTAACGCTTCAGATACTGGAAGATGCTCAACATCCCGGCGTGCGGATAGAAGCCCGTCGGCGACTCCTGGCTGTCCACCTTGTCGCGCCCGACGAGCGCCTTGAGCTTTACGGGAATGTATTCGAACGGGTCGTTGGTGTTTTTGAATTGGGGCCGCAGCTCCTCGAAAATGCCGTAGCCGCGAGCCGTGTAGGGCGTGACCATGATGTAGTCCGCCGTGACAATTTCCGTGAAGGAGCGATCATTGCGCACGATGTATTCGACTAGCTTCATCGGCTCGCCGAGCATCGCCTTCCGATAGTCACCGGAAAGTTTGTAGCCCGCCTGGCGGCGCTCCTTCTCGTCCGTGATCTGGCTCAAGTCGTATTTCTCCGTCCAACCGCGCGTCTTGCTGAAGTGCTCATAGGAAAGGGCGTTCTCAGGCACGTCATCGTAGCCCACGGTGAGGAAGATGTCGTTGAACCCTTCGCGAAGCCGGTCGTAGAAGGCCTCCTCCTTCATCACCGCGTCCAAAATGGCCGGGAGCGCCTTGAGTCCGCGCCTGGCCACCGCCGCTAGTTCATCCTCGCTTGGCAGACGACCCGCGAGGGAAAGCGTGACGCGCCGGAGCAATTTGCGATCGTCCACCATAAGGACGCCGTCGAAAAATGACGGCGCGTTCCTGTCCCCGGCCATTTCACCAGGCAGTTTCGAGGACACCGGCGCATTGACGCGGCGAACGAATTCGACGAGCACCCTGTAACCCGCCGAGTCCGGCTTGAGCACCTCTTCGCCGCCGTGCTTAAGCTTGCCGGCCACTTTCAAAAGCAGGCGGGCTTGGTCTGCGTCCTTGAGCCGCGCCATCTGGGTAAATGCTTCCTGGTTATGCCGCATCGCGTCGGCTTGGGCTTGACCCTGACTCCGCCTGGGATCGCGCAGCACGAATTGGCTGTCCTCGGCATCGCCACCGGCCTTGTGACATTTCAGGCAGGACGGCGCGCCCACCTTGACCCAGACCTCTTCAGTGAAAAAATTATCCATTGGCGCGGCACATCCAGCCCCGCTGTAGGGCTTCAGTTCAGCGCCTTGCACACTCACCGCGAGACACATCAACCCGGCGATCCGGGACAAATTGGATCGGCTGCACAAAATCATGGCTGCCGCTTTGGACGCCCGAAGGCCACTTTCAATCCAAAACATTTTATCGCGAACGATGACTGGATGCTGTGGATTACTCTTTTTTGAATCTGATCCTTATGCTGCCTGCGATGCCCGTTCCAGGGGCAGTTCCAGCGTAAAGACCGCGCCTTTGTCCGGACCGTCGCTCCACACGCTCAATGAGCCCCCCATCTCCCGGGCGGCCAGCGCGCCGCTGTGCAAACCGAAACCGTGGCCGTCCTTCTTCGTCGTGAAACCATGATTGAAAATTCGGGTCAGGTTTTCCGGGCTGACGCCAACGCCATTGTCCGCGACTGAAATGCGGACGTGCTTGCCGGCCAGCGCCACGCGCACGATCATCCGCTTTATATCCCGCCCTGAATCCTGGCAGGCGTGTTTGGCGTTGCGCACGAGATTGACCAGGATCTGCAAGGTCTTGTGACGGTCAACCGTCATCGATGGCACCTCCTCGAACTCGCGCACCACCTCCACATTGTGACGCGACAGAGATTCGGCGCTCATGCGGAGCGTGTCCTCGAGCAATTCACTAATCTTGATGGTCTCTGTAATGCCTGAAACCTTGGCATAGCTTTGCTGCATCGAAACTACCTCCTTGATATGTTCTATGTTCTTTCGAAGCTGGTCTATCTCGATGATGAAGGCATCCTGTTCGGAGGCCAAATGGCCGGCCACGAGAGAGAGATAGGCTGGCAGCTGTTTGCCCTTGGAATCGGTCGTCATAAACTCGCCCAGGTCCGCGGCGTGCTCCTGGATCAATGCCACCGCCTTTCCCAGATTGGCCACCTTGGACCTTCTCAATCGGTCGCGAACCAGGGTGGCAGACACATTGACGCTGTTGAGAACGTTGCCGACATTGTGCAACACGCTGGTCGCGACTTCTGCCATGCCCGCCTGGCGTGAGGTATCCAGAAGCTGCTTGTGCGCAACTTCCAACATCGACTCGGCCTGCTTGCGTTCGGTGATGTCGCGGAAATTGATCACCATTCCAACGCACTCGCCGCCGATTCGCTGAGGATGAATATAACGCTCCACGGTGCGGCCGTCCTTTAGTTGGATCACGTCAAATGCCTCTCCCCCCGGCCGCGCCCGCAATTCGATCAGGCGCTGCGTGAATTGCTGTGGATCCGTGGTTTCGGCGGCTGCAAACTGAACAATTTCCTCGCCATCCTTTCTTCTGAGCATGTCCGGCGGAACTCCCCACAGCATGGCAAACTTGGAATTGTAGCACGCCGCCCTTCCCGAGAGTTGCAATGCCAGAATTCCGTCCGCCGTCGAGTCCAGTGTGGCATTCAACAGCGAGACCGTGGTGGCCAATTCGCCGGTTCGTTCCTCCACCCGAACTTCCAATTCAGCGCTGGCCGATTGCAACGCAAGGTCGCGCTGCTGGATTTGGCGCAACATCTCGTTGAAGGTGTCAATCAGTGCCCCCAACTCATCGTCGCCGTATTTCACCGCCCGCACCGAGTAATCCTTCTGCGTCACCACGCGGGCGGCAGCGGCGGCCAGATTCGTAATGGGCTCCGAGATGATGCGCTGGAGCTTCGCTGACAGCACGAGGGCCACGAGCGCCGACAGGATCATCACGATGGTGACGATCGCGCCATAACGCCAGGACCTGGCGCTGAGTTCCTTTAAATCCGATGTCACGAAGATGGTTCCGATGGTTTCACCCGCCAGGGTGATTCGCCGGAAGGCATCCAGGCGGTTCCTCTCAAACTGGGTGCCGGTATCCCGGGCGGCCGGCAGCGGAAACACCCCCCTCAAGTCTGCCCGCTGATACTTGGCGACCGGCCTGCCCGCCTTGTCGTAAACCGCCGCGGCTAGAATGTGCGGTTTGGCATTGAGCGAAAGCAGGGTTTGTTCGATCGACTTCAGTTCGTCGAAAATCAGGCCCGAAGCCACATTGTCGTCGTATAGGTCGGTCAGCACGGAGAGATCTGCCGCCATCGAAAACCGGAAAGTCACCTGCTCGTAAGCCACGAACGCCACGCATGCCACCAGGAGCGCCACGCCGCTCGTCAACATGGTGATCACCGTTAGCTTGCGGTGGATGGGAATGTGGCGAAAGGATCGCACGCTGGGTGTGAATTAGGGTGTATGACGAACAGTTCTAGCCAGCTTCAGAAGCTGGGCGCTGAGCTTGATGCCGGCCGCCTCTGCCGAGTCATTGTTGATATCGAACCGCAACTTGCCGCCTTCCATCACGAAATTGATCATGCCTCCGTGCTTTGAGAAGGTGTCTGTGTCCCCAACCGTCAAAACACCGGTGCCTTTCAAACAATGCTGGATTTCACTGAATCGCCCGATCTCGCCGCCACAGATAAACACGACATGCACTTGTGTCACTTCCCCGGGCTGGTCGAGGCTTTTGATTACAAAACTGCGGCCATCGACATGCCTGTCCTTGACGGCGCTTTCCAACTCGGCGCTCAACGCGCTCTTGCCGAATACTCCGATCACGATGGGAGCCTTGGCGTCCGAAAAGGATTGCGCGGGAAATTCGACGAATTTCGTGAAGTTGTAAAGGAACGCGGCTTTCAGTTGATATTCCCGCGCCGCGGGCGGTTCGGCTGCCGCGGTGCCCGGAGCTCCCGCAAAGAGACAGGTCACGAACGCGAGCGTTTTCGCCGCCGCACCACCGATGACACAGCGGACCGCATGGGCCATGACCTCGAAGCGCCGTCCCTTCATGCTACCCGGCGTGGGCCGGCACGGATTTGGATCCGGAACGAGCTCGGCCTTTTCAACTGCACTCGAATCAATTCCAGCTGAATCAGCGCTCGCAGCCATCAGCGCCACTTGTGACCGCAAGCAGGTTTGTGCCGTCGAATCCACCCACCGGCCGTCCAACGCGAAATTGAGGATCTCGAGAGTGTTGTTCATCTCACCTTCAAAAGCGAACACTGATCTTGCCGAACACACTGCGTGGCGTCTCTGTCAGAAACGACGAGTGATAGCTGACAAATTCGCTATGCCGATTGTCCAGCAGGTTCTGTCCCCAAATGCTCAGCTCCAGATTTTTGGTGGGGCGCCATGTGACGCCCAAATCCAGCCGCACATAGGATGGTGTGACGTATAGCCGATCGCTCGAGTGCGAGGTTTGTGCCACATAGTAGGCCGCCGCGTTGAACTCCAGGTTTTTGGTGATGTCGACATACGATCGGAGGTTGAACTGATGCTGCGGATTGTCCTGATCAGCCGTCTCCGAAGGATGCAGGCGCACGTACAGCCATGTGTAGCTGCCCGTAAGCCGCCACCAATCAGTCGGATGCCACTGGCTTTGCAGTTCGATGCCGTGCGTTTCTCCTGAGTTGGCAAAACGCCACTGTTGTGACAGCAGGACATGAGGCGGACCGGGCGTCGATTCGAAGTTGGTTGAGGCGCCCGAGACCGATTCCAAGTGCTGATAACTATGGTAAAAGGTCGCGACGTCGAAGCTCAGGCGCGGAGTTGGCTCGATGCGATAACCCAGTTCATAAGCCGTCAATTCCTCGGAGCGCAGCTTGGAAGCAGCGAGATAGCTTACTTCAACGGGCGGGCTGAGTGGAGGCTGGAACGCTGCCAAGTTGGCCCGTGAATCGGCTTCAAAGCGATTCGGCGTGCGGGTGGCGCGGGAAACCGCAGCCCAGGCTGTCTGTTGCTGGGTCACCTTCCAGAGCAGACGCCCGCTCGGCTGCAATTCCCATCCAGTGTAGTCGTTGTGTTCGAGTTTGCTTCCAAGGGTCAGGCTGAGCCTGTCGGGGATCAGCTGGATTTCATCCTGTGCAAACAGGTTGAGTAGCTGATGGTGTGAGCGTTGTGGAGTGAAAGTAATGATGCTCGCGGGCGAAATGTTGTCCGGGGTGTAGCGATAGCCCAGCCCCCAGACCAGGTCATTGCGACTTCCCACGGCAAATCGATGCTGCCAATCGATATCGAAAGTGTTCCGTATCTCCGTCGATTCCGCGGCGGTATGGCTGAAGGTATCGTAATAAAACTGGAGAGAGCTTTCAGAGCTCGGACTGAAGGTATGCGTCCAGCGACCCAGCACGTTCGCGCTGTAGTTGTGGCTCACGGCGGTTTCGGCAAAAACTCCCGCGATGGGAGCCAGCCGGGCCTCATTGAAGGGCTGATGAATCTGCTGCTGGTTGTAATCCCCCTGAAAGGTGAAATGGTTTTCCTCGGAAGGATGCCAGTCCAGGCGCAACCCCGCGCGGTAGGAACGCCATTGATCTTCGGTCGCCGTGCCGTCCGAGCGCGCGAAATTGTCATGGTCCAGATACTGTCCGTAGACCCGGTAATACAGGTTGCTTCCGATTTGCGCCCCGTAACGCATGTTGACCAGCGGCTCCCACTCAGTGCCATAAGTCACATTGGCGAGGAATCCTTGGGTGTCTCGCGCGCTTTTTGTCGTAATATTGATCACACCGTTGACGGCATTGGCGCCCCAGAGCGTCGCTCCAGGGCCCCGAATGACTTCGATTCGATCAAGATCCTCGAGCATCAAATCCTGCATGTGCCAAAACACTCCTGAAAAAGAGGGTGTATAGACGCTTCGTCCATCCACGAGCACCAGCAACTTGCTGGCGTATTGGCTGTTGAAACCGCGCGAAGATACTGCCCATTCGCTGGCGTTGATGCGCGCCACTTCGAGACCCGGAACGATGCGCAGGGCTTCGGGGATCGTCGTCGCTCCGATGCGGCGGATGTCCTCCGCCGTGATGACTGTGATGGCGGCGGGTGAGTCCGCGAGCCGCGTCTCCTTCTTTGAGACCGACGTAACCGATTCATTCATCAATTGTTCGATGCTTAAATCGGCCAGACTTCGGCCCGCAGTATCCATGGGACCCGCATCGCCCGCAGCTGCTGAAAGGCCGAGAATCATGCCCGACACAACCATGGCGAAGGGCAGGGCTCTCCTGGCTGGAGTTCGCGGACGGCCGTGGCACCGAAGCGGCAGTGACGCTGCGGAGTGGTTGCGGGCTATTCGTTGCATAGTGTTTCTCGTTCCGAAAAAGCAAAAGGCACAATCTTGGATCCTCCCGTTGCATCGGGAGGAAAGGATTGTGCCTTCGACTTGTGGGACCCGGATAATCCGGTCCCACCCGGAAAAGCTGCCCATGGCTTTCAGCCGCTGAGCCTTCTGCTTTATCTTCGGCTAGAGGGAGAACAAGCTTAAGCGATAGGTCCCCCTTTTCAGCCCTGTGCACGGGAGGGAAGGAGAGGCTGCTGATCGCCGGGGTGCATTGGAGGATGAAATAAAACCGGTAATCGCCTTGGTGTTCTAGTGCAATGTGCTGACGTCATGGTTGTCGGGGAGTCAGCACTGGCGGGGATAAGCCATGCGTTGTTTTCGAAGCGATGTGGGGTGGGTATTTGGTGGCGAGGGCGTGGGAGGGATTTTCAACTTGCGTGGAAAGCCGACTGGCCTATTGTCTGCGGGCCTCCGGGCGGGGTAGCCAAGTGGTAAGGCACGGCTCTGCAAAAGCTGCATTCGTCGGTTCGATTCCGACCCTCGCCTCCAATTCCAAACCTCGTTTGGATAAGGAGTTACAAACTCACAGGCCCAAAGTGCCAGCAAAAGTGCCAGCAGTTTTTGTACTCCTGAACAACCTGATAAAAGTCCGGAAGTACTCAGGCACCACTTGCTGCAAACGCAATTGGCTGTGCGTTGGGTGTGGCTCATACACCTGCCTCTTAAATTCGTTTGACAGGCTCGGACCAGAAAGTTCGAGCCATGAAAAATCGATTCCGACTTTATCTACGAACAGTGGGTGGAGTTTTTTACGTCCACGATTCTAAAACGGGCAAACAGGAAAGCCTCGGCACTCGCGACCGCCGTGAGGCCGCGACCCTTCTGAACGCCCGCAATGAGGCTGTCCGGCAGCCGCAACTGAACCTTCAAATCGCCAAGGCGTACCTGGCCGGGACGGATTCGGGCGTCGCGACGCGAACCTGGCAGAATGCACTTGATGCGATCGTCTCGACAAAAACCGGTTCAACCCAGGAACGCTGGCGCCGTGCTGCAAAGGAGAAGGCCCTGGACTTGATTCGTGACCGAGTCATCATCGAGACCCAGGCGGATCAGCTTCTCGCCTGCCTCCAGGCTGGTACGGTAAGCACGAACGTCCATTTGCGGAAGCTCCACAATTTTTGCATTTCGTTGAACTGGCTTCCCTGGCCTCTCATTCCAAAACGTCTTTGGCCGGAAGTTCGCTTTCAGCCAAAGCGGGCCATCACCATTGAGGAACATCGACTCATCATTGAGCGTGAAAAAAATCCAGAACGGCGCAACTTCTACGAGCTGTGCTGGCATCTTGGCGGGTCACAGGGCGACATTGCCAATCTCAACGCGGAGGACGTCGACCGGCAAAATCAAACGATCTCCTACGCGCGGCAGAAAACTGGCAGCCTCGCCATGATCCACTTTGGCGAGGAGATTGAAGGGATTTTGCGTCGTCTTCCTGTCACGGGCTCATTGTTCCCGTACCTACAATCTGTTCGCGCTGGCGACCGTGCGACAGAGTTTAAGCAGCGATGCGAAAGACTGGGCATCAAAGGAGTGTCCCTGCACTCCTACCGATATGCATGGGCCGAACGCGCAAAGCAATGCGGCTATCCGGAACGATTTGCGCAAGAAGCGCTCGGCCACAATAGCAAAGCAGTGCATCGTGCGTACGCCCGCAAGGCCAAGGTTAAACTTCCGTCGTTGGAAAGTTACGAACGGCAAGCCAGCGACGGACGCATCATTCAGTTGCCGTCGCCTTCGTTGGCGAACAGGCCTGGCCATTCGGGGCATTCCGTCGGTTGAACCGAGCTGATCTGTTCGTTCCAACCACGCGACTTCGATTGCGGGCGTTGCGTTCCCGCCAGTATTGGCAAATCGCGTCGCTGGCGCGGGCGAGCCATTTCTCGTCCTGCCGCAGGTGTCCCAAGGATTCGGTTGCAAAAAACTTGATGGCGTTGCGCGCTGGATGCCCGAGGGGCTTGAGCAGACCCGCAGCAATCAAAATAGTGATTTCGTGCGGCTCAAATCCGAGGAACCAAGCCGCCTGTGTGGCATTCAGTCGGGCTGGCGGCATCTTCCAACTCAAGAACTCAGTTTGTGCGATGTTCATATTGTAACAACTAAATTTAATCGAATTCGTACTGACGGCGGGTGTTTGCGATACACGGACCTTTTGTTTCGGCCGAAAGGGTACCGATGTCCCGATTACGGCATCGAATGAAGCCCAACGCGAGCTCCTCAGTGTCAGGGTTCATGAATGCAAATAGCCTTCAGAGAATTCTGAGTCATCAGACGCGCCGTCGTTTTATTGGTGAACCATGGTCTGCGAATCTACAATGAATGGCCGCGCCGAAGTCCACGAATCTGTCGCATCTGTAAACCGTCGACAGTTTCGTTGCGTCCACGTCCTGGCTCTGTCCAAGAACAGTCCGTAGACTTCGGCAGGCAACCACCTCAACCCAAGCACGACCGCACTCGCGGGCTCGCCAGTCCTGAAAAATGTGGAGCTGGAATTTTTGCCCCTGAAGCTGCCAGCACTTCACGCAGCGCAGCGATCCTCAGATTCCCCGGAAGAAAGCCCGGATTGGAACCTTGACCGATTGCGCGATTCTGAGGAGCGCTTCGATGGAAATAATCTTCTCCCCCCGCTCGACTTCACCGAGGTATTTCGGATTGAGGTCAACTCGTTCCGCGAGTTCTTCCTGGGTGAGACCCGTGCGCTTGCGCTGAAGGCGGATCACCTCACCGATCAGTTTTCGGTGGCGCAGAATGGGTTTGCGCTTGCGTCGAGACTTTTCCACAACCGCCAAACGTGGCGGGGGGCGGCCCGGCGTTACACCAGCAGTATGCTGGTTTTTTATTTCTTTCTTTGCGGCGACCAAGTTTTACAACGAGCGCGGCGACTGGACGTTCGGGCGGGACGTTGGAAGAGCAACAAAGTACTTGGCAACGCCCGGGGCTTCGGTTAGCAACGGCCCGTTACCAACAGTGAACCCTCGCCGGGCATGGACTGATCTGCGAGGTCAGCCCGCGCGGTGTGCCCGACCGACCGGAAAAACCACCAAATAGAGGAGGAATATGCAAAACCGACGAAAGCAAACTGTGCGGTCTGGACTGTTTATGGGAGCGCTGGTCGCAAGTCTGCTTGGAGGGATGCTGATGGCAAAGCGGGCATGGGCGGTCGATCCGCCACAGCCCGTCT
>JBEEGQ010000014.1:0-32867 GCA_041166945.1 Verrucomicrobiota bacterium
CGAACGTCAAGATCGTCGAGGAAATGGTCAACATGATCGTCGCCCAGCGCGCGTATGAAGTGAATTCCAAGGCCGTTCAAGCCTCGGACGAAATGATGCAGATGAGCAACAACCTGAAGCGCTAACTTCGGCTCTCTTCACTTTTGCTGATGCACCTCCTCCGTAAACTGTCACGACCTCGAATGTTGCTGCTGGGATTGCTGGCATTGCTGACGGCTCCCACCGCGATCCTGGCGGAGGAAGCCGCGCTGGTCCTCCTCCCCGCGGCGGCGGTCGATGGCGAGGGAATCTTTCTCTCGCAAGTTCTCGGCGCCCTGCCGGCCTCCGCTTTGCCGCACATCCGCCTCGCGGATTCCCCCGCATTCGGACAGGTGACGATTTTGAGCCGTTCGCGGATTCATGAAATTGCCCTCGCTGCCGCGCCGGATCTGGTTTCCACAAATTGGACTGGCGCCGCCAACATCCGGATCACCCGTCGAGCGAGAACCTTGAACGAAACCGACCTTCGCGAACAGCTCACCGCAGTGCTGCAACGGGACAACGTCGGGGCCAAGGGAGATTTGGAGCTGCGCTTGACGCGGCCCTGGAGCCCCATCGCCATTCCTGATGATCCGTTTACGCTGAAGATTCTCGATCTGCCCACGTCCGGCGTGAGTTCAAGTTTCGTCGTTCGATTTGAGCTGCGGACGGCCCGCGAAGTGGTCGGCACCTGGCAGGCCGCCTTGCAAGCCAGGGTCCACAAGGAAATCTGGACGGCGCGGTCCGCATTGAAACCGGGCCAGCTGTTCAGCGAGGCGGACATTGCCCGCGAGCGCCGGGACGTCCTCGCCCTGCGCGAGGCGCCACTCGCGATGGAAATCGATGCCACATTGGAAATCGCGGAGAACGTCCAGGCGGGTGCGCCGCTTTATTCCCGATCGGTGCGCCTGCGCCCCGTGATCCACCGCGGCCAGGTCGTGGACGCGCAAGTCCAGGAGAACGGAATGGTGATTTCACTGAAGGTCGAAGCGCTTGAAAATGGAGCACCCGGACAATTGTTGCGCGTTCGAAACATCCAATCGCGGAAGGAATTCAGAGGAAAAATACAAAATGAAAACACGATTCTTGTCCTGCTTTAACGCCCTCCTTTTGGGCGGCCTGTTGCTGCTCGCCACCCCCCAGGCTTCGCTTGCCGATTCGCTCTGGCAGGAGGGCAATTCACGCAACATGTCCGGTGACAAACGCGCGGCGGCACTGGGCGACATCCTCAGCATTGTCGTCCAGGAAACCAGCACGGCCAGCAAGGATAACAGCACGAAGACCTCGAAAAAAACCGGCCTCGACGCCAAGGTCGACGCCTTTTTCTACAGCCCGGGCGCCAGCAGCCTGCTGACCAAAAAAGGCCAGTTGCCCTCCGTGAAATTCAGCAGCAGCCATGACTTCGATGGCGGCGGCACCATCAACAATTCGGAAAAGATCGTCGCGCGAATCGCCGTGCGCGTCATTGACGTGATGCCCAATCAAAACCTGGTCATCGAGGGAAAACGGCAAACCTCCTTCGGGGGCGAAACCCAGGACATCATCCTGCGCGGCGTGGTGCGTCCGGCCGACATCACCGCCAACAACACCGTCTTCAGCTACAACGTCGCCGATGCGACGATCAAATTCTCCGGCAAGGGCGCCGTGTCCGAGACGCAACGGAAGGGCTGGTTCACGCGCGTTTGGGAAAAGGTGACCCCGTTTTGAACTGCTCGATTATGCGCCGCTGGATTTCCTTCGCGACGATCGCGCTGCTGGCCCTGGCCGCTTCGAGCGGACGGGCGGGAACGCGTGTGAAAGATCTCACGGTCGTCGCGGGCGCGCGCGACAATCAATTGGTGGGGTACGGCCTGGTGGCCGGCCTGGCAGGCGAAGGCGACAAGAACCTCGCATTCACGGTTCAATCCATCGCCAACACGCTTCAACGCTTCGGCATCACCGTGCCCGCCGCCACTCTCCAATCCAAAAATGTCGCCGCCGTCATTGTCACTGCCGATATTCCGGCGTTTCTCAAGCCCGGCGCCCGTCTGGATATTCATGTGTCGGCCATCGGCGACGCGAAGACGCTTCAAGGCGGGATCCTTCTGCAGACGCCGCTGCTGGGCGCGGATGGCAAGGTGTATGCCGTCGGGCAGGGGGCCCTTTCCATTGGCGGTTTTTCCGCGGGAACAGGAGGCGCCGGTGGCGCTTCGGTTCAAAAAAATCATCCGACAGTGGCGCAAATCATCGGAGGCGCGCTGGTGGAACGCGAGATCCCGGCATCGATCGTTCGCGACAATCACGTCGAGTTGCTGCTGCGCGAACCCGATTTCACCTCCTCGGCACGGCTTGCCGAGGCGATCAACGCCCGGTTTACCAACAGTTCGCATGCGATCGATGCCACCACCGTCCGAATCGAGGTGCCCGAGGCCTACCAGGGATCGCCGATTGAATTCATCGCGCGCCTTGAAGCCGTCGAGATCACCCCCGACACCCCGGCCCGCATTGTGATCAATGAGCGGACCGGGACAATCGTCGCCAACGCGCGCATCAAGATTTCGAGCTGCGCGGTTTCGCATGGCAATCTCACAATCAACATCGCCTCGTCCCTGGATGTTTCGCAGCCTGGGGCGTTTTCCAGCAAGGGTGACACGGTCGTTGTGCCCCGCACCGAAACCACCGTGACGGAAAACAAGGCATCGCTGGTGACTCTTCCCGAACTGCCCACAGTCGAGAAAGTGGCCTCATCGCTGAATGCCCTGGGCGTGACGCCGCGCGATATCATGGCGATTTTTCAAGCGATGAAACAGGCCGGCGCGTTGCAGGCCGAATTGGTAATCCGCTGATGCAACTTTCGCCCCTGAATTCGGCGCTCAAGACCAGCGATGTTTCCGCCGAGGATCTGGTCAAAAACAAGAATCTTTCCGAGAAGGAGAAGGTTCATGAACTTTGCCGGCAGTTCGAGGCCATTTTGTTAAGGCAGATCCTGAACGATGCGCAGAAGACCGTCATCCAGTCTGGCCTGACGCCCAAATCATCGTCGCACGACGTCTATCAGGACATGGCGGTGAACCAGCTCGCGGATTCGATCAGCAAATCGGGATCGTTTGGCCTCGGGCAAAGCCTCGAAACCCAGCTGAGCCGGCAGGTGTTGCATCCCCACAGCATTCCGAAGGAACCTGGTGAAAATTGACGCATTATTGGTAAACATCCTCCCGCGCCTCCTCGATGCGCTCCGCGACGAATTGCATCAGTATGGCGAAATGCTCGCGCTCCTCGATCGCCAGCAGGAGGCGGTGATGGTCCGGGCCGGTGATGACGTGCTTCAGTCGGTGACGCGAATCAGCGAGCATCTGGCCTTGGTCGAAAGCGCCCGTCGCCAGCGCGAATCCCGTCAGCAGGAGGTCGGACAGGCCCTGCGCAAACCCGAGATCACACCCTTCGTCGATCTGATTCCGTTGCTTCCCGAAAAATTCCGGCCAGCGGTCGGCGCCCTGGTGCGCGAGAACAATGAGCTGCTGGTCCGCGTGCAACAGCGCGCGCGCCAAAATCATGTGCTCCTGAGCCGCTCGGTGGAATTGATGCAGCGCTTCATGCACGCGCTGATTCCGGCCAGCCAGCCGACCACGTACAATGGCGCCGGCAGTGTGGATGCCGGTCCTCCCCAGGTCCAGCCGCTCTACGAAGCGGTCGGCTGATCTTTATGCCAGGTTTATTTGGAACGCTTTATCTCGGGCAACAATCGTTGCAGGTCCAGCGGCAGGGCGTCGAGGTGTCGGGCCATAATCTCGCCAACGTCAACAACCCCGCTTACGCCCGTCAACGCCTCCAGATACAGACGTCGCCATCGATCCGCACCGTGTTCGGCTCTCAGGGAACCGGTGCCGAAGTGGCGGGCATCCGCCAGTTGCGCAACGGCTTGATCGATTCCCAATTGCAAGGCGAGTTCAGCGTGCGCGGTTTTCTCGAAGCCGCGCAATCCGCTTTGCAGTCCGGGCAATCGATTCTCGGCCAGACCATTGATAGCCAGGCCACGGGCGCCGACGCCGCATCGGCATCGGGCGCCGCCGGCGGTCAACACGGCATCGCCGAACGTCTCGGGGCCCTGTTCAATTCCTTTCAAAATGTCGCCACCAGCCCCACCTCCCTGGCGGAACGGCAGGCATTGCTTCGGGATGCCCAGGACCTCGCCTCACAATTCAATCAAATCGATAAAAAACTGGGGCAGTTGAACAATTCCCTCGGCGCCTCGATCCAGACGGACGTCGATGCCGCCAACGATCTCATCAACCAGATCGCCAGCCTTAACAAGGAGATATTCAACGCCGAAGGCGGCGCGCCCGGTTCCGCGAATGATTTGCGGGACCTGCGGCAGCAGCGCATCGAGGACCTTTCCAAACTCGTCAACATCCAGACCACTGAGCAGCCCAACGGGATGGTGAACCTTTCCATCTCCGGCGCTGCCATCGTCACCGGCGTCACGGCGACCGACACGTTGCAGACCTACGATCCGGGGAATGGAAATATCCTGGTGCGCACGACCACCGGCGCCACCCCGTTGACGCTGACCGGCGGGAGCGTCCAGGGAACGATCGACGCGCGGGACGGTGCGCTAAAATCCATGCGCGACGGATTGAACACGCTGGCCTCGTCGCTTATCTCGCAGGTCAACGCCCTTCATGCCGCGGGCTTCAGTCTCACCGGCGCCACCGGCGCTAATTTTTTCACAGGCACCAACGCCGGCGACATCGGGGTGAACGCCGCGCTCGTCACGGATCCCGCACTGGTCCAGGCCGCGGGCGTCAATGGCGCCACGAGCGACAACCAGGTCGCCCTCGCCCTCGCCCAGCTCGCCCGACAGAAACTCCCCGCGCTCGGCAACCAGACCTTTGCCGAAGATTACAGCCAGGTGGCAACGGGGATCGGCCAGTCCTTGTTTTCCGTCAACAACTCCCTGGGTGACCAGGATGTCGTCGAGGCCATGCTCCTCCGCCAGCGCGATTCCATCAGTGGCGTTTCTCTCGATGAAGAGATGACGGAACTGGTAAAATACCAAAAAGCCTTCGAAGCCTCGGCCCATCTGATCACCACGGTCACGGAGATGATTGATACCGTGATCAATATGAAACGATAGGAATCATGCGCGTCACCGCCAATACCTTTCCCAATTCACTGGTCACCCAGTTGAACGATTTGGCCCTTCGCCAAAATCGGCTTCAAAATCAGGCCGCGACCGGCCAGCGCATCCACGCGCCCGAGGACGATCCCTCGGGAACACATCGCGTGCTTGAACTCCAGGACGAAGCGCGTTCCGTTGCCCAGTACGGCCGCAATATCGGGACATTGCGGGAACAGGCCCAGGGCACTTACGAAGTTTTGCGCGGCCTCAAACAGGTTTCCGATCGAGCGGGCGAGCTGGCGATTCTCGCCGACGGAACCAAATCCCCGGAGGATTTGCGCAACTACGCCACCGAGGTTACCGAACTCATCAAACGCGCCGCCGGCCTCGCCAATACAAAATTTCGAGGCAATTACTTCCTCGGCGGCACCCGCAGCGATCAGCCGCCCTTTGTTTCCACCCTGAACGCAAACCGGGAGGTCACCGCTGTCGTCTACCAGGGAAACCAAAGCGTGTCGGAGAATGAAATTGCCGAAGGCGTCACTATGTCCGCGCAAAGCATCGGCGCCAACACGTCGGGTTCCGGTCCCCGCGGCATGCTCACCGACAGCCGGTTTGGAGCGGATTTTTTTAATCATTTGATTTCGTTGCAGAACCATCTCCTGGCAGGTGACACCGCATCGATCGCCAGCAGCGATCGCGCGGGATTGGCCGCCGACGAGGAAAATTTGCTCGTACATGTCAGCGGCAATGGGGTGCTTCAATCCCGTCTGGACGCGACTGAGGCGACCGGCACCCTGCGCGCCGCGTCTCTGAATGCGCTGGTTTCCAAGGAGGTCGATGTGGACCTGTCGCAGGTGCTCGTTCGTTTGAACCAGACCCAGACGGCCTACCAGGCCGCGCTGCAAAGCGGTGCAAAGCTTCTGAATCTGAGCCTCCTGGATTATATCCGTTGAATCCTGCCGGGTAGCAGGCGAGGTGACGAGACTCATGCTGCTCGTTCCATTCCACGGGTCGGATTCAATGTGAGCCTCCTCACGTCGGCTGCTACCTGATGGGGAGGTGGCAGGCGAGGTGTGGAAAGTCGAAGTCACGACCTTTGAACTTTGATCTTCCGGGTCGTCGTGGTTGTCTTCGCCGATGTGCATCCTGCCGCGTTGGAATTCTCCATTTCATGTTTTCATTTTTCTGGCGTTCGGGCTGGGGGCCGCGCCGACCGCACGCGCGGATTGGCAGGTGATGACGGCGGGAGATCAACGCCAGGCGCGTCCGCCGAAAAAACTTTCCAATGCCACCGCGATCAAACCGGGTGATCGCTGGCCGACGGACAACAAATTCCGCTGGCTGGTGGGTGAACTCGAAATCCCGGCCACAATCGGCAAGGAATCTTCCGCAGGAAAAATCGCAGGGCTCCAATTGAATGTGGGCGACGGGGGCGAGGTCTGGGTCGGGGGTGAATTGCAATGCCGGTTTGATAATGATCATCCCGCGCTGGTCATCCTTTCCACGAATGTCACGCCCGGCGCGACCAGCCGCGTCGAGATTCAGGTCTATGGCAAGGTGCAGGGAGGCGACAAATTTGATCAGGCGAACTGGGTTATCATCGATTCAAAGCGGGCCATCGAGCCGCTGGGACTCACCGTGGATCCGAAGCGCGACCTCGGGCGCGTGCCCGATGGCATCGTGGGATTAAGCCAGGGCGGCGGGGTTTCAGACTACGAGGATGCCACGGCGGCGAAGCTGCGGGAGGGGGGATTCAAGTGGTTCCGCATGGACAACGTTTTCACCGGGGCGCTCAAGAAGGACAAGGCAACCGGCGAGCTTGTGTATGATTGGCGGGATCTCGACAAGCGCGTCGATTTTATTCGCAAGATGGGCGCGGACCCGATCCTTTGCGTCTCCTACATGCCGCAGGTGCTCGACGCGGTTCCCAATAACGATCGTCAGAGCGCGCCGAAGGATTATGCGGCGTGGGAGGAGCTATGTTTTCAAGCCGCGAGCCATTGCATCGGGCGCGGGCAGCGCGTGCCATTCTGGGAGGTATGGAACGAAGTGAACACTGGCTGGCTCAAGCCGGGCCCGGACGACACCGGCACCGACGAATTTCGAAAGCTCTATACCCTGGCGATTGGCAAGGAGGACACCAACACCACAACGATTCGCCGGTTCGAGGCCTACTGCAAACTTTACCGCGCGACAGCCCTCGGCATCCGGCGCGCGGATCCCGCGGCGAACATCGGCGGACCGGCGCTGGCCAGCGGCCCGATGGAAAACTCAAAGGATTGCGGGCATTGCTCGCACGGCGCCGGCTTTGCCCGCGGACTCATGCTCTGGTGCGCGCAGGAAAAGCTGCCGCTCAACTTTGTAAGCTGGCACGAATACTTTCAGCCGCCCGAAAAAATTGCCCGCGAGGCGGCGATATTCCGCGGATACCTCGAGGATTTGCCGGCGCTCAAAAAAAGCGTGGCGTCATTCATGATCACCGAATGGAACGAGGCCTGGTGGCCGGATCGTCCGCAGGATCATGAGCTCGGCGCCGCCTGGTGCGCCAACTCGATCACGCGCGCGTTCCTTCCAGCCCAAATCGATCGGCCCTGCTTTTTTTATGTGAAACAGGGGGACATGAATTTTCGCGGCGATTACAGCCTTCTGATGAAGGACAACGTTCCCAAGGCCTCCTACAATGTCGCCCGGATTTTCAACGGGCTGACCGGCCGGTGGATCGCGCTGGGGGGCACGGATGGTGACGTGTCGGGCGTGGCCTCCTGGGATGCCAGCCGCGGACGGCTCGCTGTCGTGCTCGTCAATTTCCGGGATCGTTACGCGCTCCGCCGTCCCGTCCGGCTCCAGATTGACGAGTTGCCGGCCGCGTTGCGAAATGGCGCCTGGCAGGAATGGACAGTCGATGCCACCCACGGAAATGTTTGGCATGATCTGGCGCGGGCGGAATTGACGAAAACCCGGACGGGCACCGTGAGCGACGAGAAGTTTGCGTGGGAGAAAATGCTCGAGGCAAATTCAGTGACGCTCCTTGAGTTTAATCAAAAATAGGCGCCGCAGATGACTAGCGCTACTCAGACTTCGGCTTTTTTTCCGTGGCTGGGCTGCGGCCTTCCGTCGCCAATTTTCGGCGCGCCAATTGTCCGCGCAGGAAGGTGTCCGGCGGCGCCTGCTGCCAGGCCGTCAGCCACAAGTCACCCAGGTTCTGAGCGGCTTTGATGATTTGGCCCGTGATGAAATCGTGGCCTTCCTGGGAAAATTCCCTGGACCCGGAGAGCTTCAACTGTTTATCGAGACGATAGAGCGGCTCCACCTGTTCGTGTTGCTCGATGAGGTACTGCATGACCTCGCCAAATAGATTCGTGTGACCGCCCTTCGAGCTCTCTAGGCCGAGCAGGCGCGCCGGGCGCAATTTTGCCCGCAGCTTCTCGAAGTCCGGCGGATATTTCGCCAGGTAGCCGCCATCGATCCATTGGTGAAAGGTGAAGTTGGTGGTGTAATGATGCGGATTATCGCCGACCCACCCGTGGTGATGCTTGGTGGTGTGCAGGGGTTGCGCCCCATCCCCGACGAAATGGCCCATCACACCCATGACGTAAATCGCGTTTTCGCGGGAATTGGCGATCTCGTCGTGCGTGCCGGATTCCTGAAATTCCCGGAGGTAGGAGAAAACAGATTTCAAGCGGGCTTCGTATTCGACAATGGTCCAGGGCAGTAGCCCGATTAGGGACCGGGTGTGATCCGCGTCCTTCGAAGAATCGCCCGGTGGAAAATTATTCGCGTGGGCCAGCCGTCCCTGCGACTGGCTGACAACGAAGTCGTATCGAAACGGGCTGAGGCTGCGCGCCTCCAGTCCGTGGAGATTCAGCAGATCGATATCGAGAAAATGATCCGGTCCGTTGAAATGTTTGAGTGGCAGGTCGGGAGTGTTGCGCCATCGATCGGGTTCCCCCGCCAGAAAGGCGATGCGCTCGCGCGCCGCCGGCGTAAAAACGAACCCGGGAAAATTCGTGGGCAATGATGCCAGTGCCAGTTGGTTGACGAGCCGATGCCCTTCGTAATCCCAGGCACGGGCTGGAGCGGCCGCGGTGAGAAGCAGGGCAGCCAGGACGCCAGGAAATCGTGTGTTCAAAACAGCATTCATTTGGAAGTCAATGTTCGGCCTCCAGTAGAGACTCCTCCGGGCCCCCTGTAAATCTTCAATGCGACGCCAACCGAAAGAGGAGTTTGATCCCGCCCCGGCGTGCATCCCGAAATTGTTGTGACGGAGTGCGCCTGTCCCCGGGCGCAGCAACATCCGAACGGCAAGTCTGGCGCAGGGGCTATTGCCGGATTGTAGCGCGGACTTCCAGTCTGCTGTGTCGCCGGTTTCCAACCGGCTGGTGAAAAATCGCTTCAGGCAAGCGATGGTAATCAAACGCCGCACCACGACTTACGCTGCTGCGCCCGAGGACGGGACGCACTCCGTCGCCGCTTCGGGATGCACCGGGCGCTGGCGGAGGGCTGAGGAATGATTTGCTCGCGTTCGCATCGCCCGCGATACTCTCCCGTATCAGTCATGCCTTCTCATGAGCGACGAAAGGCCCATTTTGCTCGCTGAGGATAATGCGAGCGACGCCGAACTGACCTTGGAAGCGTTCGCCCAGCACGGTTTCGGCCGGCAGGTCACCGTGGTCCGCGATGGCGCCGAGGCCCTGGAATATCTTCATCGCCGCGGCCGTTACACGGAGCGGCCTTCGACGGCACCCTGCGTCATACTTTTGGATGTCAAAATGCCGCGCGCGAATGGCCTGGAAGTGCTTCGGGCCATCAAGACCGATGAAATCCTTCGCACGATCCCGGTTGTCATGTTGTCGTCCTCGCGCGAGGAGGATGATTTGCGGCGCAGTTATGAACTGGGAGCAAACGGATACATCGTGAAACCGGTCGATTTCACCGAGTTCTCGAGGGCGGTGCATCATCTCAGTTTGTTTTGGGGGATTACCAATGAGCCGCCGCCGCCGGTGCGGGGTTAGGCGCGGCGAGTTGTTTTTATCATGACACGCGCGGTTCGTCTCCTGCATCTCGAAGACAGTTCGGTGGATCATGAACTGATCATCGCCACCCTTGAGGGGGGCGGATTTGAGATCGAATCCCGGCACGCCACGACGCGCGACGAATATCTGCAAGCCCTGGACTCCGGCGAGGCCGAAGTCATCCTGGCTGACTGTAAACTGCCCTCGTTCGATGGGCTGGCCGCGCTCGCCCTGGCGCGGGAACGCCGGCCGGAGATCCCCTTCATCTTCGTGTCCGGTTTTATTGGCGAGGAGGCGGCGCTCGAATCCCTCAAGCACGGCGCGACGGATTATGTTTTCAAACATAACCTCGCGCGGCTGGCGCCGGCGGTGCGACGGGCCCTGCAGGAGGCGCGCGAGCAACAGGAACGTCGCCGGACCGAGGCGGCTCTCCAGGAACGCGAGGGCACGCTGGCCAGTTTTTTTGACACCGCACCATTCATGATGGGAATCGTGGAGTTGTTGCCCGACGATGACCTCCTGCATCATTCCGACAATGCTGCCAGCGCGCGTTTCCTGGGTACCACCCCTGCCGCGATGCGACGCCGGCGCACGTCCGAACTCGGGTTTCCGCGCGACCTGATCCCGAAATGGGTCGAGCAATTCCGCGAGGCCCGCCGGCTCGGCGGACCCGTGGATGCCGAACACGCTTTCACACTGAATGGCCAGGCACGATGGATGTCGATCACCGTCAATGTTGTGCCCGCAGCCTCAGGCCGGTCCTCCCGGTTTTGCTACGTGGCGACGGATATCACGGACAAAAAGCAGCTCGAACAACAATTTCTGCGCGCGCAACGGCTCGAGAGTGTCGGCACGCTGGCCAGCGGCATTGCCCACGACCTCAACAATGTGCTGGCGCCGATCGTCATGTCGCTGCGCCTCTTTCGTTCCAAACTGACCAGCCCCGAGGACCGCGAAGTGCTGGCGAGCATGGAATCCAGCGCGCGCCGCGGCGCCGACGTCATCCGCCAGGTGCTCGCCTTCGCCCGGGGGGTCGATGGGGTGCGCCAGCCACTCTCCGTGGAGACCGTGATCGCCGACCTGACGAAAATTCTCCGCGACACCTGCCCACGATCGATTCAGGTGGAAAGTGAGATCGCTCCGAATCTTGCCACGGTGAATGGCGACGCAACGCAAATCTATCAGGTCCTGATGAACCTCTGCGTCAACGCCCGCGATGCCATGCCTTTGGGAGGCCTGCTGCGGCTCAGCGCGAAGAATTGCGCCGCCGGAGCGCCAGAGATGCAATGTTGTCCCGGGGCTTCGCCTGGAGACTGGGTTCTCATCAACGTCAGCGACACGGGAATTGGCGTTGCACCGGCGATTCTCGACAAAATATTTGACCCCTTTTTTACCACGAAAAGTTCCTCGTTCGGCACGGGGTTGGGCCTCTCGACCGCGCTATCGATCGTCAAGAGCCACGGCGGTTTTATGACGGTCGAGAGCACCGTCGGCGAAGGGACGGTGTTCAAGATTTGCCTCCCCGCTCATGATGCAAAACCGACGGTGACTGTGCCGGCGCCCGCTGTCGTTCCGCCGCGCGGCAATGGCGAGCTGGTGTTGGTGGTGGATGACGAGCTGGCGATGCGGCAGGTGACGCGCGCCACGCTGTTGGATCATGGGTATCGCGTCTTGTGCGTCACCGATGGCCGCGAAGCCTGCGCTCTTTTTTCCGGCGAGCAGCAGCCGATCCGGCTGGTGATTACCGACATGATGATGCCTTCCATGGACGGCTCGGCGTTGGTTAAGGCGCTGCGCGAACTCCAGCCGGGGCTCAAGGTGATCGCAATGAGCGGCCTTTTGAACAGCCAGTCCATGATGGAAAACACGGGATGGGCGGCGTCTGCATTCCTGCAAAAACCGTTCACCGCCGAACGGCTCCTGGAAGCGGTCGCGAACGCCGTGCGCTGAACGGTCAGCGGTTCAGTTTCCGAATACCGGCCGGCCCGGGCGGTATGTTATGGGCCTGGCTCTGGAGAGGGGATTGGAACTGCTGCCGCATGCTTCGTAGAGCGGGTTGTTGGCGGCGTGGCTCATCTCGCGGCCCGATGGCAAATCGATTTCGCCTGTGACATCCGTGGTTCGGTTGTTGTGGCCATCACAGCGGCCACCGGATGATTCGCCCACAATCTCCTCCTTTTTCTCGGGATTCCACCCGCGCACGGTGACCTTTCTCAGCGTGTATTCCTTGGGATTGAATATCACTTCCACTGTGTCGCCGCCTCCGCCGGTCATGCATGCGAAACCCTTGGATTCATTGAAGAATTTTACTGTTCCATTTTTCATGGCGCAGGGGCTTCCGCCAGGGCATCCCGACACGATCAGGTGCGCGCTTTTGAGCCCTCTGCCGGAAGGGCTCCAGGGGTTGTTGTCGAAGGCCGTCCGCGGGCCTTGCCCGTCACAGGCGCCCGCTCCACAGGTGTTGCGGGTGAAATACTGTCCAATCCTTGGGTCCATGTAGCTGCCGCCCGTCGCCCTGCCGCTATCCGCCTTCGTCAGTTTCGATGCAGCGCGGTAAAGGCCGGTTTCCGGATCCCAATACATGCCATGGAATAAAAATGAGTTTCCCAACGGCGAAGCTGTCACGGGCTGGCCGCCCGACAAAATCGGCGCGCCCTTGTCATCCAGAAAACTCGCAGCGCCAAAATCGTCATACTCGTACCGTTCCAGCACCGTCCCGCGCTCGTCGGTGAGCGCGAGAACATTGCCGAGATCGTCGCCATGAAAATAAACCGCGTTGCCGGCGGCAGTGAAGGCCACCAGGACTTCGTCGTTCACCTGCGGCTGGACGTAAGTGGCCACGACTCCGCCACCTTGACGCGCCTCGATGATGCAGTCGCCGGCGCTGTCCGGATCATGGATGAATTGGGTTGTGATGGGCGCCGCCGGGCTCGGCGGGTAGATCGTTTTGCTGATGCGCCGGCCGAGAACGTCGTAAGCGAACGTCACAACCGGCACGAGGGTGGGCCCGACGCTGCGTCGCACGCTGATCAAACGATCGGCGTAGTCGTATTGATAGACCGTGGGACCGGCCCCGTTGTCGCGCTGGGTAAGATTCCCGTTGCGATCATACTGCTGCTGCCCAATGGGAGTCAGCGTGTACTGGTTCATCTCAAAATCCGCGGGTTCGGGCGTGAACGGGTTCATGAAATAAACATCCACGACGCCGAAGTGCATGACGTTGGTGCGGTTGCCCATGGGATCGATGATATAGTTGTCGTCGGCTTCCACGCTGGCACCACGCGTTCGAACGCCACGGGTCAGTCGATGGAGCGCGTCGTACGTCCAGGCATTGGTGCTGGTCGTCGCGCCCTGGGTAAAGGCGTTGAGTTGCGCCCGCAGAACTTTGTTTTGATTGCGATCATACCCGAAGCCGCGTCGATCGATGATGGGATTGCCGCCGGCTTTCGCGTGGTTGATGCTGGACACTTGCTGGAAGCCAAAGTCCCCCGCCGCGTTCGCGGGATTTTGGGATCCATTCCAGAAGACGCGGGTGTTGATGCTGTTTCCGAGAATGACCCGCGCGAGCCGGTCCGGTCCTTCGTAGGCCCGGGTGGCGTGCGTTAGAAACGCAATGCCGGGAGCCGAGCTGCCGACAGTCACGACGCGGTTCAGCGCATCGTATGTGAACTGCGCGACGCGCCCGCCGGGATAAGCCAGCGCCATCCGGTTGCCTTCCCCGTCGAAGGTCGCAACTGCCGCGAGACAATCCGCCTTCGATTTCGCGCGGTTGCCCAGCGAGTCATAGCTGAATTCGATCATCGAATGGTTGTTGGTGCCGCGCACCAGCCGGGACAAACCGTCGTAACCAAATTCCTCAAACGTGGTGGTCGGGACGACGTCCGAGCCGGCGGCCACCGTGATGTCCTTGCGCACGCAACGGTCCAGCAGGTCGTATGTGCTATCGGTCACGGTGCCGTTGGCGTCCGTGATCCGCGCCAGGTTGCTGCGCGGGCTCCAGACCAGCGAGAGCGACGTGCCGTCGGCACGTGCCACGCTCACCTGCCGATCCAGCGAGTCATATGTGTAACCTGTCGTGTTGCCGTCGGCGTCGGTGGCGCTGACACAGCGCTGGTTTCGGTACTCGACGTGAGTGGTGTTGATGGTGATGCCTCCCTGCCTGGCGCCGCTATAATGGCGCGCTGTCGTGATTCGATATTTCCCATCGAAAGTGCGCACCGTTTCGTTCCCGAGCGGGTCGCGTTCGCTCACGCAGTTGTCGCGCGAGTCATACCCCCGGATCACCGTGTTGCCAACGTTGTCGGTCGAGCTGACACACCGGTTCAAGCCGTCATACACCCTCGTCACCACGAAGGTCTGCTCGGGGAGCGGCAGGTCGGAAAGATCGATGGCCGTTTTGGAGGTGATATTGCCCGCGCGATCGCGCGCCAGCACAACCATGTTGGTGCGGGGATCGGTGATCGAACTGAGACGGTCCGCGGAGTCATAACCGAAGCGTGTGGTCCGCCCGTTGTCGTCGGTCGACGAGAGCAAAAGACCGTTTGGCGCATAGGCACAGGACCGGGTGCTTTCGCCATCACCGATGGGCAGCCCCGTGAAAACATCGAAGAAAGCCATGCGACTGCGAACGGGCCGGTTGAGCGCGTCGTATTCATGGCGGCTCTCGCTGAGGCGCCGGTTGTTGACGCTGCCGGCGACATCATTCGTTTCGCCGCTGACCCTTTCAAAAGTGAGATTGTCATTCGCGTCGTAGGAGAACGCATCGACGTTGCCCATCGCATCGATCGCCTGGACGCAACGGTTGAAGCCGTCGCGAACGAGCACGGTCTGCTTGATGGTGAAGGAATCGATTTTCGAGATCCTCGCGCATTGGCCGTTGGGGTCGTAATCCAGCTGATCCAGCGCGGCAAGACCCGTCCCGGGCGCGGCCACGCTCCGATACAACAGATCGCGCTCGTCATATTGAAACGCGATGACGTTGTTTGGATCGGCGCCGCTGACCGCTTCGGCGAGCTGCTGGAGAACGCAGTTGTCGTTGGCGTCAAAGGTGAATCGATTGGTCAATGCGCGGATTTGGTTTCCGCCACCCTGTTGAACGACGTGGGTCAACTCGTGTGCGATGAGAGTTCGTCGATCGAGCGAATCGTATTCCGCGGAAGAGGTCCACGCGGGGTTGGCTGGATCCAGGACGCCTGACTCATCGCGATTTTCCTGGTCCACCTGCACCACATTGTCGTTCGCGTCATAAGTCCACGTCGTGGCGTACCGCACGAGGCTGCCGAAACTCTGCTGAGGCGTCTGTCGCGTCATCATCTGGTCCAGCGCGTTGTACGTCGCCAGGCAATCATAACCGCGCGGATTGATGTGCCGGACCACGTTGCCACGCGGATCGTATTCGAATGTGTTGGTGAGGTGAAACCCCGCTGCGACACAGTCCGCGATGTGGTCCCGAAGGTAACTGTTCTGGGGACCGGAATCGTAATAGACGCATTCATCGCGCCGCCGGCGGCCTTCGCCGTCCGCCGCATGGACCCAGGCGGTGACCTGCCCATAATTGTTGTATTCGTAGCTTTCGAGCGGCCGCTGTCCGTTCTCCAGCAATCGGCCCATATGCGTCAATCGATTGCCCTTCGTGTCGTAGGTGCAGAATTCTGTGGCGCCGCGGGGGTCGGTGCTGGATGTCGCAAAGTCGTCGCACAAATCCACGTCGAACTGGTTCACAAATACTTTCTTCGGACTGGTCTTCGGGTCGTAGGTCCCGTCGAGGGAGGTGGTTTGCCGCGGACC
This sequence comes from Verrucomicrobiota bacterium, assembly GCA_041166945.1. Lineage (GTDB taxonomy): Bacteria > Verrucomicrobiota > Verrucomicrobiia > Limisphaerales > JADJPG01 > DASTLJ01. The sequence continues at coordinate 15,919 of JBEEGQ010000014.1, forward strand.
GCGGTTGAATGTGTCGTGATCATCGCCTCCCATCGTTGGGAATTTGACTTTGATGCGTTGTCCGGTGCCGAACCGCGGATCGTATTCGAAGCGCCAGGCCCGTTGCGTGATGTCCAGCACGCCGTCGCCATCAACGTCCGCACCGCTGCAACAGGCCACTTCCCTGATGACCCGCACATCCGCGTCATGACGCTTGGCATGGTTGCTACGGGCGTTGTTTTGGTTGTACGCCCGCTGATAAACCATCTCCGTGCTGTCCCCGCGCGGCCGGATGACCCGGGTGCAAAGGGAATCGATGTTCCACTCCATCCGCGTCTCGAACAGGTCCGGATCGCCCGCGCGCAATTTGTTCACCGGCCGGTTCTGCGTTTCGGTGGTGGGCAAATCGATCCCGGCCCGGCCGGCGTAATCGAGCTGGCGCACGCACCGGTTTTGGGAGTCGTGAAAGGATTCCCTCACATTGCCCACCCCGTCGTTGACGATGCATTTGACCACAGCAAACCCGTTCTGAGGAGTGGGCGTTTGAGGAAAGCGGCGGAGCTTGGTGCGATAGGCGCCGCGCTGGATGTAGTCCACCGTGTCGAATGCGATGTCGGTCGTTACCTGCGTGGTGCGATAAACGATCTGCAACCACGCCTGTCCTTTCGGGTCTGTGATGCCAGTGAGATTCCCGTTGAGTTGATCGTCTCCAAACTGGCTGCTGTAGGTGTAACGCGTCACTTTTCCATTCGGAAAATCATTGCCGTTGGGCGTTCCGATGACGGGAGGATTCGTCACCGCAGTCAGCACGCCTCCCGCTCCGCCCGAGGCGGCGGCGGATGTATGGCCGTAACTCACCACGCGTCCGCTGTAATCCGTGAACGAAGCGACAAAACCATCCGCCGTGTAACCAATGCTATTGGTGCGGCCCAATGTATCGAGGATCGTGAGGAGCTGCCCTCCGATCGTGTGATAAAGGGTGATGGTGTTGCGGTTCCGATCGATGATGCGCGAAATCTTTCCAGACGAAGCAGAACCATCCATCGCTCTGAATTCCCATTGGCCTCCGTCGGCGAAGGTCAGCACGAATGCCCCGTTGACGATGGCGCCTTCGTTGAAGAATTCGTCGCAGGTGTAGATCCCGTTCGTTCCTGGAAAATAGAGGTCGTGTCGTCCCGTGCCGTCGTTCACTGCCACGGCGGCGCCGTCCTGTTCGATGTAAATATTGTAGGAATGATCCCAGTTGCGGCCCATCGGGGTCATCCGGCCCGTGCGCGAGCGGTACGTCCGCGCCCACACTAGGTCCAGACCGCGGCCGGGCAAGACCATGTCCACCGCCTCCAATTGGAACTCACCCGTGGCGGGAATCATCCGCAGATTGTTGCCGCATTTGGTGCGATTAGCTTTCTCCTTGGCCTTCATCAGGCAGGCCATCAGATCCGGCCCTACATCGTCATTGCCGTCGTCGCAGTCATCGCCAATCCCCGCTGTGCGCGCCAGTTTGACATTCACAGCGTTGAGACCTTTCTTGCCCTCCATGCGGAGCGCACTGCCATTGTTGATATTAATATTCCCGGTGACGGTTCCGCCCTTGCGGACCTTCATCGGGCTGGCGGGCGGCTCGCTCGGCGGTTCAAACAAACGTTGAGAGACCGAGCCGGGAGGGGTTGTTACGGACAGCACCTTGTCGCGAAGAGCCACAACTTTCCCCGCTTCGATCCATTCCACATCATAAAGACCCGCGGGCAATCGAGGCAGATTGAAGGAATAGACGGAGCCGGCCTGGATCACGCTCGGTGGAATGGAAATTCCCGCGACCCGCACGGTGCCGCCAGCCGACAGGCATTGACCCACGATGTTCAGCACGCCTCCCGCCGTCGAAACAACACTGGGTTCGATGCTGAAAATGTCGGGTGTGGGGGCGACCAGTTGATAGAAGCGCGTTCGTTCGGACGAAGAATTCAGTTCCGGCGCCTTCCAGCGGGCGACGTTGGACGACGAACTGACCGGCTCAACGGCGATCCAGGAGGAACCAGAAGCCAGATTCGTCCGGCATTGAACCATGTAAAACGCACCTGGCTGTGCGGTCCAGGACAACTCGGGGGTCTGATGTCCGATGGAGCCAGAGAGAGAAATCTGCAACTGCACCGGCCCATTCGTCGCCGGAAGAGATCGTGCGCCGAAAAGGCTGGCCAAGGCGGCGATAGCGATAAAGCCGCGCCCGAAAGGTCGTTTTGCGGGCAAAGTGATGGTTTGGATTGCGAATCGTGTCGTCATAATACTACTCGGTTTGGGCCTTTGATGGATTCCGCGCGCTCGTCAGCCAAGCTCATGCGAGGCATGAACTTCCCAACGTCAAGAAGGCTTTCGCAGAAATGACATAGCCGAAAAGCGTGCAAGTTCCAAGCCAAACTCTATGTCGGCCCGAAGGGCCCAAAGCTTTATCGTGGGTCTCCGTGACTAGGCGGGAATTTTGTCCCCCTCAGGACATGGGAGCGGGCGCTGGGCGCGTCAAACGGCCCGCGATCCAGGTTTCCATCACCAGCACCAACAACGCCCCGATGAGCAGCCAGCGCCATAGTTTCTGTCGCTGTTCCAATTCGATGGACCGGAGATGCTCGCGAATCGACGGGGTCATGGCGACGTCGAGGCCTTTCATCTTCAAGGGGACACCCAGCCGTTCCAGTTGCTCGATGGGCAACGGATCGGTTCGACTTTCGGCAGGATCGAGGTTCACTGCAAACCGGTTTGTCACGGTACCCAGGATCGCGCTGTAGACGCCAGGCATGTCAGTGTCGGTAAATCGATCGCCCGCGACCAGCGATGTCTCCCGGCCATCGGGCCGGCGCACCCGCGTGATTCCGGCCGAGTTTGTCGCGGTCAGAACGACCGGGTCGCCCACGATGTAGGGACCCATTCCGACGCTGGCGCCGCCGCCCAACTCGAGCATCGCATAGAGGAGTGGCACGAATTTCGTCGAGAGCGCCAGCTGGCTGTCGACGGGATGCCAGCCCGATGTGAGCGCCAGCAAGGTGCCGCGGCCCACCGTGAATTGGATGAGTGCCGGGTCGCCCTTGTCGAAGCGCGCCACCACCCGCGCATTCTTCACGCTGCTGAGATCCAGGCGGCGATGTTGCCAGAAATGAATTTTTGTGAAATCGCTGAAGCGCGGATCGGCAAAGGGCGCGAAGAGGGGGTGCTCGAAATCGATCTGCCCCAGCAAGGCATAAGCGGGTCCCGGAATTTCCTCGGCGGGAATGACGCCGACGCCCGCCAGTTGGGCGAGAGCCACCGATGCAGTGGCGGCTTTCATCACAAATAGAACCGTGCCGCCGCCTTCAAGAAAACGGCGCGCTGGCTGCACGGATTCATCGGCCAACGGGTCTGTGATGATGACGAGCCGGGCACCCGGAATCTCCGCTGGGATCGTCGTGGGTGTTCCTGAAACCAGTTGCACATCGCGCCGCTGGGTCTGTTGAAATGCCCGGCGCAAATAAAACAACAACTGTGTCGAGTCGCGTTCCTCCTCCTTTCCCAGATAGAGCGCCTTCACCGTCTCCGCCCGGGGGGCGACGAATGCGGCGACGTTGTCAAATTCCTCATCGTCGCCCGTCAATCGCAGCAATTCCGAAGGGGAGCCGGGATCGGGCTTTGGCGCAACGACGACCCGGCTCTGGCTGGGAGGGACATAGGCATCGACTGGTTTGCCGGTGAAACCATTCGCGCTCGGGCGGGCCCAGCCGATCTGAAACTGTTCGCGGCGGGAACCGGCGGCATTGTGGATGCGAACGCGCAATTCGCCGTCGCCGGCGGGCTTTTCCCGCTCGTCGCGGTCGCTCAGGATTTGAAGGCCCGCGTTGGTGGGGCGGCGCGCGGAGACCGTTTCAATGATGACCTCGACGCCGCGCGGCCATTCAAATCCCTGCAAGCCGTCGAGGTGGGTTCCCTCCTGCAAATCCGTGACGAGCAGGATGCGTCGGGCGGCGGGGAGGCCGACGCCGGTGGCGGGTTTTTCCTCGAGCCATTCGACCGCGTTGAGCAGCGCGTTGCCGAGATGCGTGCCGCCCCAACCCGCCGGGGTTTGGTCGAGACGCCGCGAGGCTTCGCTGGCGCGCTGAGGGGCGGGGAGGGCTGACCATTGCTCAAAATTCAACAAGGTCACCACGGTGCGATCGAAGATGGCGAGTGTCACCGAGTCGGCGGGTGAAGTTTGACGAAGCGCCCGATCGACGCGCGCCTTCGCATCGTTCCAAAGGTTGTCCCGTTTCATGCTGGCACTGGCATCGACCAGAATGACGATGCGCGCGCCGGCGCCCGCGCCGGTGTCGGCGGCGATGGGGCGCTGGAAAAACGGCCGCGCAAATCCGAGCGCCAGCAGGCCGACGACGAGACACCGCAACAGCAGCAGAAGGAGATGCTCGAGGCGGCTTTTGCGAGTCATCCGCGGCGGCGACGGCTGCAGAAACATCAGTGAACTGAAAGGCACCTTGTCGCGGGACGTTCGCCGAATGAGATGGAACAGGACCGGCAACCCGACCGCCAGCGCGCCTAGAAGAAAGAATGGAGCAAGAAAGCTCATCAACAGGCCGAGAGTGCCTGACAACGAACGAAACGTAAAACGCGAAACAACGATTTACTTTTCTTGAGAATCCCCATCGGGGCTTTGCCGCAACGTAGGACGACGGCCCCCGTGCAACCCGAAGTTGCTCGAAGTCCGGCCTGCCGGCGCAGCGACGGAATGCGCCCGTCCCGGGAGCAGCGACATCCGGGCGCCATGACGCGTCCGACATAATCGAATGCTTCACAAAGTGCCACGCTGCTGCGCCCGAATCCCGAAGGGATTCCGTCACATAGCCCAAGGTTGCGAGGCACGAGCTACCTTGGGTAAAACGAGCCAGCGGCCTCAACCCCGATGGGGTTGCGGACTTCCTGGAACTCTTCTCCCCAGGGTAGCCCGTCGGCCGGGGCAACCCTGGGCTACGGACTAAATCCCTTTGGGATTTTTCAAAATGCCCGGGCCACAGATCATTCTCCGATCGTAGCGCGGACTTCCAGTGGCAAGCCACCTCAGCGACATTTGCGGGAGATGCAGGCTTGTGGGTAAGGAGGAGCCTGGGGACGGCGTACTCCAATAACATCGGGATGTCCCGGCGCGGCAGCCATTGACCTCTTTGTCCTTGGCAACCGACGGGCGCGCTCGCCAGAGTTAGCGATCATGCTGGCGTGGATGCAGTCCCTTGATGCGGCCCTGTTTCGTTTTATCAACGAGACACTGAGCTGCCCCGCGCTCGATGCGTTGATGCACCCGCTCAACAGCAGTCCGTACCTGATTCCCGTTGCAGCCGTTCTGGCGGCTGTCCTCATCTGCAAAGGCGGAGCCCGTGGACGGCTCTTCGTCTTCGCCCTCGCGTTCATCCTGAGCATCGGCGACACCATCGTCACCGCGCCGCTGAAGCACGCCGTCGGACGCCTCAGGCCGTTTAACGACTACCTGGACGCGCGGGTTCTTGTCGGCCGGGGCGGGAGCGGCAGCCTGCCTTCGGGCCATGCGTCCCTGTGGTTCGCCGCGGCATTTTTGGGCAACGCCTATTATCCAAGAACGCGCTGGGTGCTTATTCCGTTTGCATTGGTGATGGCGTTCTCCCGGGTTTACCTGGGCGTACATTATCCGGGCGACGTCATCATCGGAGCGGTGCTGGGCGCTGGTTACGCCGCGGCGCTGTTGTGGGCCTTGAACTCGCTCTGGCAGCCGGTGGGACGAAAATGGTTTCCCCTCTGGTGGCAGCAGGTGCCCTCCTTGATTTTGCGCGGCCCGTCCGTGCCCGCGCCGCCGGAGGCCCTGCCGGCGTACGTCGGCGCTGACAAGGAGGCGCTGCTCAAGTTGCAGTATCTGCGGCTCGGTTCGCTCTGGATCGCATTTGTGCTGATGGCCCGCATGGCTTACATCGCCAGCGGCGCGGCGCAGCTCAGCGAGGATGAGGCGTATCAATGGCTGTGGTCAAAGAATCTGGCTCTTTCCTATTGGAGCAAACCGCCGCTCATCGCGTACGCCCAATGGCTCGGCACTCACATCTGGGGCGATACAGCTTTTGGAGTGCGCTTCCTCTCGCCAGTGATTGGCGCCTTGCTGGGTTTGCTGATGCTGCACTTCATGGCGCGGGTTGTGAACGCCCGGCTTGCCTTCATCTTCCTGGTGATCGTGACCGTCACACCATTGCTGAGCGTCGGGTCGGTATTGATGACCGTCGATCCGTTGCTCGTTCTTTTTTGGACCGCCGCGATGGTCGTTGGTTGGCGCGCCGTGCAGCCGGAAGGCACCACCCGACAGTGGTTGTGGACGGGATTTTGGATGGGGCTCGGTTTTCTGAGCAAATACACGGCGCTGGCGCAAGTGGCGTGTTGGTTGATTTTCTTCGCCCTATGGCGGCCCGCCCGCGTTCACCTGCGGCGACCGGGACCGTGGCTGGGTTTGGCGGTCTTCGCGGTATGCACCCTGCCGGTAGTGATCTGGAATGCTCGGCATGATTGGATCACGCTTCATCATGTCGCCACCAATGCGAAGCTCGAGAAGGAATGGGCGCTGGACTGGGAGCATCTCAAGCATTTCCCGAGTTTTTTTGGCACGGAGGCGCTCGTGTTGCATCCGATTTTTTTTGTCGCGTCGTTGTGGGCTATGGTTGGTTTTTGGAAACGGCACAGGGACCGCCCGTTGTGGCTGTATTTCTTCGCGATGGGGGCGCCGGTGTTCCTCGGCTATGCCCTCTTTTCCTTCCACTCGCAGGTGCAGCCCAATTGGATTGCCGTCGCCGTGCTGCCAATGTTTTGCCTGATGACCGTTTACTGGCACGAGCGCTGGCAGCAGGACGCGCGCGCAGTGCGGGCCTGGCTGGTTGCCGCCATTGTCCTGGGCATTGTCGCGCTGTTGTTTCTGCACGAATCAGATTTGATCGGGAAGGTCGCGCATGTGCGGGTGCCGGGGGACAAGGATCCAATGCGTCGCGTGCGCGGCATCAAAGGCATCGCCGACGTTGTCGACAAGGCGCGGCGCGAACTGCTTCGCGAGGGGCGGGAGGTGTTTGTCATCACGCCGCATTATGGGCCCGCCAGCCAGGTCACCTTCTATATTCCAGAGGCGCGTGCAGGCCTTCCCGCATCACCGCTGGTCTACGCGCGCGTCGGCAACATACCGAAAAGCCAGTTTTACTTTTGGCCGCAATACAAATTGCATCCAGCGCGCACGGGCCAGAACGCGATATTTTTTGTGCTGGATGACAAACCCACGCCGCCCCCCGAACAATTGCTGGCAGAATTTGAGTCGGTGACCGATGCCGGATTCGTGGAGGTCAAATACGATCGGCGCGTGTTTCACCATGTTCAACTGTTTGCCTGCCGGAACCTGCGCTGACATGAATCTTGGCATCGTCAGCTGTCACATTCCCGCGCGCGATTATGATCTCGCCGCCACGCTCGACTGTGGACAGGCCTTTCGGTGGACCCTGCGGGACGGAGCGTGGGAGGGAGTCGTGGGCTCGCGCTGGGTCCGGCTGCGTGCCGCGCCCGAGGGAATCCAGGCCGAAACGATGGGCCCGGCCGACGATTGGGCCTGGCTGAAATTTCATCTTCAAAGCGACGTGGACCTCGGTTCGGTCATTCTAAGTTTTCCGGATGACGCCGTCATGCGGGCCAGTGTGATCGCCTGCCGCGGCTTGCGCCTGCTCCGCCAGGATCCCTGGGAGTGCCTCGCGTCCTTCATCCTTTCCTCGACGAAACAGATTGTTCAAATCCGGCAAATCATCGGGCTCCTCTGTCTTCGATTCGGTGAAAGGATCCCGGCCCCGCCCGGGAGCGGGCCCCTTTACGATTTCCCAACCGCAGAGCGGCTCGCGGCCTCGACCGAAGCGGAGCTGCGCGACTGCCAGATGGGATTTCGCGCGCCGAACCTTTTGGCGGCCGCCAGGTTTGTCGCGGGCGGCGGACTCGATTTGCAGCGCCTCCACACGCTGCCGGTGGCCGAGGCGCGCGGGAAGCTGATCGAGTTGCGCGGGGTCGGCGAGAAAATCGCCAATTGCGTGCTGCTCTTTGGCTGCGGTTTTCAGCAGGCCTTTCCCGTGGACGTCTGGGTGCGAAAAGCGATCCGCGAACTTTACTTTCCCAAACGCCGGCCGGCTCCGCGCCGACTTGCGAAATTTGTGGACACTTATTTTGGAACGCACTCCGGCTACGCGCAGCAGTATCTTTTTCATTACATGCGCACCCGGGGGAAGAGCCGCGTCTCTGACCGCTAAGCCGGGATTGGAAGCATGAAATCCCCTCTCATCCTCATCTCGGGCAGCACCGACGACAAGGGCGTGGAGTTCGACGACTTTTCGCTCAGCCTTTCGATGAATTACGTTCACGCGATCCTCGCGGCAGGCGGTCTGCCACTCCTGGTGCCGTGCGAACCGGACAGGAACATGGTGGCCGATGCCGTTCAGCAGAGCGACGGGGTGCTCCTGACGGGCGGGGACGACGTCGATCCAAAACTCTACGGCGCGGCGCTTCCGGCGCGCGTGTTGAAAACAGTTCATCGAGCGCATGCGGCGCGTGATGCTTTCGAATTGATGTTGATCGAAGAGGTGCTGAGACAGCGCAAGGCATTGCTCTGCATTTGCCGGGGACATCAGATCCTGAACGTGGCGCTGGGCGGTTCGCTCATCGCTGACATCGCGCTTCAAAGTCCCAATCCGCTCAATCATAACCGCCCTGACCGCAAGGATCGGGCGGTGCATGAGGTCCGCTGCAAGGCAGGGTCCGTCATGCGCGGGATCGCGGGAAAAAACAGGCTGCGCGTGAACAGTTCCCACCACCAGGCCGTGGGAGAAATCCCTCAAGTTTTGCGTGCCACTGCCGTTAGCAATGATGGAATCGTTGAAAGTCTGGAACTGGCGCAGGAAGCGCTCGGGCTGCTGCCTTACCTGCTGGCGGTCCAATTTCACCCGGAGAGGTTGTTCCGGCGGCATGCCGAACATTTGGAACTCTTCCGGAGTTTCATCCGGTCTTGCCGCTTGAGACGATGATTTCCCTAGTCGTGTGGTATGAAGAGCAAAATCTTATTGGTCGACGATCAACCTGAACTTCGGTCCCTGCTCGCGGAGAGTTTTGTCAGCCGCGGCTACGATGTGCTCGAAGCCAGCGATGGCGCGGCCATGAAAGGGCTTTTCGGCGGTCCCCAGCCCGATGTGGTGCTCCTGGATCTCAAGCTGCCGGATGCCGACGGCCTCGATTTGTTGAGTACGCTCAAGGCGCAGTGGCCCGACACTGAATGCATCGTGCTCACCGGTTACGGAACGCTCGATTCCGCCGTCGAAGCCACCAAACGCGGCGCGTTCCATTTCCAAACCAAGCCGCACAATGACGGGATATTCAACCTCGTCGAACGCGCCCTCGAACGGAAACAGTCCGCACAGGAAAACATCAAGCTCATCGACGCCCTCAAGCGGATGAGCGGCGATTCATCCCCCATTTTTCATTCGTCACAGATGAAGTCCGTGATGAAGACCATCGAGCGAGTCGCGCCCAATGACGTCTCCGTCCTGATCACCGGCGAGAGCGGCACCGGCAAGGAGGTCGTAGCCGACATGATCCACACGCTGAGCAAACGGGACAAGGGGCCGTTCATCAAAATCAACTGCGCCGCCCTGCCACGCGAACTCATCGAAAGCGAATTATTCGGATCCGTCAAAGGCTCGTTCACCGGCGCCACCGAGGATCGAAAGGGGCTTTTTCGACAGGCGGAGGGCGGCACGCTGCTTCTCGACGAGTTGTCCGAAATGCCTGCGGACACCCAAAGCAAACTGCTGCGCGTGCTTCAGGAAAAGGAGGTCCGTCCGGTCGGCGGCCGCCTCAGCTACAAGACCGATTGCCGCATCATCGCCGCGACGAACCGCAATGTTGAGGACGCCATCAAGCAGGGCAAACTGCGCGAGGACCTCTATTACCGCATCAGCGCCATCGCCATCGATCTGCCGCCCCTCCGGGAGCGCCGAGACGATGTGCTCCCCCTGGCGCGCGCGTTCCTCAAACGTTTCGCCGCGCAGGCCGACAGGGTCATCACCGATTTCAGCCCCGAGGCGGGCGAATGTCTTCGCCGCTATGATTGGCCCGGGAATGTGCGACAGCTCCAAAATGAGATCCAGCGCACGGTCCTGATGTGCGAAGGCCAGATCGTTCTCCCCAGTGATCTTTCCGTCGGCGCTTCCCAACCCGCCAACGAGGCTTGCAGCCAGAACCTCACACTCATGGAGGCCATGGAACGCAATAAGATCGTCGAAGTGTTGAAGGAGACAGGCGGCAATAAACAGGAGACCGCGCGCCGCCTCGGCATCGGACGCCAGACCCTTTACAACAAAATCAAATCCTACGAAATCGCGGCGTGAGTCGCGTCAGGATTTTCGTTCGTTCCCCAGCCGCTCCAGGACCCGACGCAAGCGCCCATTGCTTGCAATGATGCGATAGGCATATTCCCCCTTCACCGGTTCGTGCTGGAATTCGCCCCCGGCACTTTCGATGATCAATCCGCCCGCGGCGATGTCCCAGAGCCTCAATCCGTGCTCCACATAGGCATCCATCCGCCCGCTGGCGACATACACCAGCGACAGCGCGGCCGATCCCATGATGCGAACTTTTCGGACCCGATGGATCAAGGCGTCAAACGTGGGCAACATCCGGTTGAGAGTGGACCGCTGTTTTGCGAATCCCAATGCCACGATGGATTCACTGAGTTTCCGCCGGTCGCTCACGTGAATGGAACGGCCATTCAAACGCGCCGGCCCTCCGCGAATCGCCGTCCACAATTCGTCGGTGAAAGGATCGTAAACGACCCCGACCACACTTTGGAAAGCGGGAGTCGCCGGTGCCGGGCGGGACGGTTTTGAACTCGGTAATTCCGGCTCTGGCATCCGTTTCTGCAATGCGATCGAAACGCACGCGTGCGGGATCCCATAACTGAAGTTCACCGTGCCATCGATCGGATCGACCACCCAGCGTATCGGCGCCTCCGGGTTTCCGAGAATGCCTTCCTCGCCCAGGATGGGAATTTGTGGAAATCCGCGCCGGAGAGCGCGTTCGATTTGCTTCTGGCAGCGGACATCGAGTTCAAGCTTGATGTCGTGCCGGCTCGCCTCGTTGATTTTCTTGGGCCGATTGAGGTTGCCCCGCATGAGCTTCCCGGCGGCGCGTGCCGCGGCGACAGCACAAGCGAGCGCCCGATGGTTGTCAGGAATTTTCATCAGTTGCAGGGGACGGATCAGCGGACGCGATCACGCGTCGCTCAGGCCATCGAGAAGTTTTTGAATGTGCGCGCGTTTTCCCTGCCAGTCCTCGAGGCGTTGCCGATGTTCGGCCAGCACGGCGGGCGGAACCTTGTTCACGAAGTTCGGGTTCGCCAGCTTTTGCTCGACCTTGATGATTTCGGATTGGATTTCCTCCAGCTCCTTTTTGTGCCGGGCGGTTTCAGCGACCGCATCGATGAGTCCTTCGAGCGGCAGGTAGAGTTCGCCCATCTCCGCTTTCGTGGAGAGAACGCCCTTGGGCGGCTCGTAATCCGCATTCACTTCGAAAGGGTCGGCGTTGAGCAGCAACTTCATCACCTCGATGTCATTGGGAGGAAGATCGCGCGAAGGCTTGAGAACGAACCGGACTTTTTTGTTCGAGGCCACCCTGGCCTGGCGGCGGAGATCGCGTCCCTGCGTGATCAATTCAAACCGCGCGTTGACATGATCCAGATAACAATCGTCGAGCGCGTAATGATCCCGGGTGTCCGAATCAAATGATTTGGGCCACGGAGCGAACAGGATGCTGCGGCCGCCCTGCTCGCCAGGCATGTCCTCCGCATAACCCATCCCATGCCACAACTCCTCGGTGATGAATGGCAGGAATGGATGAAACAACCGGAGCGTGTGGCTGAGGACAAAATCCATCACGGCGAGCGCGTTGGCCTTTTTGGATGCGTCGTCACCGGAAAAGAGAGCCTTGGTGGTTTCGACATACCAATCGCAATACTCGTTCCAAAAGAACCGATAGAGAATGGCCGTCGCTTCGCTGAAGTTGTATTCGGCGAACGCGACATTCAAATCCTTGATGGCTTGGTGGAGCTTGAGCAGGATCCATTTGTCGTCGCTTCGCAGTTTGCTGGCATTGATTTCACCCTGGGTTTCTCCGCCTTGAAGCTGGCGGAAACGGCAGGCATTCCAGAGTTTGTTGCAAAAGTTGCGACCCAGTTCGACGTCCTTCTCGTCAAAAAGCACATCCTGCCCGAGCGGCGCGCTGCGCATCGTGCCGAAACGGATGGCATCCGCGCCGTACTTCGCGATCAGATCCAGCGGGTCCGGCGAATTCCCGAGCTGCTTCGACATTTTTCGTCCCTGCTTGTCGCGCACAATGCCCGTGAAATAGACGTTCCGAAACGGCAGGTCGCCCATGAACTCGTACCCGGCCATGATCATCCGGGCGACCCAGAAGAAAATAATATCCGGCCCGCTCACCAAATCGGAAGTCGGGTAAAACGCATTCAATTCCGGAGTTTTTACCGGCCAACCCATCGTGGCGAACGGCCAGAGCCATGAGCTGAACCAGGTATCAAGGACATCCGGATCCTGCGTGAAACCGAGTCCATCTAAGGATGCCTTTTCCTTCAGTGAAGTGGTCAGCGCGCGGATTTCGGTCGTACCTTCCTTTGCGACAAACACGTGGCAATCGCTGGTCTCGCCAGAGGCGGAGAATGAATGCGCGAAATGAACCCCTCCTTCGCTGGAATTCTTGCCGAACTCATTTGCGAAGTGCGCGGCGTCCGCTTCATTAATCCCCAATTTGGTGAAGTCATTGCCTGGAATTCGTTTCGACCACACTGGGATCCGATGTCCCCACCAAAGCTGGCGGCTGATGCACCAGTCCTGGATATTGGCCAGCCAGTGGTCATAGACTTTCGCCCAGCGCTCCGGATGAAATCGCATCTTTCCCGCGGATGGAGCGGGTGAGGGGACTGATGCGCTGCCGCTGCTGCCAGCCACGCACGCCTTGGATTTTGCGACGCTCGGATATTTTAAAAACCATTGCTCGCTCAGCCGCGGTTCGATGGGGACTCCGGCACGCTGGCTGAACCCGACGTTGTTCTCGTACGGTTTTGCTTCCAGGAGCGCACCCAATTCTTCCAGTTTTTCAACCGCCACCTTCCGCGCCCGGAAACGCTCCAGACCTTTCAGGTCCGCACCGGCCAGATCGTTCATCGTCGCGTCCGGATTCATAATGTCGATCCGCGGCAAATTGTGGCGCTCGCCAATGGCGAAATCCGCCATGTCATGCGCCGGCGTCACCTTGAGCACGCCGGTCCCGAATTCAAAATCGACCGCTTCGTCGCCGACGATGGGGATAAGCTTTTGCTCGCGCGCCAACTCCGCGGGCAACGGCCGGACGACGTGTTTGCCGATGAGTTGCGCGTAGCGCGCGTCCCGGGGATTCACCGCCACCGCGGTGTCGCCGGGGATTGTCTCGGGCCGCGTCGTGGCGATGCTGAGCCAGGTGCCGGGCATTTCCGCCACCTCGACTTTGAAATGATAAAGAATACCTTTCTGCGGTCTCATCTCGACCTCCTCGTCGGAGAGCGCGGTCTGCGAAACCGGGCACCAGTTGACCATTCGTTTGCCGCGATAGATGAGGCCCTTTTTATAGAGCTCGATGAACACTTTCGTGACGCACGCCACGTAATCGGGATCCATCGTGAACCGCTCGCGGGTCCAGTCGCAGGAACACCCCAGTTTCTTCAACTGGGAGATGATGATGCCGCCGTGCTTCTCCTTCCAGGTCCAGACGCGCTTGATGAATTCCTCGCGGCCGAGGTCGTGCTTGGATTTATGCTCCTCCTTGCCAACCGCTTTTTCGACCTGCCGTTCCGTGGCGATCCCGGCATGATCGGTGCCCGGCAGCCAGAGGACCTCCTTGCCGTCCATGCGCGCTTTGCGGGCGAGAATGTCCTGGATGGTATTATTCAGGACGTGTCCCATGTGAAGAACGCCGGTCACGTTCGGGGGCGGGATGACGATGGAATACGCGGGACGCGATGAGGACACGCGCGCCGGATCAGCGGTGAAGCAGCCCTGTTTCACCCAAAAATCATACCATTTGTCTTCGACGGACTGAGGCTCGTAGGCTTTGGAGAGTTCGCTCATAAAGCGCTTATTTCCGTAACAACGCGTATTCCATGGAATCCACGAGCGCCTGGAGACTCGCTTCGATGATGTTTTCGCTCACTCCAACGGTCCCCCATTCGCGCTTTCCGTCGGTGGAGGCGATGAGCACGCGCGTCTTCGCGGCGGTGCCCGCCACGCCGTCCAGGATGCGCACCTTGTAGTCGGTGAGCCGGATGGCGCCGAGCCGGGGAAAAAAACTGGCCAGCGCCCGTCGCAGTGCCGCGTCGAGGGCGTTCACCGGTCCATCACCTTCAGCCACCGTGTGTGACGTTTGGTCGCCCACCCGCACTTTCACCGTCGCTTCACACACCGACTCCTTCGCATCACGCCGCATCGAAACGTGATAGGCGTCCACCGTGAAAAGCAGGGCGGGGCTGTTGTCAATCGCGCCCCGGATCAGCAGGGCGAGCGACGCCTCCGCGGCTTCATATTCGTATCCCAACGATTCCAGTTCCTTCACACGTGCCGTGATGACGCGTGTTTCCGGCGCTTCAGGCGAGAGCTTGAAACCGAGTTCCTCCGCCTTGAGCAAAATGTTGGTGCGGCCCGACATGTCGCTGACCAGGACGCGCCGATGGTTTCCAACCGCCTCGGGATTGATGTGTTCGTAGCTGCGCGCGACCCGTTCGATGGCATGGACATGCATCCCGCCTTTGTGAGCGAACGCAGTGGCGCCCACCCAGGGACGCCGCGGGTCGTGGCGGACATTGGCGATTTCATCGACGAACTCGGAGAGCTCCTTGAGTTTGCAGAGGGACTTGGCCGGAACCACCCGCCGATTCAGCTTCAACTGGAGCGTGGGAATGACGCTGATGAGATTGCAATTTCCAGTGCGCTCCCCGTAACCGTTGATGGTTCCCTGCACCTGAGTCGCGCCCGCCTCGATCCCTGCAATGGCATTCGCAACCCCAAAACCGCAGTCGTCATGCGTATGGATTCCCACGCGGCAACCCAGCTTCTCGCGCGCCAGCGCTGTCACGCGTGTGATTTCAGCGGGCAGCCTGCCGCCGTTCGTATCGCAAAGCACCACGCACGCCGCGCCTGCCGTTTCCGCAGCCCGCCAGGTCGCCAGCGCGTAATCCGGGTCGTCCGCATGGCCGTCGAAACTGTGTTCCGCGTCATAAATAACCTCTTTGCCGTGATCCCGTAGAAAGTGGATGGTGTCCCCGATCATGGCCAGGTTTTCGTCGGGCTTGGCGCGCAACACTTCAGTCACGTGCAGGATCCAGCTTTTGCCCACAATCGTCACGACGGGAGTTTCGGCTTCGAGAATCTGGCGCATGAGCGGATCCTTTTCGACCGGCATCCCCTTGCGGCGCGTCATGCTGAACGCGGCGATTTGTGCATGCCTCCATTTCCGACGGGCAGCCTGTTGAAAAAACTCGAGGTCCTTGGGGTTGCTTCCCGGCCATCCTCCTTCGATGTAATCCACGCCGAACTGGTCGAGCTTCTCGGCGATGCGCAGCTTGTCGGTGACCGAAAAATTGATGCCTTCGCCCTGCGCACCATCGCGGAGGGTGGTGTCGTAGATTTCCACGTTTGTTTTCATCGGGTTCCCGCCGGTGCGGGTCGGGCATTGTGTGCCATGCTGGACGGTTCTGGCAAACCACAATCTATGGTTTGGGAAACGGATGGGCATGGACTGGAAAATTTGAAGCGGTGTCAGACCAACAAAACCGGGGTTTTTTTAAGCGGACACAAAAAAACATAAAATACTTCTTGCACCTGTCCGCTGGTTCGCTAAGTTCACTGCCCGCTCGCGGGTGTGAGTTTCGGATGCGGCAGGCGCAACGAAAAACAATCTGGAAAAAGATTTTAAAAGATTTTTAAAAGATTGTTGACACAGCGAGTGAGGCGCGGCAAAAGTAGCGCCGCTTTTGAAAATCTGACTCAGCTGCCGAGTCAACGTAAGTCGACCGGCACTGGGATTTTTTGTCCCCTGATAGTGCCGGTGGGAATGCTGAAAAGCCTCCAAACGACTGACATTGGGTGGAGACGGATTCGAAAGCAAAAGCCATGCGGATAGCGACGGTCCAGGTGTTTTTTTAGAGGGACCTGGGTTGGACGCAAAAAATCGCAGCGATTTGCGCGGCGATGAGCGTGGCGGCAAATTTTTGGTGTTTAGACACCTTTGCTCTTTGAAAACTGAAATGTGCGATAAGTAAGAGCCCCTTCAAGGGCAGCCACTTAGCTGGCTGACTTTGGAGAGTTTTAACAAATGCGAATAGATTAAGCTGTCCGGTTTTACGACCGGACAGGAATCAAGCTAATAGTTTTCTACGGAGAGTTTGATTCTGGCTCAGAACGAACGCTGGCGGCGTGGATAAGACATGCAAGTCGAACGCTGATTTCAGGGTAGCAATATTCTGGAGTCGGAGTGGCGCAAGGGTGCGTAACACGTGGGTAATTTGCCATGAAGCCCGGAATAACTCGCTGAAAGGCGAGCTAATACCGGATGTGACGTTCGGGAGGCATCTCCTGAACTTTAAAGCTGGGGACCGCAAGGCCTGGCACTTCTTGATAAGCCCGCGGCCTATCAGCTAGTTGGTGAGGTAACGGCTCACCAAGGCTAAGACGGGTAGCTGGTCTGAGAGGACGACCAGCCTCACTGGAACTGAGATACGGTCCAGACACCTACGGGTGGCAGCAGTCGAGAATTTTTCACAATGGGCGAAAGCCTGATGGAGCGACGCCGCGTGGGGGATGAATGGCTTCGGCCCGTAAACCCCTGTCATTTGCGAACAAACC
>JBEEGQ010000015.1:0-10530 GCA_041166945.1 Verrucomicrobiota bacterium
TCGTTCCCGCTTCGACCGCTACGAGATCTACACCCCGGCCATCCGGCACTGGATCACGGCCCTGGACTTGGAGCAGATCGCGTTCAGCTTCCAGGACAAGCCGCCGAAACAGTTCCTGCCCGACGCCCGGCTGATGCTGGTTGCCGGCGACAACGACAACTACTTCCCGAACGCCATCTACAACAGCACCATCGACGTCGCCCGCGCGATCCGCGAGACGGCGCACGGCAAGGCCGAGTTCTGGCTGGACACAGGACACAGCATCCACGCCGAACGGCCCCACCTGTTCGTCAAGGAGATCCTGTACTTCCTGGACCACCCCGACGCGGGCGACTCCCCGAACGGCACGGTGGTCTCGACACCACCCAAGGCCGACTACTCGTTGGCGACGTCATGAGCAGCCCCGACCGGTTGGACCACGTCACGACCAAGTCGCCAACCTGCGGCTCGTGCGGGTGCCACGGCGACTGCACCTGCACCTGCACGTGCCACGGCGGCGGCGGACCGGGAACGGACAAGCCACCGCTGCAGGTCCTGACGCCGTTCCTGGTGATCCCCTGCGCGCCCGGCGACCCGGGCGCCCGACCGCTGCCCGCGGCACAGGCGTTGTACAACCAGGCGATCGGCTGGACCGTAGCCAACCCAGCGGCCCCCGGCGGCTGGAAGGACTTCCAGCTGCAGGTGTCGTGCAAGGTGGCCAACCTCGGCCCGTTCGCCAGCGCGACGGCGATGATCGAGTTCTTCATCGTGAGCCAGCTCGGGATCAGGCACAAGGGACACGCGACGCTCTCGCCGGCCGACGTCCGGGCCGACGCCAAGCTCCTGGGCCGGGCGACGATCACGGCACCGCCGGGCGTGGTCACCGCCGTGCGCTGCCCGGTGGCTTGGAGACCGGGCAGCTACAAGGCCGCGCTGCAGGGCATCGTGGTGCAGGTCAACGACCTCTTCACCGATCCGTGGACCGCGCCGTTCGACGCCATCCACGACCGTCACGTCGGGCGAAACGACGACACCATGCGGAGGGTGCGGAACACGGGTGTCGACGTCAACGCCGCTCCCCTGGCGCCCGGTGCTTCGGATCCGAACTGGGATCTCGCCGCCGGGCCGGCGATCGGCGCCCCGCAGCCAGCTGTGGTCGTCACCGAGCAGCACCCGGGCGGCAGTGCCTACTTCCCCTCGACGGACTCGGCGTGGATCTGGGCGAACGCCGCCGGGTCCGCCGGGCCGGGCACCCCGTACACGTTCCGACTCCGCATCGACCTGTCGGGGCTCGACCCGGCGTCGGTGACGATCGGCGGTGCGTGGGGCGTCGACAACGACGGAACCATCTCGTTCAACGGCCAACGGCCGATCGGTACGGGGACGTTCTCGCTGACCAATGCGGACCACGACAACTACAACGTCGCGCATCCCTTCGCCATCACCGGCGGGTTCCAGGCCGGCATCAACAACCTCGACTTCGAGGTCACCAACGTCGACGGGCCGGCCGCGCTGAATGTGACCCGGCTGACGATCACCGGGACGCCCGCCTGAGCCGGGAGACGACTCCACGCGGTCGACCCGCCGATGGCACTATCAAAAACCTCATCGGAAAGGGGTCGGGACCCCAGGACAACCCATCAAGGTGGTGTATTGACTTTTGCGCGAGCTTTGACAACGGCTGCCGTGCTGCGATAATATCAAGTTGTGACCGCAACTGCGCGAAAAATTGAAGAGCAGATCCAGGAGCTTCCGCTTCAGGATTTGATTGCGCTTTACCCCCGCATCATCGAGGCCATGTACGCAAAGGAAGACGCCGAGGGGCTCGATCCTGCGTTTCGCAACGACATTCTCCGACGCATCGACGATATCGACACCGGTCGAGCTGAGGGTGTGGACGCGTTCAAAGCGCTAAACGAACTGTAAATGCCTGCTGCCGGTAAGCCGGTCCAGCTTCACCTTGAAGCACTCGCCGAGTTACGTGACTCGGTTTTTTTCTATCGTCAGTCCGGAGGTGACCCTCTCGCCGATCGATTCAAGAACGCAGTCGAGCACGCGTTGACTGCGATATCTGCTGACCCGCTTCGATACCCACCTTCCCGCGATGTGCCACAGGCCCAGCGGATTCGTCTTGTCAGGTTTCCTTTCTCGATTATTTACATCGACCGACCAGATTCAGTCTGGGTGGTTGCGGTGGCGCATGGTAGCCGAAGGCCGGGATACTGGCTGGCCCGTCTCAAGGAGTAGTAGCCGCGAAGAATCCACAGAGGGCCGGCGGCGTCCGTCTCGTGCGCACCTGATTGCCCTGCTGCTGTGACGCGGGCGAGGAAGGAGGGGCCCCTCAGGCATCTTCCAAAACAATCGTTGGTGCAAAGGTGGCAATCCATTTCCTCGCTGCCGCGCGATCCTCGCGGGTTCCGCCTTGGAACCGATAGCGCCCGTTTGAGGTTCTCACCAGGGCGCCGGATCCGAACCCGGCGATAGTTTCAACTGCCTCATCCTGCGTGATTCGATTTCTCATGCGCGCAGTCTGGTTGAAGCGGTCGGACAAATATGGGGTGATGGGGCGGCGATGACGGGACCTCGTGTTATGAACTGAAACGGAGCAGCGGCGGAGGCGGTGTGAGCGTCCAGAAACGCGGGAACGTGGTACGTGGACTTCAACCCCAAGCTCGAAACGCATCTTAAGGAGATGCAGACACGCCGCCAGCCGGACTCGCAGTGGCTGTTCCCTAGCCCGCAACGAGGCGACCAGGACATCGCTGCCAAAACCTTCCTCGAATCGCTCAACCTCACCCGCAACGCCGTCAGCCGCGTCTGTCAGGCCTGCGGGCACTCCACCGCGGGCGGGGAGCCGGCGAGGTGCGACGAGTGCAGTTCCAAACCGTCCCAGCAACAGAAGGAATTGCTCTCCAAACTTCGCCGGTTCTGCTTTCACGACCTGCGCCATCACTTCATCAGCTACGCCGTCATGTCCGGCGTGGATTACATGACCCTCGCCAGATGGGTTGGACACAAAGACGGAGGCGTACTGATCGGCAAGGTATACGGGCACTTGGCCGACCAACATCGCAAAGCCCAAGCCGCTCGAATGAACTTCGGTCCGACGGTGGTGCCCACGCCCGCCCCCAAATCACGCCCGCGCCAACCCCGGCAAAAGCGGATTGAGCCGAAAGGGCCAGGAAGATAGCGTAGCCCGATAACAGCGTTTCGGTGGTTCGGCTTCAGCATCACGGACGTGAGCTTGGAGAGAATCATCCACGCGCTCTGACCGTCGAAGTCCATGAACAAAATGGTGTTTCTCGACTGGGACGGCCCAGAACGGACGTTCAATTTCGTCGGCTGGAATGCCGGGAGAGCAGCGGGTCGATTCCTCGACTCGACTGCGTTCGTGCTCGACGACAAGGGCCGGCACTTGGCACTCCAACTCCGGCTGCCTTTCCTAAAACCCGCATTCTATCAGCGCGACCCCTTCCCGCCGCACGCGCCGACGCGGATTGAGAGATTCCGGCTTCTACCGCCGCCGTGCCGCCGGTCGCAAGCGGAAGCAGACGACTTTCTGGCCTTCGTAAAGGGTGGAAGGGCTGGCGTGAAGTTTGCCGGCGGTCACTTTACGCCGCCCGCGGTTTGGGAAGCCATCTATGGTGGAATCCTGTTTCCAACACCGAAAGATGAGCCGGAGTTGGAAGCCACAATGAAACATTGGTTGGAAGCCCAAGGGCACGAATACAAGCAGCGCAAGGCCGGGCTGGCAAACCTCGAAGGCAAAGAGAGGGACGACGAGGAGCGTACCATCGAGGAAGTTTACAATATGCCACGACTGGGGTGCGCAGGACTCCTGCACACCACGTTGGCCTTGGTGAAGAGCAGCAACGCGGGCGGGATCAGGGATTACGTCCTCCAACAGCGTTGGGCGAAGGAACATAGGTTAGACCTCCGAGACATGGCCCAGGACAAGGAGGCGCTCCTTCGGCGCTGGCGTGAATTGACTGAGGTGGGCGTGGATGTGCGACCAACGAAACACGGCACGCTCTCGCGCAGGATCCAGAATTGGGATGGGTGGCACGACAAGGAGCAGGAACTCCTGGCTCTCGTCACTTACCGCATCCATTTCGCCGACAGCCGGCGTTATTGGCTCTCCGGCTGTCAGCTCCGTGACTTGCAAACCGTCGAGGAGAAGAGGGAGCTCGACGAGTTGCTTTCCGCGCGCGGCACGGAAACACCCGCACCGTCTGCACTCGAAGCACTGCCCAATGACGGTTTCGTGACCGTGAAGCAGGCCACGGAGTTGCTCGGTCGCAGCGATCGATGGCTCCGTGATGAGTGTAAGAATCGCGGTTGGCGCTCAACTGAGCTGTCGCTCGGGAAGGTCGAAGACCTTAGAGCGTGTCTGAAAAAGGAGTTTTTCTTGGCACGGCAATATGCGTGAATTTCCTTAGTTAGGTGAAAATAATTGCGAACACAGTTGAGAAAGGCATTGACATGAAGTGTTGGATTGTCGCTCCACATTCACGGCTCCGCCGCAGTCGGGGCGATGAAAATCGCTACTTACGAAACCGACCTTACTGACGCTCAATGGGAATTTCTTCGGCCTATGCTTCCTGAAGCCAAAAAGCGCGGCCGCCCCCCCACGGACCGTAGATGCGTGATCAATGCAATCCTGTATATCCTCAAAGGCGGGATTCCTTGGCGGCTTCTGCCCAAGAACTACCCGGCTTGGAAAACCATCTACCATATTTTCCGCGCATGGAGCGTGGACCACACTTGGGCGGCCCTCAATGATACCCTGCGAACCTGCGTTCGCGCCGCCGAACAACGCAAGGCCCAACCCAGCGCCGCCATCCTGGACAGTCAAAGCGTCAAAGCCGACGGGCACGGGGGCGATGTCGGTTTTGATGCCGGAAAAAAGATCAATGGTCGTAAGCGACACATTCTGGTGGACACCTTGGGATTGGTGCTGGGCTTGGTGGTGACCCCTGCCAGTTGTCCGGAGCGAGACGGGGCTCAACAAGTTCTCAAACGCGTCGGAGGATGGTTCCCCAAGTTGCGAAAACTCTGGGTGGACGGCGGCTACACGGGAAAGGCCTTTGCAGACTGGGTGAACAATAGCTGGCCAAAACTGGAAGTCGAAGTCGTCAAACGCTCGGCATCGACCAAGGGCTTTGCGGTATTGCCTCGCCGGTGGATTGTTGAGCGCACGTTTGGCTGGCTCATGAGACATCGGCGTTTGGTCCGAGATTACGAACGCACAGAGTCGAGCGCTGAAGCTTGGATTCATCTGGCGATGATTCGCATTCAACTGCGTCGACTCGCGTGATTTTGCCATTCAAACTCCTTTTTCAGACACGCTCTTAGGAAGGAAGTAAAACGTCGGGCTGCCAATAAGAGCCGCGCCATGCGGCACATCAACGACAAGAAGTCTGAGCGAAGGAACTGACCGCCACGTCAAGCGTCCTCACAAGCGCTGTCCGCGCCGCCGCATTCATGACGGCCTCCACGGCGGCCACCGACACTCCCACCGCCACGACTGCCCCCGGCATCACGGGCACTGCCATCAGTTTCCCGGGGCTTCATCAGCCGTCTCAAATCTTCTAAAGAATTAATTTGACCTTCGATTCTGCTGCGATTCTGCCGCGCACCCCCTCTGTTTTCACGGTTCTGCCGCCCAGTCCTGCCGAATCACTCGGCAAGCGGAGTGAAACAGTATCTCCATGCGATCACTCGCTTCAACAATGCGCCACGCAGAACTCGGGCAACCGGCCGCCGTTGGCCTCGTCGCTGTCCGCGCTTTTCGCCGTGAGCTGAACATTGTGCCCAGTACCCACTGGAGGTGGGAGCGTAAAGGCTGGATTGGTGAAAGTATCAATGTCGGAGGACGCAAATATCACACGGCCCGTCAAATCGCCGAGTTCCGCCGCCGGGCCGAAGCTGGCGAGTTCGCCGTCAACATCCGGCCCGATGCGAAGGGAGGGGAGCTGTGAATCTTGAACGCCAAACTGCCGGAGATCAGGTCCTAGCCATCATGGAGGATTGGATCGGGCTTTTGCCCCGGATCTACACCGCCCCCGTGCGGCTGTTCGCCTATCGCTTGCCATCGGACAAACTTGTCGAAGCCGCCTGGATTGCTCAGGCAAGGAAACCAGAGGGCGGCATCGACGCGTTCAAATACTTCTGCGGCGTTTGCCACGGCATGATCCGGGAGCGAAACGCATACCTGGCACGTAATTGAAACCCGTGTTCCTCCTTACCACCATGCGTAGTTCCAACTTCCACGACCTACTTGCCGAGGCAAAGCGCCGGCTCCCCCTGATCGCGCTCATGGCCTTGCTCGGTTTCGGCCAGTGCGCGAAGAAGTCCGCTCGGTGCCCTTTCCATAAAGATTCACGTAATTCCTTTTCAGTGTACCTCGGCGCCGACGGGCTATGGCATTTCAAATGTTTCGGGTGCGGCATCAAGGGTAATGAGGTCACGTTCCTCGAACTGGCCCGCCACCTCTCGACCCGCGATGCGATCCATGAGTTCGAGAACCTGGCCCGTGTGGCGCCAGGCCCCGCGTCCTCCATTTCAGTCACGATACCAACGTCCCACCGCCTCGTCCTGCCCGCGCTCCACGTCGGCGGTGGTGCCGAACTCCGGACGCTGGCTCGGCTGCGTTGCCTTGGCTTGGACGGTCTGCGTCTGGCTTCGGAGCGGGGCCTTTTGCGCTTCGGACAGTGGCGCGACCGTCCTGCGTGGTTTGTGACAGATGGATCCGGCCTGAACGCCCAGGCCCGCCGCCTCGATGGGCACCCGTGGCCCCAAGGATGCAAGGCCCTCACCCTTCCCGGGGCCCGCGCCGCTTGGCCTTTGGGCGCAGACCGGGCGGCCGGATCCCGGGTTATCCTCTTTTGCGAAGGTGGCCCCGACCTGCTTGCCGCGAATCACTTCATCGCCGTCGAGCAGCGCGCCGACGACGCCATAGTCGTGGCCATGCTGGGAGCGAGTCTCTCCATCCCGCCCGATGCGCTACCGCACTTTGCGGACAAGCGCGTCCGATTCTTCACGCACGCGGATCCCGCAGGCCGCTCCGGTGTCACGCGCTGGGCACGCCAACTCGGCCAAGTCGGCGTACAGGTGGACGCCATCGCCTTGGACGGTCTCCGCCGCGCCGATGGCGCGCCTGCCAAGGATCTGAACGATGTCACCCAATTACACCCTGACGACTTTGAAGCGCACCCTGCACTGCAATGCCTTGTCCCCAAACATTAACTCATGCATATCTACAACCCCCAGGACGACCCAGCACAGCCGACCGACGGCGCCACCAACGATCCGGCCCCGACCCAATCGAACGCGCTCGCTCCGCCCGCCGTGGACCTCCACGCCTGCGCTGCGAGCCGCGCGCGTCTCGATCAGAATGTTGAATCTGACGAACCGCCGCCCACACCGTTTCCCACCGATGCCCTACCCGCCGGGATTGCCGAAATCATTCGCTCAGTGGCCCGTTCGGAGCGCGTGCCGGACGCGCTGCCCGGCATCATTGCGCTCGGCACCCTCTCGGGGTCCATCGGATCGGGACTGTCCGTCCAGAGCGGTCCCCAGCGCACGACGCGAGGCAATCTCTTCGTGATCGGCAGCGCCGAGAGCGGCAGTGGAAAGTCACAAGCATTCCGCCTCGTCGCCAACCCGTTGCTCGACCGGCAAGTCCAAATCATCGAGCACTGGCGCACGACCATCGGGCCGAAGGTTCAATCCGAAATTAGGACGCTCGACAATCAGCTCAAGAAACTCGACCGGAGCATCGCCAAGACCAATGACCCCACCGAACTGGATCGCCTCAAAGGGGAGATGGAATACAAGCTCGCCCGGCAGGCCGAACTCAAACTCCAGTCCGCCTCCCCGCTGCTCGTCGCTCAGGATACCACAACAGAACGCCTCGCCGTCTTGCTCCAACAAAACGTCGAGGTCATTTTTAGCACCTCACCCGATGCTCGCAAACTTTGCGACAACTTGCTCGGCAGGTACAGCGCCAACAAACTCACCGATGAATCGCTTTACCTCTGCGGATACGGCGGCGACCACGTCCGCGTGGATCGTCAGGGCCGTGACCCCGTGATGCTACATTGCCCCTGCCTGAGCTTGCTCTGGCTTGTGCAACCGAATGCCCCTAAGCATGTTGCTCAAGTTCCGCAGGCACCATGTGACAACCGTGACAACTGTGACGATCGCCCGCCCGATCACCCGCG
This sequence comes from Verrucomicrobiota bacterium, assembly GCA_041166945.1. Classification (GTDB taxonomy): domain Bacteria; phylum Verrucomicrobiota; class Verrucomicrobiia; order Limisphaerales; family JADJPG01; genus DASTLJ01. The sequence goes on from JBEEGQ010000015.1 coordinate 8,205, forward strand.
GTTGTCACGAATGTCACGCTTGTCACCGCCGACTCCTCCCAAATTTTCGTTTCAGAGGAAGGAAGAATGACAATTCCCTCCTTCCCCCTTGTGACAATCGTGACGACCGTGACAACCGCTTTGGCGGTTCCAGCTGTTGCACCCTCGGCTTGGAGCCCTTTTGTTCGCGGCTCCTCCCTGAGTCAACCCATGCGCACGGCCAGCTGGTGCCCCTCCCACTCTTTCTTTACTGTGGCTACGGCGGAGACTTTGAGCCCCCGCGAAGTGCCTCCAACATTCCCGTCTGACTCACGACCCCGTCGGGGTCGTCTCGCCGATGTTGCCCCCTGCCCCGCCGCCTGATTCATCGCTTCTGGCCTGCGTCCCGCAACAAGGTGAAACAAAAACGGGACCGCGCGCGATGGAGATGGCCGGCATCACATTCCTTTGCCGCCGGCCACCTTCATACCCCGATTGGGGTTGCGGTTGAAACCGCCTGAAATACTCTACGGCAAGCTTCAGGCACTGGTTCGCTCCAACCGAGATGGAGACCGCCATCTATGACTGCCAATATCAAACACACCACGACGAAAGCCGGCGGCCCGCGGCATCTTTTCGCTGCGTACGACGGCGAACCGGAAGTGCTCGACGAGAGTAAAGCGATCCTCCAGCAATTTGCGCCACGCGCTAAGGACGCGCGTTAGGCCACTGCACATGATGCAAATGCTTTCCACGATATTCCTGATAGGCTTTGTGACGTTCGCTTTCATCTCGTGGGTGGTCTGGGCTTTCTGGATTACAGGAACCCGAAAAAAGCCCAATTTTTTTGCGCCGACCTTCCACATGTGGTCACACACCGTGCCGCCGTCCAAAAAGCCCTTAAGCACAAATGCCCACGCTGGGCGATCTGGACTTTTGAGTGGTCGTACGCTGGCACCCTCATATGCTTCATTGGTGTGATCGCCATGCTAATCTTCAAAGTGCTCAACCGATGACCACGCGGCCTAACAGGCGCTACAAAAAGCTGATTTTGAGCCACGATACAGCGGCGCTTTGGAATCCTCCCGACTTTTGACGTCGTAATGAAAATCCGCACAGTTTTGCTATTCGACGGTGATGCCGAGAAGGAACGGGGCGGCTGGCGTGTGGTCGGAATAAAAATCGATGGATTGGATCACCACGCTGGGCCGAGGGTTTTTCCACGGATACTCGTAAAGTTTGATCGTGCGCTGGAGTTTTTGGCTCACGACATTCGCACCACGGATGAACGTGGCTTCCGTTTTGTGCCGGCCCCACGACGCTGATTCAGCCCACCAATCCGCGAGTTGAATCCCGTAAGCCAACGGTATCCTGACCGGCGGCCCGTCCGCGTAATGCACCACATAATGGCCGACCACCGATTCATCTTCAGCTCGTCCAGTTGTGGCGTGCAGGAAGTGCAGAGTCGCGCATCTCTGCCTCACAGGGATTCCCTTTGTCTCCGCAGGGTAGTCGAACGGAAGGCTCGCGTTCGAGCTACTGAGTTGCACTATGCCGCGCACGTCGTATCGGAGTCCGCCCTTGAGTCTTAAGCTCCCGTGATCGAGGGAACTCAAGTCATTGCCGTTCTCGCGCCAACTGGTCCATGCGTTGGTCAGGGGTGCGTTGTAATGGGGCGTCAGATCCAACATTGTGGAGTCGCAATCGGGCGGGCGTGGAGGAATTTGTTGGCGGACGTCCGACGGCAATGGTTTGGTCACGGGGCGGCTTGCCTCTGACTTGACAGGTTCGAATGGCGGGAGCGGTACCGGAGTTATCGCCTCAGGAAAAACGGCTCCGGACCAATCTAATTTCAGTCCTGCTAATTCCTGGCGCAGGGCGCGCAGATCCCAGAATTGCGGACCGGCACGTTCGGCCATTACCACGAGGAGTGTGCCGTCCGGGCTGAATGTCATACGAGTGATTCGAGCTGTTTCCAGGGCTTTCGAGGCGGGCCAGTTCCTGCCCGGTTGCCGTCTCGATGAGTTGAAAGATGTTCAGCGAAGCCGTGACGGCTGCCATCGCGCCATTCGAACTGATCGCGATCAGGCCGCCCGTGCGCCCCGTTCCTGTTCGCGGGACGCTGTAGAGGGCCTGCCATGTGTCAACCGACCAGGCCGTATAGCGATTCGCGGAGCCCGTGAGAAGCATGCGGCCATCGGGAGTGAATGCCGCCGAGGTGGTCCCAGGATGGATTGGCCCGCCAAGAGATTTGCGCGGGTGGATACCCCACGCAGCCAGCGGAACCGAATCACCCGCCCACGCGACGAAGCGGCCACCATCGGGACTCAACGCAAACCCTGAAGCCCCCGGAGGTGTTTGAAAGGTT
>JBEEGQ010000016.1:0-17642 GCA_041166945.1 Verrucomicrobiota bacterium
TCAGAGATGGTTGCCGCAAGAGAACACAAAGAACACATAGGAAAAAGAATTCCCGTCCCGCCTCTCTTTGTGTTCCTTGCGTGCTTTCGCGGCGCTGAATCCCGTGGGCGCAATCTCAGGTGCAGACTTTGAGGCCACAGACGGCCACAGATGAAACACAGAAGGGAGAGAAAGCAGCAGCACAAGTTCCCACAAAAACATCTGTGAAAATCTGTGTTCATCTGTGGCTCGATCTCAGCGGGAACAAGCTGCCTGCCGCGGTCCGTTTTCAGAGATGGTTGCCGGAAAGCTGTCAGGGCGTTTTGAGGCGATAGAATCGTTGAAGGAAGTTCGTGAAATTCGGATCGACAACTTGAAAGACCCCGTTGCTGCTGCCGGTGTTCGTGCCTACGGGTGTCCACTGAGAAAAGTCGGCGGTGGCTTCCATGATGTTGGTGCGATTCGGCGGCGCCGTCGCATTGAGCCGGAAAACCCCGTTGCTGGCATTTCCGGAAAGTATTTTGGAATAGCCTGTCTGCTGTTTCCAATATCGCAGCAGATCACGAAGCGCCGCGGGGGGATTGGTGGGCACCGGAGATCCAGCCTGATCGGAAACATTCAACCCGTGACAAACTGCGCACGTGCGGATTTCGCCGGGCTGATAAGTGATCCAATACCGTTCGCGCACCACATGCTGGCCGTTGGTTTCCGTGGTCTGATGGGTCATGGCCCGGCGCGCGGGCACCAGCGTCGCCTGCGAACCGTCCCAGCCGAGCCGGGTGGAACCCGCAGGTCCGTTCGTGGTTGGAACATTGAACGCCATCGCCGCAGCGTCGTGCATCGGCGTGGCGAGAACGCGCCGGCCCGGCACCGGATTGGTGGTCCCAAAAGTCAAACCTCGCAATTGATCGGCCTGTAAAAACTGGATATAGCCGATGTCATAAATTTTTCCCGTGTTGGTCCCGAGTGTTTTGACGCCACCAGGAACCCTCAGGTTGAAGGGCTGCTCGCGGTCCGCGCGATCCCTCGCCGTCACGTTGCGGCTGACCACCAACGCCAGGCTATTGGTCCGCAACCATTCCTGCATGTCAGCGACGGGCACGCCCTCCTCGGCAAAAACCTGCGCCTCCACGGCTGCCACCGGCGCGTATTGCCTCGGCGGCACAGGGCGGGCGACGACTTCCACAGGCTGCAACTCCCAGAGCGCGTTCGTGTGGGTCACCAACCGGGTCCCATCCCAGTAAACCGCCAGGTTTGTCAGACCCACCGTCAGCAATTGCGCATTCGTAAAAATTCCGTTTCGGTTCGTCAGGGTCGTCAAGCGGAACGCGTAGCTCGACCGGGGAAATAGTGCGCTCCCCACATTCGAATCCAGCGCAGCGCCCGCGGTGTAGCTGGCGACCAGCGTCCCGTCCGTCATCGGAAGTGGATTGCGGTAGAGCCCTTGCGAATTGGGGCCGGCCGTGGATTTGGGAGTGATGTAACTGACGTACATTTTCTCGCCGTTCGTTCCCGGCGGGCCAAACAGGGTCAAAATCTGGCCGGCCGAGTGGGTGCCGAAATCAGGTGCATCGATCCCGAAATAAGTTCCCGGCTTCAGCGGATCTTCGCGCATCCCGAGGAAGTTGTTTAGAAAGTTGGTGTTAAACCGCGACCCGGGCGTGAGGGTATATTGAATGACCAGGTTGGGATCGTTTGTGAAACTGGAGCCGCGAAAGCTTTGCGCCAGCTCGTGGCGACCGACGTGGTTCAGGATTTCCATCGCCGTGCCGTCTTCGTTGATCATCCATGGGAGAAACAGGTTCAAGGCGTTGCCCTGCACCTTCGTCTGTGCCAGCTGGTTGCTGTCGTAGGTGCGCGGCTCGGGAAACGTCTCAATCGGCCGCCTCGAAATGTCGAACGACGTGCCCGCTTCGCTGAAATAATCAAACGTGCCGTTGGTCGCGCGTCCCATCCGGTCATCCGTCGCATTTCGATCCTGCACCAGATGATCCCATCGCGTGAACAGCACCCGTCCAAAACTGTCGACAAACGGATGGAAAACGCCGCTCGGGGAATGGTCCATCAGAAAGAGATCGCCTGTCGCAGGATCCAGGCTCCACAACCCGGTGTTGCTCGGCACGTTGTTGTATTCGTCCAATTGCGGGTAAAGATGGGCCGACCCGTCGCGTGCACGGTCGCAGGCAAAAAGAATCCGCCCGTCCGTGCCATAACACGGCATCGTATTGTTGTATTGAGCGGGTTGATTGGATACGAGCGTGATCACAGGCGTTGTGGCGGGACTCATAAAATTAGTGATCTCGTACAGCTGCCATCGATAAGGCTGGCCCTGCCCGGGCCCGGTCGGCGCCCCCGTCACCATGCTGAAAATCGCCTTCGTGCCGTTCCAGTGAACATGCGGGTCCCTCACGGCGATCCCCGAGCCATGTTGCGCCCCGTTCACTCCAAATCCTGCCGCACGGGTCAGGTTCCGCAGCGTCCCGTCGGTGTACCGAATCCACAGGTCCCCGCCGCGTCCAGCATGGGCGGTGTCGGCGACATGATTGCCCAGCGCTGACACAACCGAGACGAACACGTTGGAAACGGTGCCGTCGTTCACCTCGTTTGGAATGGGAACCTGGGTCACGAAAAGAATCGCGTGAGGCAACGCAGGCGTTGCCCCGAAAACTTTCAAGGAACCCAAAAGCGCGAAGGCAGCGGCCAACAAAATTATCGTGGGGAGGCGGCTCACGGGAGTCATATAACTCACATCGGACGCGCGCGCCACAACCTGCAGCAGGTACTTCTCCTCTCCCGCCCTTCAGGCGCCCCGCCCAGTAACCACTGAACAGAGACGCCTCCTCTCCCCTCCCTGCCCAGTAGCCACTGAACAGAGACGCCTCCTCTCCCCCACCCTCTCCTCCATTTCCGAAATGGAGGAGAGGGTGCCCGAAGGGCGGGAGAGGAGGACCCGGTCACTTGAGAAAACGATCGAAGAATTGAAGGATCAAATCGTTCGATTCCGCTGTGGGCTCGTGCCCCTTCCGGCTGGTGAGCCCCACACGATTTGTGAATCCGAGCAGTCGATTCACGGCGACGAGATGATTGAGCGCGCGCCAGCGTTCCGGGGGATCCTCCGCCCCGCCTGAGACGAGAAAAGGACGAGGCGCCAAAAGCGAGTGCAACTCGTGCAGATCATGGCCCGACGCCGTCAAATCGCGGTAGGCACCCGTGCGCGGGTTTTGCGGCGTGATCAAACCTGGCTGCCGCACCTGCTTCGCATCACGCCCGAGATACCACGGCTCCCAGTAATTGACGTTGGCGCGTGATTCGTCCCAAACAATCCCCGGATCGCTCGCCACACAGCAGGCGAACTTTTCGTAAAGCGCTGCGGCGAACATCGCCCACTTCCCGCCGTAACTATGCCCCACCACTCCGATGCGGCGGGGATCCACCTCGCGACGTTGAGCGAGGGCCGTGTGGCAGTTCGCGGCAAGGTAAGCCAGATACGAGAGCGGTTGCCAGCCGGGCCGGCCCGTGTCCGGACGACGCGCATCGCCAGACGGCGCGCCGATCGCCAGCGTCACAAATCCGCGCCGCGCCAATTGAAGCGCGAAATCACGATGCTTCGACGCGCCGATCCCAATGCTGGTTTCCGGATCGTAAAATGGAACCAGCACCGCGGGAAGCGGACCCGCCTCTGCCGGCACCAGCAACCACCCCTCGGCGAACTCGCCCCGCGTCCACTCGACCTGCACGCGATGTTGCGTGAAATTCTCGCGCGGCTCGGACGCCAGAATTTTCAAACCCGGCTGCTCGAGCAACGCGGGCCAGGCACCCATCGCCTCATGCCAGGCCGTCGCAATCTGCGCGCGTCGCCGGGGCCATTCCGCCGCCGCGCTGGCACGACCGCCTTGTGGCCACTCAAGAGGCGAGCGGTAATTTCCAAAATCGCTCTCCCATTCGCGGGGCACGTGCAGGAAATCCTCGATCGCCGCGTGCCGCCTCAACGGATCCACCGTCACCACCACTCGCTGATATCGCGTGAGCGCTGGAGCTCCGTCGTCGGTGACCGACAGCACAAGGTGGATGGTCTCGATAACGTCCACAGCGGGCGCGACGAATTCCACCAGCGCGCTTTCCGCTCCCTGCAACGGAAGCGGCCCCTGATATGTCCCCGCCTCCGAATAAAATTCCCAATGAAACGAGAGCCGGTTGGAATCCGGGTCGCTCGACGCAGCGCCCGTCAGCGTCACGCGATCACCGGGGAAATTGGTCAACCGCAGCGGCCCATCCACCCGCGCAACGGGAGGATGGTTGCCACGAGGCCAGGGCCTGACGCACCAGTCCAGCCGTGCACGAAAATCATTTTGCAATGCCACCGCCCAGCGGGCCAGCGTGTTGTCGCGATTCGTGGCCGTCTTCCATCCGTCGATTTGATTCGCCCAATAATAAGGCCGGCCGGGCATCGTCTCGCGCGGACCGTAGCGTCCCGCCCAGCCGCCCCAACCGGGATGGTCGGGGCTGTTCAACCCGTTCGGAACCAGGTAAAGAAAGGTCAGCGTGTCCCCTTCCTTCGCCCAGTGGGTTGTGTTGGTCGGATATAGCGCCCCCAGCGGCCCATGATCCAACAGCACGTCCCGCGCGAGATCGAATCCACCCGCCCGCGACGTCAATGCCGAGAATCGATGATACCACCGGCGCCCCTCCCGCTCGGGCTGAAAAGTGTTCACCCAAAGGGCGAATGCGGGAGAGATATTGGTCGTGTGCGGCCCGAATGCATCCGCGGAAGCCAGCCGCAGACGCGATTTGAATGCCGCGTATCCCGCTGGTCCGCGCTCCTGCAAAATCCGATCCAGCGCCCGACGCAAATTATTGGTCGCCGCCCCATGGTCGGTGCCCCAATCGGAATACCACAACGGACGCGGGTCGGAGTTGTCCACGGCCGCGACAAGAAGTTTCACCCCGTCATCCGTCTCATTTCCCCCCGCGACGGTGCGTTGCCGGATGAATTCCCGCGCCGGATAGCGGGGGTCGTGACGCACCAGATTCGTCCGGCATTCGCCATAGGCGTTGACAAGCCGCTGCACGATTCCCAGGCCCGTGCGAATGGAATTGCGATTCTCCCCATCACGGGCGACGGGTCGATTGGCGATGATCCCCTCGATGTCCCATTCGTTGGCGTAAAGAAGAAAACGGACCAGCGATTGTTCATCATCCGGATCACCGCCCGCGTCCGTTTCAATTAGAATCCGGATGCGAGGCTCGCCATCCGCCGCGGCGCAAAGGCACGCCAGCAACGTCGCGATGAGAATCAGCGCGGGAAAAATATCGCCGCTTCGGCCCGCACGATGCCAAACGCCTGTCATGGCCGGGGCCCCGGCGGCTCGAGCGTTAGGATCACTTCCACGGGCTCGTTCGATGCCGGCAACCGCCCCGGTTTCGCCAGCCAGTTGTCGTCATCTTCGCGCCCGGGCCGCGGATTGTTGATGAGCGCATCAGGGTCGGTGATGAGCGAAATAATCGAGCCGTCCGCGTCCGCCGCAAAGCCGTCCTCCCGCAGCCTTGACCCCGTGTAAATCCACACACCGGGCTTCATCACGGTTTTGGTTCGCCGCTCCTGCACGAACGTCTCAGCGCGCGCGGCGAAGGGTTTTGATTTTTTTTTCCACGCGATGTCGATCATCACGCGGTCGCCGGGAAGCGGTTTCAACGGATCGTCGGGAAGTGAATTTGTCGCCGCGCCCTTCGCGTTCAAGAGCAGCATCGCGATGTGAATATCCCGGGGACGGGCCTCGGTGCGCAACAGGCTTTCGTGGGTCTTGCCCTGGGAGGTCACGAGCAGATATTCGAGGGCGCCTTCACGCAGGTTGACCACTGCCGGAAATGTCACGGTGCGCCGGCCTTGATCGAGACGAATCATGCCAATTTCGAAAAGGCCCGGAGAGACCATTTTGACAGCGTGATTCGACTCGGAATGGGCGGGGGTGGAGTCGGTCTGGCCGAAGGCGGATCCCAGCATCAGAAGCAGCAGTAATGTTACTGGGCAGTGCAAGACCCTCTTTTCATTCCGCGGGAAGTGAGCGTCAAGCTAAACACAGAGCCCAAACCAGCCGATCACGGAAAATGCGCGCGTCGATTCGCGCCGCCGCGGTGGAATTCATGCGCTTGCAAAATGAAATCAGTTTGATTTTGAGACGACAGGATAGGCAGCATCCCGCCGGATGACGGAATGCCCGGGCGCCCGACGCGGCCGGGTGCGAATTCGCAGTTTGTTTCTTTATGAGCAAAAAGTCTTTGACGCCGGGTGAAGTGAAAGAGGCCATCGCCGGTTTAAACCGGCTGGCCCGCAATCTGTGGTGGACCTGGAATCAGGAAGCCCAGGAGATTTTCTTGGAGCTGTCGCCGCGCGGCTGGCAGAACCTCTATCACAACGCCGTGGCCGTGCTGCGCGAGGTCTCCGATTATGAGCTGCGCGTGCATTTGCAGGAGCCCGAGTTTGGCGATCGCGTCCGCCGCGTCCTGGCGAACTTCGATGATTATCTGAACAGCAAAAACACCTGGGGAATTGCCAATGCCCCCGAGCTTTTCAAAAATCCCGTCGCCTATTTTTCCGCGGAATTTGGCTTCCACGAAACGCTTCCCATCGCCGCGGGCGGCCTCGGCATCCTCGCCGGCGACCACGCCAAATCCGCCAGCGATCTCGGCCTCGGCTTTGTCGGCGTCAGCCTGTTTTATCGCGAAGGCTACTTCCAGCAGGCCATCAATTCCGAAAACTGGCAGACGGAGTATTACACTATCCTGCACCCCGCCAATATTCCCATTGAGCCCGTCCTGGACGCCGCCGGACAGCCCATCGTCTGCACCGTCGAGATCGGCGCCAGCGAGGTGCATTTTCGCGCCTGGCGCGTCAATATCGGCCGCTGCCCCGTTTATCTTCTGGATACCAACCTGCCGCAAAACGAGCAGCATTACCGGGATCTGACCCTCCGGGTTTATGGAGGCGACAGCACCACGCGCATCATGCAGGAGATTGTTCTCGGCATCGGCGGCACGCGCCTGCTTCGGACGCTGGGCATTCGCCCATCGGTCTTCCACATGAACGAGGGCCACGCCGCCTTTCTGGCACTGGAACTGATCCGTGAAAAGCTCGCCGCCGGGAAAAGCCTCGGGGACGCGCTCGCGGCCACCCGGCAACAGTGCATGTTCACCACCCACACCCCCGTGGAAGCCGGTCATGATCGCTTTACCCCCGGCCTTTTCGATTATGCGATGAAAGGTTTCCTCGCGCGATTGCAGCTGCCGATGCCGGAAATCCTCGCGCTCGGCCGGGTCGATCCCAAAAACGAAGCCGAACCCTTTTGCATGACAGTGCTCGCCCTCAAAGCGAGCCGTTCCGCCAACGGCGTCAGCGAACTCCACGGCCAGGTCAGTCGCGAAATGTGGCATTGCCTCTGGCCCGACCGGAAGATCAAGGATGTCCCCATCGGGCACATCACCAACGGAATTCATTTGCTCGGCTGGATGAAGGGTCCCGTGCGCCGTTTTTGGCGGCGCAAACTCGCCACTAACGGCGCCACCGCCGCCGCGCCTCCCGGCGTCGCCCCCACACTCCTCGTCGGCAAGGACACCGATTTCTGGAAAACCAATCCCGACACCCGCCTCGAAAGCGCCATCAACGATCCCGGTTTCTGGGAAAAATTGGGCGATCGTGAATTTGTCACCGACGAGGAACTGTGGTCCCTGCGCTACCGTTTGCGCCGCGAAATGATCGAATTCGCGCGACGCCGGCTCCTGATCCAAAGCCAGCGCATCAGCCAGAGTGAATTCATCGTGTTCGATCGCTTCCTGAATCCCGACGCGCTCACCATCGGGTTTGCCCGCAGGTTCGCCACCTACAAACGGGCGCCGTTGATCTTTCAGCAGTTCGAAAACATCGTCCGCCTCGCTCATGACAAGCAGCGCCCAGTGCAGTTCATCTTCGCCGGCAAGGCGCACCCACGCGACGACGAAGGCAAGCGCTTCATCCAGCAAATCATTCACCTCAGCCGCTTCAGCGAACTCAAAGGCCAGTTGGTGTTCGTCGAAAACTATGATGTTCACATCGCCCGCCAGATGATCAGCGGCTGCGATGTCTGGTTGAACAACCCCCGGCGACCCCTCGAAGCCAGCGGCACCAGCGGGCAGAAAGCCGGATGCCATGGATGCCTCAATCTGTCGATCCTCGATGGATGGTGGCGCGAAGGTTACGACGGCACCAATGGCTTTGCCATCGGCGATGATTCCCACCCGCCGGATGTCGAGGAACAGGACCGACTGGACAGCGAGAACCTTTACGAGGCGCTCACGGGCGAAGTCATCCCCGAGTTCTACGATCGCGACGCCAACGGGATTCCCCGCAAATGGATCCAGCGGATCCGGCGCGCCATGATGACGCTGGTGCCCAATTATTGCACCTGGCGGATGGTCCAGGAATACGCGCTCAAATATTACCTGTCCAAATAATTACCCGAGCCTGCCCCGCCCCCCAGTCGTTCCGGCGAGGGTGGTGGCGCTCGGTGTCCCGCCTTCAGGCGGACCGGGCCGGATTGAAAAGACCGAGGCGAAGGACCGGCTGAAGGCGGGACACCGAGCGGGGCCATCAGTTTGGATGACGCCATAGTCATTTGAGGGTCATTTTCACAGCCCCCTTCTCATGCTATAGTGCCGGCATGGTTTCCCGAGTTTTCGTCCTCGCCACGATTTTGTGGACGGCCCTATGCCTTCCGGCCCTGGCGCAATTTGTCGCTTTCAACGAATTTGCCGCAGGGACGGGCACCCATCCCAATACTACCATTACAGGAACTTCCGGTTCGGTGGGCCTGCGCGACACGGTGACCGGTGCGGCGGTCGGCGTGACAGTGACGGTCACCAGCGCGGGAGTGGTCGCTGGCGGGGTTCAAGCCGTCCCCGATCACGGCACACCGGCGTCGGTGGTTTTCGATGGCTTCGTCGACTTTTCCGGCACCCTGAATCCCGGTCTTGAGATCGATACCGCCGCGGATTTTGTCACCTACACTTTCAGCGGGCTGGATCCCAACTCCGAATACAATTTTCAAGGCACAGCCATGCGCGGCAACAAGCTTTACACGGATCGATGGTCGGTGTTTGAAATCACCGGGGCGGCATCGTTTACCCCCCGGCATACTCCCGGGACCCTCACGACCGCCCAGGTGCCGGCGCTCACATCCGGCCAGGTGGCCATCAACACCGGCAACAACATCCAGGGTCAAATGGCCTGGTGGGAACATATCCGTCCAGCGGCGGGCGGCACCTTCGCCATCACCAGTCGCCAATATACTGGAGTCGTTCCGGGCGGCGTTTCGAATGGAACCAAAGGCTATGGCATCTGCGGATTTCGCCTTCAAAAAACTGCTGTCTATGCCGGCCGCACCAACCTTCCCCCTCGCACTCCCAACCTCGCGCCCGCGAGCATCAATGGCATCAAAACCGTCTTCGTCATCCTGATGGAGAATCACGACTGGAACACAATTCTGGGCAGCTCCTTTTGCCCCTACATCAATAACACTCTGCTGCCTCAATCCGCCTACTGCGACGGTTATCGCTCGCCGCGCGGGAATCATCCCAGCGAACCCAATTACCTGTGGCTGATCGCCGGCACCAATTTCAACATTCGCGATGACAGTCCGCCCAGCGTCAATCATCAAAGCTCCACCAGCGCCATTTTTTACCAACTCGACGCCGCGGGCATCTCCTGGAAAACCTATCAGGAGGATATCAGCGGGACCGTGGTTCCCGATGTAGACAGCGGCCAGTATGGTGTGCGCCACAACCCGTTCGTGTTCTTCGATTCGGTGCGGAATAATCTCAATTATTGCACCAACCATGTCCGTCCCTACACCGAACTGGCCCGCGATCTCACCAACAACACGGTCCCTAGATTTTGTTTCATCACCCCAAATGTCACGAACGACATGCACGATCTCTCTCCTGGAAGCCCCAGCACCAGGGTTCAAGGCGACAACTGGCTGGCCCGGGAGGTGCCCAAAATCCTCGCCTCGGCAGCTTACGCCAATGGCGCAGCGCTGTTCATCATCTTCGACGAAGGCTCTTCGGATGGCGAAGGCCCCATTGGCATGATGGTTCTATCCGCGCGCATCAAGGCTCCCGGATATCACAATGCGACCTATTATAACCACAGTTCAGCCCTCCGCACATTCCAGGACATCTTCGGCGTTCGTCCCTACCTCGCAGATGCCGCCTACGCTTCCAATCTCGGGGATTTGTTCAAGACGATATCCGTTTCCACCCCTCGCTGGCTCACCAACAGTTTTCGGCTGAACGTCACCAACACGATCGCGGGCCGGATCAACTATCTTCAAGGCACGGCAGACCTGCTTTCAGGTACGTGGTCCAACCTCGCGACCAACGTGGCCACGGGAACCGGCGCGACGCTCACCGCCACCAATCTGGGCGCGTTCCCGCATCGATTCCTGCGCGTCGTCGAGCTCCCTTGAACCTCAAACCGGCGGCAGCGATTGGCGGATTTACTCCTTCTCGTGGGTGATGATGCCGTTCATCAAACCGCCGTGATCGCCGCCGCTCCAGGAACCCGCATAAGTGTTCTTGTAGATCAACAGGCGCGCTGAATAACTGCCGCTGTTCGAAACCCCCACTTCATCGACGATAATCACCGCGGTATCGCCCGCCCACTTCACTTTGACGGGGATCGGCGCGGTGATGTCCTTCCCGCCATACTGAATGCGCGCGTTGATGAGCCACACATCACCGCCCACTTTGTTGACACCCAGGATTGTGTATTTGTCCTCCTTGTCCGCGCCGAGCTTGTCGTTTTGCACCGAGCACCAGCGCCCGACCAGGGTCGCCTTGTTCAGAGTGCTTTTAAATTTCGCCTCCAACTGCTCCGGAGAAGCCGCCGCCGCAGCCGTGTTGGTCTGATCCAGAGCGGCCGAACGGGCCTTCCGAGAGGGGGCGGTTTTCGATTCCTGGCCATAAGTCGCGTCCAGGCTGAGGCCGGTGATGGTAACGAGAACGATAATCAGTTTCATAAAGGTGCCGCCAGCCTGCCAGCCACTCCCCCAAAGTGCACCAACGGAAATTCCAACCACAACACCCCGAGGGGGTCAGTTCCTAGTTATGTAGTTATTGGATTCCAAAATGGATCCACTAATGCCACTTGCTAGTGTAGCGACTGGCCCAAAGAAAGGGGTCAGTTCCTAGTAATGTAGTTATTGAACCCAACTGGATGATACGAACGTGACTCGCGAGTGCGAGGGTGAATGCTACTTTTGTAGTTTTGTGTTCTGACCGATGCTGCGGCGGTGCTGATAGAGTACACTATTCAAATAGGTCCAGGCTCCCATGCGCAGACGGGAGGCGATCCACTTCAACGACATTGTCGTCGCTCTCCGGAGTTGGACCGCCAACTCCAATTTCTTAGCAGCCGCTTTTGGCATCACGAGCAAGTCTTGCTCCTTCAGACCCGCAAGCCGCAGTCCCTCACGCACCATGCGCTCAGCTCTAACTTCCGCACTCTCCCGGCGCTCCGGCCCAAAATGGTTATCGCCGACTCGCTCGCGCATCTGCGCCAGCAATTCCTTGCGAAAAACATCGTCCCCAAGACACCAACCCCGGCGCATTTCCTTCCATGCTTCCGGATCCTCTTCACAACGTCGCGCTTCCATGCGGCGCTCAAACTGCCGACGTCCCGCGAGTGAGTCCTTGGGGATGGAAAGTTCTCCCAGCAATCGCTGAACGCAGATCCAAGCCGGCCGCTTTTCCGGGGGCTTCAGATATTCGAGATAACTGGTCCACCGGTACGCCCTCAGGGGCTCGTCAGTCCTCAACAGTTTAGCCCGCTGAGGATTCAGATGCACGTAATCGCAGGCCGTTCGCAGGTACCCATCACCGCTGGCGTCAATCGTGAGCGCCTTGTAACGGCCGCTGAACAGGTGACCGGACAGCTCATACTTGCGGTTGAATCGCGAGGTGTAGGTGCCCAGCAACCATTTCATACCCATAACCAAATTGGGCTCGGGAGTCTCAAGCGCGAGATGAAAATGATTCTTCATGAGACAATACGCGTGCACCAGCCAGCCGGTTTTGGCGCAAGCCTCGCCGAGTGTTGCGAGAAAACGAATGCGGTCAGAGTCGTCTTTGAAAATCGGCTCGCGTCGATTGCCGCGGCTCATCACATGATAAACAGCGCCTGCATATTGAATCCTTAACTTTCTGGCCATGCCCCATTTCCTAACAAAAGCACCTTCACTATGCAATAACTACATTACTAGGAACTGACCCCTTGGTTTAGGAGAGGCGGGCGTATTGGTCCTGATAATTGAAGGTCAGAAAGGTTCCGCCCGAATGCAAAAACAGGATCTTCCTGCCAAATCGCGCGGGCGCCTGGCGCAACTCGGCCAGCATGCCTCGGAATGCTTTGCCCGTGTACGTCGGATCGAGAAGCACGCCCTCCTCCCGGGCCACCTTCAGATAAAATCGAAAGTCATCGTCGCTGGCCATCCCGTAACCCGCCCCGACATGGCCGTCGAAGACCTGCAGGGTGCGGTCGTGGGATGGGAGTTGAAATTCACGCGCTGTCTGCTCCACCAGGCGACCCACCCGCTCCTGGAAATGCGCCGCTGAATCGCAAATGTTCACCGCAAAAAGCCGGCGCGGATCGAGCCCGTGCAACTCGAATCCCAGATGGAGCCCGGCGTGCGTTCCTCCAGAGCCGTCCGCAAAAAACAGTGCGTCAGGACAATCCGTTCCGGCGCCGCCCTGCCGCCAGGTCGCCAGCATCTCTTCCACAGCCCGGATGTATCCGAAACAGCCGCGCGGCATGCTGCCTCCTTCAGCAATGATATAGGTTTTTTCTCCGGCGCGACGGTAGTGCTGGGCGACTTGTTCGAGGAACGGCGCGTGAAGGCCTCCTTTGGCCTCGTATTCGGCGTAGGAAAAAAAATGGAGATCCGCTCCCGCAATCCGGTTGAGCAACAAATTCCCGCCCGGCGGCGCCAGGGGATCCCGCCCGGTTTTCGGCTCCCGAATGGCCAGCGCCACCTTCAATCCCACCCGCCGCGCCAGAAACGACGCCGCGCGGGTGTGATTGGACTGGATGCCGCCCGATGTAACGATGCGCGTGGCGCCGGATTCCAGCGCGTGAGCGAGCAGAAATTCGAGCTTGCGCGCTTTATTTCCAGACTCCACGAATCCCGTCAAATCATCGCGCCAAATATAAAGCTCGTGCCCGGTTTCAGCCGAGAGTCGCGGCAGTTTGTGAATGGGAGTCGGGAGGTGCGCCAGGGACAGGCGGGGCGGGTAATGCATCCGCGCCTGATACCAAATTGTCCGGACGACGGGAAGTCGGGAAGCGGCCGCCAGTTGTGTGACAAACACCCTAAACGGTGGACACGAAGCGCGGACAGGGCTGCATCTGTTCGGGGCGGGGACGGCTCGTCCCCGCGACAACCTTGGCTTCCCATGGAGCAGGGACGGGCCGTCCCTGCCCCTCAGAAGAAACGGATTGCAACTTGGTTTGCGGTTGCGGGCACCCTATGCTCCTCGTTGTGCTGCCCGACATCAAATCCGTCACCCGCGAGGAACTTGCGGCCCGCTTCCAGGAATGGAACCTGCCGGCCTATCGCGTCGAACAAACTCTCCAGTGGCTTTATCCGCGGCGGGTCACCGGATGGGACGAGATGACGAACCTTCCCAAAGCGCTCCGTGAAAAACTCGCCCAGCAATTTACGCTCAATACACTGGAGCTGGTCCGCAAGCAGGGCGCCGTCGACAGCACGCAAAAATTCCTGTGGAAACTTTCCGATGGCGCGCTGATCGAGAGCGTCCTGATCCCCGCCAACCCCGCGCTCTACGGTGAAGCCAGCGACCGCCACACGCTGTGCGTCAGCACACAGGTCGGTTGCGCTTACGGCTGCAAATTCTGCGCGAGCGGACTCGATGGCTGGAAGCGGAATCTCAGCGTCGAGGAAATTGTGGAACAGGTCCTCGCGACCGAGCGCTGGCATGCCCGGGAGGGATCGCCGCTGGAAAAGCCCGAGGTGCAAGCGTCGGAAACGGGCTCGCCCATCGCTGCGGAGCCCGAAGCGCGCGGCTCGAAATCGGAAATGCGTCTCGTCAATAATCTTGTCATTATGGGCATGGGCGAACCCCTGGCGAATTACGACAACCTCCTCAAGGCGCTCAGGATACTCAATGCGCCGTGGGGCGGCGGCATCGGCGCGCGCAAAATAACCATCTCCACCAGCGGACTCGCGCCGCAGATTCGCAAGCTGGCCCTCGAACCGTTGCAGTTTCGTCTGGCGATCTCGCTCCATGGCGCGACCGACCCGGTGCGCAACCGTCTCATGCCCGTGAACCGCAAATACCCGCTGGCCGAGCTCACCGCCGCCTGCGAAGAATACCAGCGCCAAAAGGATCGGATGATCACCTTCGAGTACATCCTGATCGCGGGAGTCAACGATGAGCTTTCCGAAACACAGCCTCTCGCGACGCTCGCGACGCGCCTTCATGCCAAGGTGAATCTCATCCCCTACAATGCCGTCAGCGGGCTGCCCTGGAAACGGCCAACGGAGGCTGCACAGGAATCGTTCCTGGCGGCGCTGGAGAGCCTGGGGGTCACCGCAACGCTCCGGCGCGAGAAAGGACATGACATCGACGCCGCATGCGGCCAGTTGCGGCTGAGAACGGCGCGGGAATTGGCCACAGTGTCAGAGCCGGCGGGGAGCGCGTCATGACGGGAAGTTTGTCATTCTACGATCTGCTCGCGGACCTGGTGCTGGTGGTGCACTTCGCCTTCGTTTTGTTTGTGCTCCTTGGTCTCATTGCCATCTGGGTGGGAGGCCTTCTCCGCTGGTCCTGGGTCCGACACTTCTGGTTTCGCCTCGCCCACGTGCTCGCCATCGGGATCGTGGTGGCCGAATCGGTGGGCGGCATGGTCTGTCCCCTCACAACCTGGGAGGACAAATTGCGGCGCCTCGCGGGAGGCGGCGAATTCTACGGCGGTTCCTTTGTGCAGTATTGGGTGCATCGCCTGATGTTTTTCGAAGCGTCGCGATCGACCTTTACGATTATTTACGTGACATTTTTCACGACGGTCCTCGCCAGCTTCTGGTTCGTCAAACCGCGCCCGCCGAGGCGACGCCGCTTGATCACGGAAGATGCTGCCGCAACTCCTTCACAAGCCGGTCGCTGAAATCCGGCACGGCAGAAGGTTTGAGATGGGTGACGCCCGTAAAAAGCTCATCGGGCAACGCGGCGGGTAAATCTTCCAGCAGCCGATCTGCTCCCAGCCAGCCGCCCCATTGTTGCAACATCCGATCCCGCGTCGCCGGATATTTCGGCCCGGCAAACTTCGCGGGCACCGGCGTGATGCCGACGAGCAAAGTTGTTCCGCTCAGCACGGCAGCGCGGAAATCGGCGCTCAAATTTTCCAGCATGGGTGAAAGCCGATAATCCGCGTCGCCCCGGGCGGGCTCGGCGCCCGGATCCAGCGCGCTCCCATCATGTGCCGACATGAAACGCTCGAGACCGGTGGTGAAGCCGTAAAAGCGCCCGAAATTTCCATCGAGTGGCCAGGGTAGAACGCGGGCGATTAAGCGTGTCCTGATCAATTCCGTTCCGCTCCAGTCCCTGAGTTGAACCGCTGGGGCATGAACTTCTTTGGGATCGGTCCCTGTTAGGTAATGGGTGAACACAGCGAGTGGATAGGGCTCGGAACCGGATCGTCGCAGCGCCTCGGGATGCATCAACAAAACCACGACACGCGGGCGACCGGGATTTGCCGCTGTGAATTCCTGCAACATCCGTGTGGGTGCCGCCAAATCGAAGTAGCTGTTCAGCCCGAGGTTCAATGTTCGCCGGCCCAGGGCCAATCCCATCCGACGCGCGTCCAGATCCATCAGGCACGATGAGTCGCCAAACAACACGACGTCCGCCTCACTGCGAACGCGGCTGGAATCGACCTGATGCACGATGACGGCCCGATCGGCGTCGAGGGCGGGACGGGGCGACGGGAGCCATCGCATCCGGGCGCCGCAATGCACGATGCCTGCGAATGCAACCACGAACAGGAGGGGCCTCGCGATGACCCGCCATAGATCGCCAAGTTCAAACTCTGCCTGGTGGCTTTTCATACTCGGAATTTAAAATTGAAAATAAATGAAAGGCGATTTGCCGCGGGTCCAAAAGATGGCGATGGCGACAAGCAACACGCCTTGAAGCGCCGCGAGGTTCCAACCGCGCAAGGTCAGAGGAGCCAGAAGGTTTTTCGTTCGATACTGCCAGAATTCCATCGCCAGCAGCGGAGCGGCAAAAACGCTGAGGTACAACACGAAATCGCCCAGCCAGTCCGGCGCGACCGGATCGCCCAGCGCATGGGTCATTGCCACCACCTGATGCCACGAGCCGGCCCGGAACAATAACCAGCCATAAAACACCACCAGCATGGTGAGGATCCACCGGGCGCAGCCAGCGATCCTGGATGTTGAAGCGCCGCTTTTTGAATCGCCGGCGAACGCGCGTTCGATGACCAGCGCCATGCCGTGCCACGCGCCCCAGAGAAGAAAATTCCAGGACGCCCCGTGCCAGAGGCCGCCCAGCAGCATGGTGACGAAGACGTTGACCGCCGTGCGTGCCGATCCGCGACGATTCCCGCCGAGGCTGACATAAAGATAATCGCGCAGCCATGTGGAGAGGCTGATGTGCCATCGCCGCCAGAATTCGCGCAAGCTGGCCGCGGCGTATGGCAGGTTAAAATTCCACATGATGTCAAACCCGAGCACCCGGGCGGTGCCGCGCGCGATATCGGAGTAACCCGAAAAATCGCAATATATCTGGAGTCCAAATGCCACCGTGCCCCAGACGACCGCTGCCGCGCCCGGTGGCGCATCGTGGTAAACCATTTCAACGAGAGGCGCGAAGCTGTCGGCGAGGACCACCTTTTTGAACATGCCCCAAATCATCAGCCAGACACCTTCCACCAACATCGAACGGGTGATGATCAATGTGCGCTCGAACTGAACCAACAGATTGGACGCCCGCTGTATCGGGCCTGCGACCATGTGAGGAAAGAACGAGACAAAGGCGAGGAAGCTCACGAAATGCCGCGTGGCGCGGATGTCTCCCCGGTACACGTCGATGGCATAGCTCATTGACTGGAACGTGTAGAACGAGAGACCCACCGGCAGGATGATATGCAGCGTTGCGGTTTGAAATGGCAGCCCGATCGCCGGCAGCAACGCGGCCAGTGACTCGACGAAAAAACCGTAATACTTGAAGAATCCGAGTATGAGGAGATTCATCGTCACGCTGGAGGCGAGCAACAGCTTGCGATGCGAAGGGACGGAAAGTCGTTCGAGGCCAATTCCAACTGCGAAGTCGAATGAGCTGGAGAAAAAGAGCAGGCCGAGAAATTTCCAATTCCACCAGCCGTAAAAAAAATAGCTGGCAGCGACGATGAGCCGGTTTCGGCAGCGGAGACTGTCGCGCGCCAGCCAGTAGAGCAGCAGGAATGCGGCGAAGAATTGGAGGAAGGCACCCGAGTTAAACAGCATGGCGGCGGGGTTCGGGACGCGCGGGGCGGCAGGGCTTTCCTGTCTTCAATTCCCGGAGCCTATCGGCAGGCGCGGATCGAGACCAGTGGATTT
>JBEEGQ010000017.1:0-14557 GCA_041166945.1 Verrucomicrobiota bacterium
ATAGAGCCCGTCGGCCTGCAATTGGCTCACGAGAACCGCCGTGCGGCCGTTGATAAAGCCCATGACCGTGTTCATGGCGCCCACCCACGTATCCCGCGTGTAAGGCGTCGTGGTCTTGGCATCGCCCCAGCGCGCCGACTCCGCCACGACGGCCCTTTGAATTTCATTGCTGCGGCTCAGGAACGCCGACCGCATGCCGGCCGTCGAAAGCGCCCCTCCATTAAAACAATGTTTTTGGACGCGGTCCGCTACGAGGATTCGGAACTCGGGATTTTGGATCATGCGGAACCAAAGGTATTGGGGCGTGGACCGTTGCTGGGCTGCCGAGGCTCCCCCCGATTGCGTGATGGGATTTCCGCACGTCCAATCCGAGTTGATGACACCGTAGGCCCCGCCGGTGGACGACAGATCCACGATGCCCGTCCGGTCGGCATTGACATCCAGGAGGGTATGCTCGGAATCGTGCGCAAAGAAACGGAACCCGCCGTGCTTGCCGGTGCGATCCCGGAATCCGTACCAGTTGTTCGGAGAATCATTCCCCAGAAAGTTGGAGATCGGCGCGTCGAGGTTGCCGCCATACAAAATGACGAGCATGTAATCGATCATGTTGGGGACATCCACGAGGTTTTCAAAATTGGTGTTCACGGTGCCATCCACATTCAGTCCCTGGACCTTGAAATAATCGGCATCATTGGCGAAACCGTTGGTCGCCATGCTCCACAACCGATACCAAGCGGCTTCGTTTCCATCCGTGGCCCCGCTGATATACCCATCGAGTTGCTTGATGACGTCATAGTCGTCTGCGTTTCCGCCGATGTAACTTTCCGCGAAAGCCGCCTCGGGCCGTTCCTCGGTGTTGTAAAGACCCCAGTAAACGCCGTTGAGGTAGAGGTGATAGAATTTCCCGCGTGTTCCGAGACCGTTCATGGTGAGTTGGGCATCCCGGCTCATCACGTCGCGCAGACAAATCATTCGCGCATCATTTTGAAAGGCCCAGGAATAGTTCTGCATGGTGCGTATGTCGAACTTGTCAAAGCTCGTCGCGCCAGTTGGGCCGAACATCGGGAACTTCAATTTTGACGCGCCATATTCCTGCCGAAAAAACATGCGGAAAGCATGCTTCGGGTTGTCCGCGCTTCGACTGAACCCGCCGCGCATTCGAATGCCGCAATTGATCTGAAAATCCGGGTCATCGTTGGGATTGATCAATTCCAGCGAACAGGGCCGTTCCCACGCGATGGTATCCCCGCTCGGATTCACATAAATGCCCGTCGAAGTATTGAAGAGCCCGGCCAGATCCATCACGATGGAAAATGTGGGTATCGACATCAGGTCGGCTTTGATCGTCCCCGCCCATTGCGGATTGGTCACCACCTGCGGGTCCATTCCGTAATCGATCACCTGCCCCGAACCGGTCGCTTTTTTTTGCGCAGGCCACAACGGGCCGGGCGGGGTCTCGTCAGGCTGCCGAATGACGTCATCAAGAAAAATATATGTCTGGCAGTCCACATCCGAATCCAGCATCCCGGATTTGTAAGCCAGGGCGCGGACGACTGAAGTGTTCGTCACCTGAAACGGAGTCGAATAGACGGTGCCCGCGGCCGTGGTCGGAGGCGTTCCGTCGCGCGTGTAGCGAATGGTCACCCCCGGTGTCGCGCAGGTGATCGACAGGGAAAAGCCGTTCGTATAAAATCCGCGATCGTGGTTGAACTTGGTGTCGGCAACGATGCCGGTGATGCTGCTCGCGGGATTGACCGCGCCCGGGGACGGGGTCGTGAAATATTTCAACTGTCCCGACGCATCGTAACCGTACGAATAATCCCGGCGCTGGTTGGGATAGGGCGCGAAGGCGGAAATCAAGTGGCGCGGCGACGCGGCGTTGTAAAGTCCGATGAACTCGCCATCGGGACTCAGTTTAAAATTCGTGTGCAGCTTGGTGCCGGGCGTCGTCGGCTTGCGATCCTTCCCCGAACAAAACACCACGAGGAATCCGCTCGGCGGAATGGTCACCGACGGAAACACCCATTTGTCGGGAGTGCCCGCGCTGTCGCTCAACGACCAGCCGGCCAGGCTCACCAGGTTCGTCCCGAGATTGGAGATTTCCACCCAATCCTGCTGCTCGTTGTTTTCATCCCGCAGCCCGCTGACATTCGCCGCCATGACCTCATTGAGCCGGACGTTCTCAGAAACGACCACGTTGGTGTCCAGCGTGTAACTCCAACTGGCGCCCGCAAAGGAATTCGGGGCCGGCGCCGTGTCCTTAATTCCATGACCCGACGCAAAAGCGACTGACACGGAGCCCACCGGCGGCTGTGGAAATCGGAACAAATAGGCCGTCGCGCTCAGCACGCTCATGTTGGTGGCGGGGTTTCCGTTGATCAAAAGATCCGCGGCGTCCACGCCGGTCACCGACTCGGTGAAATCCACTTCAATCTGCGTCAAGGATGGGATCGTGGATCCGGCAAAGGGCAATTGGAACGCGACAGCAGGAGGGACATCATCGACGACAGCTTCGAGCGAAACATCGATATCCAAATCGGTGCTGGTGAGCGCCGAATTAAAAGCCTGCACAGCGAGGACGTTCGTCCCGAGCATCAGCATCGCGGTGCTGTCCAGATTGGTGATGAGGAAGGGCAGCGGTTCCGGCACGGCCGGGCCCGCCACACTGTTGTAGGCCACCGTCCCTGCCGGAACATTGTAGCGCTTGACCTCGACGCCGTTGATCCACGCGACATATCCGTCATCACTTCTCGAACCCAGGCGGAGCAGTGTAATGGCCGCCGGATTGGTGAGGACGAAGGTTTTTCGCATGAAAATGGTCGAATACGCGTTAATCATGTCGGGGATGCGCGTTCCGCCGGCGAGAGTCGAAGTGTCGCCGCCAGCCGAGGTATCGTAAAAAAACGGCGCCGGCGCTTCGACAAACTCAGTGTCGGCGAAACCGACGTTTCGCCATGACCCAGTGTTGGGCAGAGAAGCTTCGCTGTTACCCCTTCGCCACTTCCAAGCCGCGTTGGTGTCAATCAGGCTGACGGTCGCGGCCCCGCCACTGGCAATCGAGGCCAGCAACAACAACAACCACACACCTTTGATTCCGTTAAACTTCATAATCTTTATTAGTGACTGTCCGAGATTGTCCGGTCGATTCGTGTTGTCGTACAATGCCGCGGCGCAAAGCCACTGGCGGAAAGCACGAGGGTTGACCGGGGAAACTCGCAGAAACGGAGGGTGATTGCAAACGCGGATTGTGCGGGGAACGCTCCTCCTCTCCGGAACTTCGGGCACCCTGAGCCTCCATTCCTGAAATGGAGGAGACGGAAGGGGTTACTTCAGAGTTTCGCCGAGAGCCAATTGTAAAGGTGCTCGGAATTCAGCGTTTCCGGATGGCCGGCGCCCAGGATTTTGCGGCGGCCCACCATGGCCCGCCATGCAAATTCCTTCGCGTCGCCCAGCTTGCCTTGACGTATCAGACAAAGGGCGAGGCTATAAAGCGACAGGAGGGTGTCAGCATGCTCGGAACCCAACACGCGCTCGCGGGCATTGAGCACCGTCCAGTATTGCGCCTCCGCCTCGCCATATTTGGCCTGTGCCATGAAGGCGCGGGCGAGACTGTTTCGGCTGTCGAGCATTTCAGCATCGTAAGGCCCCGACATTCGCTCCCGCAAGTCCACTATCTCCCGGAGATCCGCTTCGGCCTCCGCAAATTTTCCCTGGGCGCATAGTTCGCTCGCCCGGTTGTGCCGGGTCTGCAGCGCGTCAGTGTTTTCACTCATGCCAGTATCCAACCTAAATGCTTTTTTTTGTGGCTGGCAACTGGAATTCGAGATGCAAATCGCCGCCGAACCCGAATCGCAAGGGTTGCCGTGCCAATGGTTGATTCCCCACGACAAAGATCCCGCGAACTGAAATCCTGCAAACGGGCACCTGCTTAAGCCACCGCCGCAGCGACGAGATCGCCTACCTGGGTCGTTCCATACCCCATTTTGCCAGCCGCCAGCGATTGAATTTTCGTGTTGATGATCTGGATTGCGGCGCGGTCGATGGCGGCGGCGGCTTCGGATTCTCCGAGAAAATCGAGCATCATCCCTCCGGCGTTGATGGCGGCCAGCGGGTTGATGACGTTTTGTCCCGTGTACTTGGGAGCACTCCCGCCCATGGGTTCGAACATGCTGGTTCCCTCGGGGTTGATGTTACCCCCCGCCGCCACTCCGAGTCCTCCCTGGATCATCGCAGCGAGGTCCGTGATGATGTCACCAAACATATTGTCAGTAACAATCACATCAAACCATTCCGGATTTTTCACAAACCACATGCAAATCGCATCAACGTGCGCGTAGTCATGTTTCACCGACGCGTAGCGCGGGGCCATTTCCTGGAACGCGCGAAACCAGAGGTCGAAGGCGTAAGTGAGCACATTGGTCTTGCCGCAAAGTGTCAATTGGGCGGTCTTGCCTTTCTGGGTGTCCTCGGTCTTGAGCCCTTTCCACGGCTTGGCTCCGCGCCGTTTTTGGGCAAGGTCAAAGGCGTACTTCAAACATCGATCGACCCCGCGGCGAGTGTTGATCGATTCCTGGATCGCGACTTCGTGGGGAGTGCCCTTGAACAGGTTGCCTCCCGCGCCCGCGTAGAGGCCTTCATTGTTTTCGCGCACCACGATAAAATCGACGTCCTCGGGACCCTTGTCCTTGATTGGACAATCCTGGGTGCGGAATAATTTCACCGGCCTCAGGTTGATATATTGCTCGAGCTCGAAACGGAGGCGCAGAAGAATTCCCTTCTCGAGAATGCCGGGCTGGACCTGGGGGTGGCCAACCGCGCCAAGGTAGATCGCCTTGAACTTGCGCAACTCGGTCACAACGCTGTCAGGAAGGATTTCGCCCGTTTTCAGGTAACGCTCACCCCCGAGATTGTAGTGATGCCAGTTGAGTCCGAATCCAAATTTTTTGGCGGCGGTTTCGCAAACTTTGAGCGCTTCACGGGTGACCTCGGGGCCTGTGCCGTCGCCGCCAATGACTGCGATGTCGTGGGTTTTCATGTGAAATTGGGTTGCCCGGCCGGGTCGCGGCGGGAACGCGGACTTTACTGTTTCAACCTGTGCTGGCAACGGAATTTTGGAGGAAACCACCTTTGTAAATGGGTCATTCAATTATTTCTCGACAACAGTGAGAATTTTTTGTAATTCAGGAAATGAACTGTATTAACAGTTCAATTCTGAGCTCCGTCGCGCCGGTCATGCGTTGCTTCAACAAAATGTCGGAATGGGTTGCCGAAGGGTGGGCTTTGGTTCAGAGGCTCCTCGTCGCACTGCGTACCCCCGTTGCCCCTCCCGACGAACAGGCTGAAAAAAGGTCCTTCACCGGGCCCCCGATCATCCATTCCTGGCCGCTCATCCGGTCCGGGTTCAGGACGACCATCCGCCTCTCCTTCCATGCTGCCTTTCGACCCGAATTCCTTCCGCCACTTCATGACCCCGGGAAGCATCCCGGGCCTTTCAGAACTCCGGTTCCTCCGGGTTCTCTTCAACGTACCTGAACGGGCCCTGACGAGTCTCGCCATTCGGATCCTCGGCCGTTCCCCGCCGGATTTCGCAAAAGATTTCCGCCAGGTCTCCCTCAAAAAAATCGAGAAGCAGTTGGAACGCCAACTCGTCACCGAGCGTCACTTTCCGCCACCTCTCATCAGCTACGTCTTCCAACCGCTGCGCCACGTTCTCAACTTCGTCCCCCCGCGCGATATCGTCCGCGACGGCAAAGGCCTGCCGCAGGGCAATTACGCGTTGAGCGCCTTTTTCACCACGAACGAGGAACACGATATGCGGGCATGGCTCATCGCCAACCATGCGCTCATCGAGCTCGCCATGAAAAAAGCCCAAATCGACGATCCCCAATTCGCCAGCGAGTGGATCAAGAATTATAAAGACCTCGTTTCCCTCCTCCGCCGCTATGTCCGAAAGCGCGGCCCCTCGGCGGAGGAAATCGCCCACCTCGCCTGGCTCGGCATCCATATGCGTCACGAAACAGGCCCCGACTGGAGTCTCGGCGACCTGAAGAACGTCGCTCTCGACATCTATCGCCGTCATACACGGCGGACGGACAATGATGTCGCCATCGGCGAAGACATCGGAATCGATGACACGCTCTTTGAGGCCCCGTTCATCGAACCTTCCACCCCGAATTATCTAAAGGTCGCCCTCCTCGAAGTGTTGCTCGACGGCAAATCGTTTCCCCACGAAATCATCGCTTTCTTTTACTGCCGGTTTCTTCTCGGAGACCCATCGAAAATGGTCGGTTGGTACGGGAAACGAACTTTGTACGAATTGAATAGCTTTAACTTCGCCAGCTTTTTGGAAATCACGTCGCTGCCGGACATCACAGTGCGCGAGTTTTTCGACCGCTTCGAGTTGTTGCTCGCGCGAAAGGTAGGGCGCTTCGCCACCACCGCCCGCGTGCGAAAAACTTTGCGCTCCGTCCTGGAGCTTCGCGCGGGATGGACACGCGTCGCAGATTACCTCAAGCGTCCTGGACCCCACGCCAGGGCCGCCGATGTCGGCCACTGGTGCACCAAGGTGCAACTGCACATCCAGGAGCAAGCCGACACTCCCGGGCGGCCTTTGAATCGCGCCTGGCTCCGGTGGCTGAACGAACGGCGCATCAACGGCCAGGAATGAAAAAAAACTCGCCTCATGCCACGGCTTTTGCACACTCCCCGGGATGCTTGGGAAGAAATCCCCTCACCCCACCGCGGAGGAACTGGGTAATTACTGCAATGCCCGCGTTCCCAAGGAGCGCGATCTCGCCGTCGACGCGCATGTCGCGGCGTGCCCTCGATGCGCCCAACAGCTCCAGAAATATCAACTCCTTCGCACAGTCCTCGACGACTTCGGTTCGCGTCCCGCCCGCCCTGTCGATCATCGCAGCGTGCTCCGCGAAGCCCTGATCACCGCCACCAAACATGCCACACAGGCCGTTCTAAAACGGAGGCTCACGGCGTGGGTCGCCCACCCCGCAGCATTCGCCGGCGGCGTCGTCCAGTGGCGGCCCGGGCCAGCGGGCGCGCGTTCCAAGGGGGAGGTCGAACTGATCACCGCCTTCACGGGCACCAATGGATGGCGCCTGTCCATTCAGCCCGGCGAAAAACCGCCCCTCAGCCCGCTTCCTCCAGGCACCGCATGGGTCGAGGCGGCGGCCCCCCGCAAGATCGACATTCACCTGTTCAGCCCGTGCGCCGTCTCCCCATTGGTCCTGCTCGCCCGGGAACCAGGACTCGGCGCCGCGGTCATCAAGCAGACACGCAGTCATCGCAAACAG
Source organism: Verrucomicrobiota bacterium (assembly GCA_041166945.1). Classification (GTDB taxonomy): domain Bacteria; phylum Verrucomicrobiota; class Verrucomicrobiia; order Limisphaerales; family JADJPG01; genus DASTLJ01. Next base: position 7,308 of record JBEEGQ010000017.1, read on the forward strand.
CATACCCAGTCCGCCTCATTCGGAAGCTTGCTCCCCGGCCGGTATCTTCTCGGGCTCGAACCGCTTCCCGCTTCCGGCGACGCCCCCTGATTTTTATGGCCGCTCCGTCGAAGCGATGTCCTGCCCGACGTTGCCTTCGCCGGCGGCGGAGACGGGACGGACCCCCGCCATTAAACGCATCAAGGCCGCTTGCGAAATCCCGGCGCGCGGCAGTTCGCCAGCGACCGAACCGTCGCGGATCACCAGGATTCGCCGGCTTAAATTCATCACCTCCGGAAGCTCCGACGAGATCAAAATAATTCCCAACCCTTCACAGGCCAGCTCATCCAGCAGCGCGTGGATCTCGGCCTTCGCACCCACATCCACACCGCGCGTGGGTTCATCCACAATCAATACATCGCACTGGCGCGCCAGCCATTTGGCCAGGGCGATCTTTTGTTGATTACCGCCGCTCAAGCTCGCGATTTGCGTCTCGAGCGAGGGAGTCCGGACCCGCAAGCGGTCTGCAAAACCGCGCACCAACGCCTCTTCCGCCCGATGCCGCACAAATCCGAACCGCGTCAGGCGTCCCAAGGACGCGAGCGAGCCGTTCTCGCGACAGTTCATCCCTAACACCAGGCCCTGCCGCTTGCGGTCCTCCGGTAATAATCCAATCCCCGCAGCCAGCGCGGCGTGGATGTCGCCCAATGGAAGTGGTTTTCCATGAATAAAAATCCTGCCGGTTGCCCGCGGGTCCACCCCGAAAATCGCCTGTGCTATCTCGGTGCGCCCCGCGCCGACCAAACCCGCGAACCCAACGATTTCGCCCGCTCGCAGGCCAAAACTGACGCCCGCAAACCGGCCGGGCGAGGAAAGATTTTCCACGCGCAACAATTCATCGCCCTGAACGCGTTCGAGGTGGCGCGGCGTGACCGCGACCACTTCGCGGCCAACCATCTGGTGGATCACCCGCTCCCGATCCGTTTGCGACCGATCCTCCGTGGCGACATGACGTCCATCCCGCAGCACGGTCACCGTGTCACACAACCGGAAGATCTCCTCCATGCGATGCGATACATACAGGACCGTGATGCCCCGCTGCTTCAATTGGGCCAGCAATCGAAACAGATGCTCGCTCTCGCCAGCGGAGAGCGAACTCGTCGGCTCATCCATGACAATGACGCGCGCGTTGACTCCCAGAGCCGCGGCGATCTGCACGAGCTGTTCCTGACCGGTGGTCAGGCGGCTGATCGGCTGGTCCACATCCATATCCGCTTCAATCGCGCCGAGCAATTCCTGCGCGCGACTGCGCATTCGACTCCGATCCACCCAGCCCAGGCGTGAAGGCAGCGCGCCCAGGCAAAGATTTTCCGCCACGGTCAGGTTCGGACAGAACGCCAACTCCTGGTGGACCATCGTGATCCCAAGGGCTCGCGCCGCCAGGGGCGTCCCGGGATGAATCATCCGGCCCTCCAGGCACATTTCGCCAGAGTCGGCGGTGTAAACGCCGGCCAGGATTTTTCCCAAGGTGCTTTTGCCCGCGCCGTTCTCGCCCATCAACGCGTGGCAGCTGCCCGCCTCCACATCAAAGCTGACCCCATCCAGGGCAAGAACTCCGGGAAACCGTTTCGTGATGGAATTAAAACTAAGAAATGGCATGCGCGCAGGCGCTCACTTGGGGAGCCATTTCTCCCAGTTCTTGGCGAAGGCATCCACGTTTTCCTTCGTCACGGGGATCAGTTCGCTGACGTCCTTGACGGACGCGGGATTTTTTTTGAAGTGAATCTTGTTGATGAGATGTTCGACCGAACGGTAGCCCCACTCGTAACATTGTTGAGCGAGCAGGATTTGAACATGGCCGCTGCGGAGATACGCCAGTTCCTGGGGCAATGCATCCACACTGACGCATTTCACCGAGCCGGCGGGCCATTTCAGGGCGTTATCCGTGAAGAGCGGCCAACCGCCGATCATCGCCCAGCCGCCGATGTCAGGATTCGCCTGCATGACCTGCTCGACTTTTGCGGCTGCATCCTGGGGCGTCTCCTTGTGGTAATAAGTGTCGCGGATCGTCAGGCCCGCATGTTTTGCGGCTGCTTTTTTGGCGCCGGCCACGCGCTTTTGCAGATTGGGCGCATTCGGATTTCCAGCCAGGATCGCGACCACCCCTTTGCCGCCCATCACCTTCGCCAGTTCCTCCATCACCCGCTCGCCACATTGCTCATCGTCCACCGCGTAACAGACAAATCGTTTGGACGCGGGCGCGTCGCTGTCGAATGTCGCCACCGGCACCCCGTTCTTCACCGCGCCATCGATCGCATCGGTCAACTTGTTGGCGTCCGAACAACTGACGGCGATGCCATCCGCGCCAGCGAGGACGAGTTGTTCGATGGCCTGCGCCTGTTTTTGGGCGTCCTCCTCGTTGGGCGTGCGCCAGTCAATCTTGATCGTCAGCTGGTGCTTCTCGCCGAGAGCGCGCGCCGCCGCTTCGGCGCCCACCCGGGCGGCTTGGAAGACGGGATTTCCCTGGGACTTGGCGACCACGCCCAGGGTATAGGTTTTTTGCGCAGCGCTGGCAATCCCGGGCGCCAGCAACGAGACAGTGGCCGCAAACAGAAGAATTTTCATGCGATGAATGATGGATCAGATGGCGTGAGTGAGACGACGTCGCGCCATCCAGTTGTTCAATTGGTCCAGCAACACAGCGCCGATGACCACGACGCCGGTGATGATTTGAGAATAATTCTGATCGATGCCCAGGATGACGATGCCGCTGTTGATCATCTGGATGATCAGCGCCCCGAGCAAAGCGCCCAGTGCCGAGCCTTTTCCGCCGGACAAACTTGCTCCGCCGACCACCGCCGCCGCGATGACATTCAACTCGTAACCCTGCCCGTCCCCCGACGATGCCGCGCCGTAATAACCCAGGTTCAACAGCGCTGCAATGCCGGCGGTCAGGCCGGAAAAAATAAACACGCTCAGTTTGACCGCTTCCACCCGGATCCCGCTGTACCGGCTGGCCAGTTCGTTGCCGCCCACGGCGTAGATGCGCCGGCCCTGCGCCAGCCGCGAGAGATAAAGGCCGCCCGCCAGCGCCACAAGCATCATCACTCCCAATGGCACAAGGCTCAGGCCGCCAGGCGTCTGCCAAATCACCAGGTCCCGAAACGCCGCCGGAAATCCGGCGATCGATTGGCCAGCCGACTTGATGTAGGCGATCCCCCGAAACACCGCCATCGTGCCGAGTGTGATGATAAACGGATGCACCCTCAGCAAAGTGACCATCCCGCCATTCACCGCCCCACACAACGCGGCCACCCCGGCACATGCGCCCATGCCGAGCCATACCCCCATCCATGGGGAACCCGCGTGCTCACCCTCGGGTCCATACTTTCGAAACACAATCGCGCCCATCACCGACGCCAGCGCGTAGATGGCCCCCACCGACAAATCGATGCCGCCAGCGATGATGATGAACGTGGCCCCCACCGCCATGATCGCTGTAAAACTGGTGTCCTTGGCAAGCTGGGTAAGATTCTGGGCATTGAGAAACTTATTTACCCTCTCCAGCACCGGCACCCGGTCGCCGTCACTTCGAACGATAAAAACCCGCTGCCGTTGGCCGTCAGGCCCCGTTTCGAGTTTGGGCCGGTTGACGGAGCCGCCAAAAACCGTGAGCACCGCTCCCAAAACGACAATCACGATGAACAAACCCGCTTCCGGCACCCGGCTGAAAAGCGAGCGGCGTTGTGTCGACGGAACAGCGTCAGCAACTTTCATCGGTACCAGCGAACCTAATAAAACCCTTGTCCCTAGAGAAGCAAAACACCCCGCACGGGGTCAGTCCCACGTTATGTCCACTCCAATCCAGATTTTATTCCATCCCGAGAGGCGAATTACATAGTACAATACGTGGGACTGACCCCGTGGGTTATTCGGCGAGGTCGGTGAGTTCCATTTTTACGGCGTCGATGAGGCCCTGGTCGGTGAGTTTGAGTTCGGGGATGGGCGACAGGCTCACAAACGAAAGGGACATGAACGGGGCCGGCAATTCGCAACCCAAGGCGCGCGCAGCCAGATTCAGTTCGTCGATGGCGGCCATCACTGTTTCCAAGGGTTGATCTGAAACCAGACCCGCGATTGGCAAGGCCAGGCGGGCCTGAACTTCTGCATCCTTGACCGCCACCAACCCGCCCTGCATCTGGACAAGCGCGGCCACGGCAGCAAGGATATCACCGTCATTCGCTCCAACCACAACCACGTTGTGGGCGTCGTGGGCCACCGTGGACCCGAGTGCGCCGTCGTGCAGCTTGAAGCCGCGGACAAAACCCACACCCACATTCCCCGTCGCCTGATGGCGCTCGATGACGACGAGCTTGAGAATGTCGCGGGCAGGATCGGCGACGATATGTCCTTCGATCACCTTTGGCGGGAGAAGCGCTTTTTTGGTTACGATCTGGCCTGGCACAAGATCGATCACCTTGATCCGCGCGGCGCCGTTGGCGGGAACGCTGATTTGCCGGGGAGAATAACGAAGATTCATGGTGCTGCGGGGTTGCGGCGCCACGGGAGGCAACGGGGCAAGAAACCGTCCATTTTCGGCGATTAAAATCCCGCGCTTCCAGGTTTGTTGGACACGCAGGTTGTTCAAGTCCTCGAACACCACGAAGTCCGCCCAATATCGGGGCGCCACCGCGCCGAAGTTGCGCAAGCGATAATGACGCGCGGGATGAATGGTCGCGATTTGGATAGCGGTGACCGGCGGGACACCGAGTTGGATGGCCTTGCGGACGCTGTGGTCCAGGTGACCTTCATGGACCAGATCGCCGGGAAGTTTGTCATCGGTGGCGAAGGAACAATTCGCGGCGCACGCCGGGGTGATGAGCGGCACCAGATGTTCGAGATTCCGCTCGGTGCTGCCTTCGCGCAAAAGCAGGTGCATCCCCAGCCGAAGCTTTTCGCGGGCTTCGTCCAGTTCGGTGGATTCATGATCGCTGCGCACTCCGGCCAGGACATACGCATTCAGATTTTTTCCACGCAAACCGGGCGCGTGGCCGTCGATGACCTTTCCCTTTCCCGCGTCGATTTTGGCCAGTTCACTTTCGAGGCCGAGAAAGACGCCCGGGTAATTCATCAACTCGGCGATGCCGGCGATTCGTTCATCATGAATCATGAGGCGCAAATCCCCCGCCGTGAAACGCGCGCCGGCGCTCTCGAAGGGAGTCGCCGGAACGCAGCTGGGCAGCATGATGAAGAAATCGATGGGCAAATCGCGGCTGGATTCGAGGACATAACGAATCACATCGAGGCCCAGAACATTCGCGTATTCATGCGGGTCGATGACCATTGCCCCTGTGCCGTGAGGGGCCACAGCACGGCACAATTCGGGCACCGTCAGCATGGAACTTTCCACGTGAAAATGGCCGTCGATAAAGCTGGGCGCGAGGAAACGTCCCTCGAGATCGATCACCCGCTGCGCCTCGTATTCGCCGAGGCCCACGACTCGGCCATCGTCGACAGCGACATCAGAGGGATAAATCTCGCCGCTGAGGACGTTGACGAGCCGGGCATTTTTGAAAAGGAGTTCCGCGGGCAACTCGCCGCGTGCGACGCAGAGTTTGCGCTGGAGATTTCGCATAATGACGCGGCCGGCCGCGTGGCAGGAAGCATGAGCCCCGGGCTTGCGGAAGGCAATCCACACGACGCGCTTGGCTTCGGCCGCCGCGGCCTGCTTAGATGACGCCCGATGAAAGCCGTCCTGAACTACCTGGCAGGAAACGATCAGCGTTTCGTAGACAATTTGTGCGAGTACCTTCGTTTCCCGAGTGTGTCCGCCCAATCCAAACACAAGGGGGATCTCAAAGCGTGCGCTGAATGGCTGGTGCGTCACTGCCGCAGGATCGGGTTGGATGCGAAACTGTGTCCGACGCCCGGCAATCCCATCGTGCTGGCGACGACTCCATCGCGGCCCGGCCCGGCGCGTCCGCGTTTCCTCGTGTATGGCCATTACGATGTGCAGCCGCCGGAGCCCTTTGAGCTTTGGAAATCGCCGCCGTTCAAACCGCGGATCTCGGGTCGCTCGCTTTTCGCGCGGGGCTCGACAGACAACAAGGGGCAACACCTGGCGCATCTCAACGCAGTGGAAGCCTATTTAAAAACCGGAACCGAACTCCCCTGCGACCTGGTGTTTCTGATCGAGGGCGAGGAGGAGGTGGGCAGCGGCCACCTGTCGGCCTTTCTGAAAAAGCGGGCCCGGGAACTGCGATGCGACGGCGTGGTGATTTCGGACAACGGCATCCCGAGCCTGAAACTTCCCGCGCTGACCTACGCGTTGCGAGGCATTGTGGCGGTGGAGGTGGTGCTGCACGGGCCTTCGCGCGATCTGCATTCCGGCCTGTTCGGCGGCACCGTGAACAACCCGGCGATGGCGCTGTGCCAGTTGCTGGCACAATTGAGGGACAGCCGCGGGCGCGTGGCGGTGCCGGGATTTTACGATGATGTGCGCGCGCTCACCAAATATGAGCGCCAGCAGCTCGCTCGATTACCTCACAACGATCGAGCCTTCGCCCGATTTCTCGGGGTGCCGGCGTTGTTTGGGGAAAAGGGATTTCTTCCGAATGAACAACGGATGGCCCGGCCGACTGTGGAGATCAATGGTTTGACGAGCGGCTATCAGGGTGAAGGCAGCAAGACGATCATTCCCTCGTGGGCGCGGGCGAAGCTCACATTTCGAATTGTGCCGGATCAAAAGCCGGAACGGATCCGCGCACTGATTTTGAAGCATCTCAAGGCGCTTTGCCCTTCGACGGTGCGCCTGGAGGTTCGAGCAGGCCATGGTGGGGAACCTTACATCGTTTCGCCGACGGGCCTGCAGGCGCAGGGGGCCATGCGCGCGTTGCGAACCGCGTTCGGTCATGAGCCGATTCTGATGCGCGAAGGGGGCTCGATCCCGATTGTGAATGACTTCAAACGGCATCTGGGGGCCGACACGTTGCTGCTGGGACTGGCGTTGCCCGATGACAACGCGCATTCCCCGAACGAAAAATTCAATCTGGATTGCTATGCGCGCGGGATGCGCATGAGCGCGCATCTCTGGCAGGAACTGGCGCACATCAACGATGCTCCTTCCGGTAAAAAACCAGCGGCTCGACGCCGTCCTTAAAACGTCACCGCCCGATAATAGCGCCGTGGAAAAGTGCGCGCATTGGTATCCACGAAGGTCCGGGTAGCCTGCGAGCTGTTGGTGTAGGCCAGCAGGGTGGTCCAGTTTGTGG
>JBEEGQ010000018.1:0-19716 GCA_041166945.1 Verrucomicrobiota bacterium
TATTCCTCGACGCGTCCCGCCATTCGTTCGGGGGATTCCTGGGAGATGGCGCGATAAAGGCCGAAATCCTCGCCATAACGCCCTCCCAGCAGCACGCACACCGGCAGACCGCTGGCCTGTCCGAGAATATCCCAACAGGCGATGTCGATGGCGGATTTCACATAGGGATGACCTTTCAGCAGGGCGTCCATCCGGTGATTGAGCTGTTCCAATTGAAGTGGATTTTCGCCCAGCAAAAGTGGTGCAAGCTCCTGCAAGCCCGCCCGCACGCCAGCCGCGTAGGCAGCCAGATAAGCCGGGCCCAGCGGGCAGACTTCGCCATGGCCAATCAAGCCCGAGTCTGTCTCCACACGCACCACGGTGCTGTCGAAGGTGGTGACCGATTTGCCTCCGGACCATTTGTAGGAGCCCTCCTGCAACGGCAGCTCCACGCGGTAGGCTGAAATGTTCGTAATCTTCATTTGCTCAAATATCTAAAGCCGCCCGGGCGCACGGATTCCACGCCGGCCATGAAGCCAGAAAAGACCCGGATCACGAGTAAAACTTTTCGGGAATTCCCCGCGCTTGAGCCGTTAATGGATGTGTCGGGTTCGTTCGGTGTCCCGCCTTCAGGCGGCCCCCGCCCGTTCTTGCAGCCCACCTGCGCGTCGGCGCGAAGTCACTCACTTTTTATCACACCCGCGCTCTGCGTATTTCTGGAAATCCCGTTGCCTTGATTTGAAGGTACGAATAATAATCTGCCGTCGCATGAACACGGAGCCGCTGCATCTGCTGGAAACGCTGAAACGCCATTTTGGTTTCGGGTCATTCCGGCCCTTGCAGGAAGAGATCATCCGCGACGCTCTCGCCGATAAGGATGTCTTTGCGCTTTTGCCGACCGGGGGAGGGAAGTCGCTCTGTTTTCAGCTGCCGGCGCTGGTGCGTCCCGGTTTGACCGTGGTCATCTCCCCGCTGATCGCCTTGATGAAAGATCAGGTGGACGCACTTCAGGCCAGTGGTGTGGCAGCCACCTTTCTCAATTCCTCCCTGGCATCGGGAGAATCGCGCCCGCGTCTGCGCGGCCTCCACAACGGCGAGTACCGGCTGCTTTATGTCGCGCCGGAGCGGCTGTTGTTGCCGGGTTTCCTGGATGATTTGAAACGGTGGAATGTGAACCTGATCGCGGTGGACGAGGCGCATTGCATCAGCGAGTGGGGCCACGATTTTCGGCCTGAATACCGTCAACTGGCGACGTTGCGCCCGCTCTTTCCGAATGTCCCTTTGATGGCGCTGACGGCCACGGCGACGGGACGGGTCCGGCAGGACATCGTGGCGCAGCTCCAGTTGCGGGAGCCGCGCTGTTATGTCGCCAGTTTCAACCGTCCGAACCTGACATATCGCGTCGTGTCGCGTTCGAAAGGCTACGACCAGACATTCCAGTTCATCCAGGCCCGGGCGCGCGAGAGCGGCATCGTTTATTGCCAGAGCCGCAAAAGCGCCGAATCGCTCAGCGAACGATTGACGCTCGACGGCGTCAAGGCGCGACCCTATCACGCCGGCCTCGAGGTGAAGGTCCGCAACGAAAATCAGGAGCTGTTCCTGCGCGACGAGGTGCACGTCATTTGCGCGACCATCGCGTTCGGCATGGGTATCAACAAACCCAATGTCCGGTTCGTCATTCACCATGACCTTCCGAAAAACATCGAGGGCTATTACCAGGAGACCGGCCGCGCCGGCCGCGACGGTTTGCCCAGCGAATGCCTGCTGCTGTTCAGTGCCGGCGACGTCGTCAAATACGAGCAGTTCATCAAGGAAAAACCGGCGGCTGAGCAGCAGGTCGCCCGGGAACAACTCCGGCAAATTGTTCACTACGCCGAGGACGCCGGATGCCGCCGCGCCTCGTTGCTTCGCTATTTTGGCGAGGAATTTCCCGGGCCTGACTGCGGGGCCTGTGACAATTGCCTGGTGCCGCGCGATACCTACGATGGAACGCTCGCAGCCCAAAAACTTTTGTCATGCGTCTATCGAATTCGCGAAAAGAGCGGTTTCGGCGTCGGCTTGGGGCACGTCGTGGAAGTGCTCACTGGCGCGGACACCGAACGGATCCGTAAATGGGGGCATCGTGAACTTTCCACTTATGGCATCGGCAGCGATCAGACCCGCGCCGCCTGGTCCGCGATCGGCCGTGAATTGATCCGGATGGGGCATCTCGTACAGCGAGCGGAACATTTTAATGTGCTGGAAATGACAACGGCGGGCCTGGCATCGCTGAAACAACGCCAGGTCATCACGCTGACCCGGCCGATGGAAAAACCAGCGGCCGCCCCGCACGCCAGCGGGGCGATCGCCTGCGACGAAGCGTTGTTCGACCGGTTGCGCACGTTGCGAAAACGGCTGGCCGATGAACGCGGCGTGCCTCCTTACATTGTCTTTTCCGACGTGGCGCTCCGGCAGATGGCGCGCAATTGCCCGACCGACGCCGCGGGGTTCCTGCGCATCAGCGGGGTCGGCGACAAAAAGCTCGCCGAGTTTGGTGACCTGTTCCTGGCCGAGATCGCCAGTTTCATTGCCACCAATCCGCGCCAGATATATGCCGAGGATTCCTTTGCGGCGCCGGCCCCCGCTCCGTCGCGCGGCTCGAGGCTGACCGCGACGGTGATCGAGTCCCTTCGTCTGTTCAAGCAGGGCGTGAACCCCGCAGAAATTGCCGCGCAACGCGGCTTTGTCGTCGGAACGATTTATGGCCATCTCAGCACCGCCATCGAAGCCGGGGAGGCGGTCGATTTTCGCAGATGCTTCCGTCCCGAGGACGAACGGGCGATGGCTGCCGCGTTTGCGCGGTGCGGTTTCGAGAATCTCACCGGCGTGCACGAAACGTTGAACGGCGCCTTCGACGTCGGCTTGTTGCGGCTCTTTCGCGCGGTCGCTCAACGGGGGTTGGTCCCGGCATGATTTCTTTCGGAACACGCCTTGCGGAACAGCGCGGCGGTTGTTTTTGGGCGGCGCGATTCATTTTTCGTTTCACACCCTCTCTTTTTTTCACCTGTCTGCTGTGCATGGAGTGGGCGACGGCAAATGTTTCCGCAGCAGAATCCTTCGCATCTGCTTTCGGCCCGCTTCCTCGGACTAACCTCCTTTGGTTTGCGACTCCCGGAGGCGCTGTCGATCGGGTGAAGAACCCCGCGGACTGGCAGAAACGGCGGATGCAAATCCTCGCGGCCATGCAACAGGTGATGGGCCGGATGCCCGGCAACGAGAAGCGATGTGCGCTGGATCCCAGGGTTATTGAGGAGATCGATTGTGGGGATTACGTGCGGCGGTTCCTGGATTACGCATCCGAGCCGGGCGCGCGTGTGCCGGCATATCTGCTCATACCCAAGACGGCCTTCGCAAAAAACATTCCCAAACTGCCAGCCATCCTGGCGCTGCACCAAACGCATGCCGCGGGACAGAAGGTCGTCGTTGGCCTGGGGAACAGCCCCGATGACGAGTATGGGGTGGAATTGGTAAAGCGCGGTTTTGTCGTGCTCGCCCCGCCCTATGCGCTGCTGGCGAATTACCAGCCGGATATCCGGGCGCTGGGCTGGCAGAGCGGCACTTTGAAAAGTGTTTGGGACAACATGCGCGGAATCGACCTCCTCAGCTCATTGCCCTTTGTGCGCACCAACAAAGGATTCGGAGCCATCGGCCATTCGCTCGGCGGGCATAACGGCGTGTTCACCGCCGCGTTTGATGAGCGGCTTCGGGTGATTGTTTCCAGCTGTGGACTGGATTCGTTTCTCGATTATCACGGCGGTGATGCGATTCATTGGCGGCCGGAGCGCGGCTGGTGCCAGCTTCGTTACATGCCAGAGCTGACAAATTATTCCGGCCGGTTGCGGGAGATCCCGTTCGACTTTCCGGAGATCGTCGCTACCCTGGCCCCGCGGGCATGTCTCATCAGCGCGCCCCTCGGCGACACCAATTTTCGATCGACGAGTGTCGATGAAATTGCGAAGTCGGCGTGGCCTGTGTTCGGCCTTTATGGAGCATCTGCGCAATTGGAGGTGAGACATCCCAACTGCGGACACCTTTTTCCAGCGAACGAGCGCGAGCACGCCTTCCAGTTCCTGGAAGAAAACCTCCGTTAACCAGACCCCCGTAGCACCGACTGGCAGTCGGCTGTATCGCCGGTTGGCAACCGGCGGGGGTCCGATTTACCACACCAGGGGCAGTCATGCGATTTTGTCGTCGAGCACAATCCAGTTCGGCACCTTTGCGGAGTGCCACTCCGCGAAACAGCCGATTGCCAATCGGCGCTACGCTGCGCCCGGCTCGAAACCCCGCAGTCGCGAACGGGGTGCGCCCGTCCGCGGGCGCAGCAATGCCGAAAGCGGCTTGGTGTTCGAGATTTCCAAGGATGGTGGAACTTGCCGCGGCCGAAGATCGCTGCGCTGGGCTTCTCAAATAGTACAAAACGATTGACTGACCCCGAGGATTTTCGGGTAGTTTGCTGGAATGAACGCCGTTGTGGGCCTGCTGGTCGTCGTCGCCACTGTCGGAGTGCTGGCGGGATGCGAGCGGGGCGGCAAAACTGCTGTCTCCATGAAAGCCTCTGATTCCCCTGCCGCTGCTCCGATCCAAAAGACGGACGCGGAATGGCGCCAGAAATTGACCCCTGAACAATTCCGGGTGTTGCGCCAGGCGGGCACCGAACAGCCATTCGGCCCGGCATATGAGGAGTTCAAAAATCAGGGGGGCGGGACCTACGTCTGCGCGGCGTGCGGCGCCGAACTGTTTTCTTCAAAGGAGAAATTCGATTCCCATTGCGGCTGGCCATCGTTTTACGACCCGGCCAACGCGAAGAATGTGATCACGCGGGTGGATGCATCACTGGGCGCCACCCGCACCGAAGTACTCTGCGCCCAATGTGGCGGGCATCTCGGGCACGTGTTTAAAGGGGAAGGGTTTCAGACCCCGACCGATCAGCGCTATTGCATCAACGGTGTTTCGCTCAAGTTTGTGCCCGCGCCCGGCACGGCCACGCCCTCAAAGCCGGGCCAGCCCTGATTGCTCTCACGCCCGGCCTGACGAACTCAACCGCGAAACCGGCCTTAACTTTTTCGCGGGATGCGCAACAGTTGATCGCTCTTCACCCAACCCGTGCGCCGTCCCGCGTCGCGCACCTGAAGCCAGCTCTGTTTTTTGTCCCCGACCGTGACATCCTTTTCGTCCAGGACCAGGACTTCAGTGCCGTCGCGAAGTTGATGAAGCACCTTGGCTTCGTCGAGGGGACCGGTGCGGGCGATGGCTTCGGGAACGATCACGACGGCGGGCCGGGAATTAAACTTGAAGCTGGCTGAGGCGGCGAGGCAGCCCGTCACCAGCAATGCCGAAATGCCCGCGGTGACGGTATAACCCGCGAGTGTTCTTCGGAGCGAAGGCTTCAATTCGCGCAAGCCGAGCAGCAGGAGCCAGGTCCAGATGAGAACCGACGCGAGGACTGTCCATTCGTTGAGCGTGAGAGCGAGGAGCGCCCGTTGCCATAAAGTGCCCGGCGGCACATCGGTGCCGAGCACGCGTTTGCGGGCAAATTCCAGGTTGAATCGGAGGTTCGGGTCCCGCGGATTGGCCCTCTCCACCAGGCGCCACTCGGCGATGGCGCGTCCGATCTGGCCCGCCTTGAACCATGCGTTGCCGAGATTAAAATGCAGAGACTCGGCGTTGGCGCCGGCCTGCAGCATTTTTTCATAAGCGGCCGCGGCCTCTGTGAACTTGCCTTGTTCATAGAGTTTATTGGCGGCGTCGAAGCCGGCGTCGACGTCACCTGTCGCGCGGCACGGCGCCATCGACAACAGCAGGATCGCCGAAAGGGAACAAAAGATTTTGGTTTGGGTCCTGGTTTTTCTCCCGGCTGGCCAGCTGGCGAAGATGAATGGGACGAGCAAAAACGCGAATAAGAAAATCATGCCTTGAGCTGTTGCAGGGCGCGCAGGACAGATTCCAGTTTTGGAATGAACGCGGACAGTTCCTGGCTCGAATGGGTGGGGGAATAGCGCGCGGCGTTGCACGTTTGAAAAAGTTCATGCAGGGATCCGACGGCTTCCGCGGGCAAACCACGCTGGCGCAATCGTTCGTCAATCACCGCTTCGGTGATCGCCGACGCGGGCAGATCCAGCCGTTCGCCGAGTTGCTCCTGGAGAATCCGGAAAAGGGTGGCGAAAAAATCGGCTGACTGTTGGGCGGCCGCGAACGCATGAAGCTCCTTGAGGCTGGTGCGAATGCGGGAGGCGACTTCGCGCTGGCGGCGGAGACGAGGATTGCTGGCGAGCGATTCCACCCGCCGGCGCCACATCCAGAGCGAAAGCCAGAACGCCACGGGCAACCCCTGGATTCCCAAAAACCACGGCTGGACCGCCAGCAGAGGCGTGGTGGTCCCGCTGTTTTCGAGCCGGGGCCGGATATGAACGATGTCATCGGCCGCAGGCGCGGCGGCACCGGACAAAGCGTTGGTCAGTCCCGTCGGCGGCGCGGTCCCTGCCGCGGGACGAATCGCCAATGGAAAGGAGGGACTCGTAAGCGTCCGATAAGCCTTCGCCTGCGGATCGAAATAAGTGAAGCGCAACGAAGGGAGGGCTTTGATTTCGTGGTTCTGGGGAATGACCACCTGCTCGAAATTTTTACTGCCCGCCAGGCCGAGCGGATCGCTGATTTCCGTTTTGGCGGTCGCTGGATACGTGGCAAAGTCGCGCCAATCGTTTTGTGGCGGCAGTTGGAGGCTTTCGATCGGGCCATTGCCGCTGATCTGAACCCGCACCGTGATGGGGTCCCCGACCGTCAGGTTGGTCGGACCCGCTGTGGCGTTCATGCGATAGCTCCCGATGGCGCCGCTGAATCCAGGCGGCACATTTTCGCGCGGCAAGGGCAGGACCCGCAACGCCACTGTATCGCTCGTGATCGTGACGGGATGATCCTGGCCCATCACGTTGCCGAAAAAATCCCGGCGCCGCTGTCCCAGCGCAGGCATCAGCACGAGCGTCAAGGTCGTTTCCGCCGGACCGAGCGTCAGCGTTCCGGCGCGGGCAGCCGTGACGGTGAGGCGGCAGATGACCAGGTTGTAAACGATGTTCCCGATCTGGGTCCGTGTTTGCGCCGGTCGCGGCATGGTTCCGACGACAAATCCATCGGCTTTGAGTTGGGGCACGTGGACTTCGCGGGCGGGGTCCTGCCAGTAGAGATGCATCTCCACCGGGAGCGGTTCGCCCAAATAAATCTCGTTCTTTGGCACCACAATCCGGATGAAGGCCAGGTTGGTGTAGGCAGCCTGGGTGGCGGCCACGGCGGCCGCATCGGGCTTCACAATTTTCAATTGAAGCGGCTGGGTGACGAGCACCGCCCCGGCAGCCCGTCCCTGGATGGCTGGAATAACGATGTCGCCGGGCTGAACGGCGGTGAGCTGATACGTGTAGATCACTTGCGCGCTTTGCTGCCCGTTATTGAAGGAGAACTGGCTGCTCTGTCCTGTGGCGGCGATGGTGAGATTTTGGAGCGGAGGAAGCTGCGGCGTTTCCGCATTGGCCGCTCCATCGAAGGTGAGGGTGAGCGTGACACTTTCGCCGACCGTCACCGTATTGCGATCGAGTGCGGCAGTGAAGGAGGCGCCGCACGCGACGAACGGGGCCAAACCGATGAATGCGAGCGCCCAAAGGAATTGGGTTCCTCCATGCCACGCTCGAATGCAAAAGGGCCGCGTCATTTTGGCGGATTCGCAGTCGTCCGACGGCGAATCCAGACCCCTATTGTTGCCCGCCCCGCAGGCGTGGCGCAAGTGTGGAGACAATGCAAGCCAACGGTTTTCGGAAGCGGACTAGCCGAAATGCAGGGAGTCGGTGGAATCGTGACGGCGCTTGACGAAACGAGCGATTTCTGGTCTAAAACCCCCCACACACCACGGATGTTCCAACTCTGTGATGGAGGGATCCATCCTTACGAAATCTCAGTCCCCCACGCCTATGAAAATGGCATTGTCTGGTGAGCTCCTTGGATCCATTCCTGTCCCAAATCAATCGGCCCCACGCCGCGCATCCTCCCCGGGGTTGAGGTTTCTAAAATTTGTCCAGCGAGCCGCACTGATGGCCAGTGTACTGGCAGCGACCCTGGCCCATGCCGGCACCACGCCGCAGATTTCTGTTTTCAATGGCGCGGATCCGAACACATCCCCGGAATTGACCGACGGCCAGGCCGCCGCCGTCGATTTCGGATCGACCGTCCCCGGCGGAATGGTGACGCGCGACTTCGCTGTTCGCAACGCCCCGACGGCGCAGAGTACCCTTTGGATTTACGGCTTGAGCTTGCCGGCGGGATTCACGCGGATGGACACGCGCGCATTTCCTTTTTCGCTTGCGACGGGCGAAACGTATGTGTTCGAGATCCTATTCAGTCCTTCCGGCGGGGGGACGTTCAGCGGGCAGATGTCGATCGAGAACAACGACGGATTCAGAAACCCATTTAACTTTCCCATCACGGGTTCATCGTGCGCAACGCTGATTACGGTGAACAATACGAACGACGCCGGGGCGGGTTCGTTGCGCCAGGCGATCCTGGATATTTGTCCCGGAGGGACGATCAACTTCGCCGCCGCGCTGAGCAATGCGACGATTTTCCTGAGCACGACGGACGATTCGTCCGTGGGCCCGTCCGCTCTTTCGATTTCGAAAGCGATCATCATCCAGGGCAATGGTGTGACTGTGTCGCGGGATCCGGCAGTGGCGAAGCTGCGATTATTTTGGATTGGGTCGTCCGGCAATTTGACGTTGCGGGATCTGACGTTGCGCGGTGGCGTGGCGCAAGGGGGCCGGGGCGGCGGACCGGATTCCAACAACAGCGAAGGGGGAGGCGGAGGCGCCGCCGGTTTTGGCGGCGCGATCTATAATAGAGGCATTTTATCCGTCGAACGCAGCACGTTGGTGGCGAACACCGCCCAGGGTGGCGCCGGCGGTGGCGGCAGCGGTGCCGTGAGCACACGCGGCGGTGGCGGCGGCGGCCTCAATGGGGACGGCCAGGAGGGAGCTTCAGGAGGAGCGGGCGGCAGCGGTGGGGGAGGCGGCGGCGGGGTCAGCGGCGGCAATGGTGTTGCTGGCGATTATGGTGGGGGCGGTGGGGGCGGGAGTTTTGGCGTGTTGAACGGCGCGACGAGAGCCGGAGCGAATGGCGGCTTTGGCGGTGGGGGTGGTGGCAATGCGGGGCTCTCTGGAAGCCCCCACAGCCTGGGGGGATTTGGCGGCGGCGACGGCGGCCAGAACGGCCCTTCATTTGGAGGCGCTGGCGGTGGTGGCGGTGGCGGCCTTGGTGGCGCGATCTTCAATCACAATGGAACTGTGACGCTGGTCAACAGCACCCTGTCGGGAAACCTGGCGCAAGGCGGAGTTGGAGGTCCCGCAGGCGGCACCGGGAATGGCGGCAGCGGTGGATCCGGCCTGGGCGGCGCGGTGTTCAACCTCAACGGCTCCGTCATCCTCCACAACAGCACGCTCGCCAATAACACTTCCCGGGGCGGAACGGGCGGCACCGGCGCCGCCGGCGGAACGACCGGAGCCGGAGCGGGTGGGGCTTTTTACAACCTGGCCCACGAGGCAGTGACCGGTGTCATCGCCGCGAATGCATCGCTGGCCCTTACAAATAGTATTCTCGCCGATTCCACAGCAGCGGCCGATCTGGTCAATAACCGGCGCGCCTCCAGCGCCACGGTGACGGCCACCGCCCCCAACATCATTGAATCGTCCATCGTGAACAGCGGCGGAACCGTGAATGGGAGCGGCGTCATTAATCAGGATCCCCAGTTGGGACCGTTACAGAACAACGGCGGCCCGACTTTCACTCAGGCGCCCTCGCTGGGCAGTCCCGCGCTCGACGTCGGGATGAATGCCAACGCATCGTCCACCGACCAGCGCGGGTTCCCACGAATCATCAACGGAACCGTCGACATCGGCGCGGTCGAAACGCAGCCGATCGCTCCTGTTCTCAACTGCCCGGGGGACATCGTCGTCGCGAACGACCCGGGTCAATGTTCGGCGCTGGTATCCTTCAGTGTCACCGCCACCGGCTATCCGCCGCCAGCGGTCACCTGCACGCTGGGCGCGACGGCCATCGCGTCGCCGTACCGTTTTTCTGTCGGCACGAACCTCGTGACTTGCACGGCCACGAATATCGGCGGCACCAATATCTGCAACTTCCGGGTCATCGTGAAGGACACGCAATTCCCGGTGAGCTGTGCCACGCCGCCGGCCGGCATGATCAGCTGGTGGCCGGGCGACGGAAACCTGAGCGACATCCAGGATGGCAATCCGTTGACGTCGGTGTTTCAACCCGGGAGTTTTGCGCCGGGAATGGTCGGACAGGCGTTTGTTTTTACCGGGGCCCAAGCCTTGTCCGCCGGCACGCCCGCGAACCTTCGGCTGACAGGGACTGCCGTCACGCTGGACGGCTGGATCAACCCATCGAGTTCATTCGATGGCGTTTATTTCGGGCGATCGCAATCAGGAGTGAACGATTACACGATGTATTTCCTGGGCGGAAATCTCGCCGGCTCGATCCGGACGACGACGTCGGGGGAAACCTTTGTCCATACCGGGGTGATCCCTCCATTGAACACATGGACGCATGTGGCGATGACGTATGACGGGGTTGAGATCCGAATTTACACCAACGGTGTGGTGGCGACGACGCAGCCGAAGACCGGCAACATCGCCAACGGCAGCGCCCCGTTCGTTATTGGGGGGCGATTGGCGAACGACCTGCAATTTCGCGGGATGATAGACGAGGTGGAAGTTTTCAGCCGGGCATTGTCGGCGGCGGAAATCCGGGGACTCTTCTTGGCGGGCAGTTTCGGCAAATGCCGGCCGCGAATCGTCAGCACGGATCCGGGCCAATGCTTTGCCACGGTGACGGCACCGTTGTTCATCGAGAATTGTCCGGGCGCAACAGCGGCCTGCTCGCCCTCCACGGTGCCTAAAGGGACTGGGCCGGTGACATGCGTGATCACCGATGCGTCCGGCAATGGCATCACCAATTCGTTCACGGTGATCGTTCGGGACACCGAACCGCCCTCGCTCGTGTGCCCTGCCAACATGACGGTTGGCAATTCTCCGGGGTTGTGCGCGGGAACCGCGACCTACGCGCCAGCGGCATCGGACAATTGTCCGGGGTTGGTTGTTTCCTGCATTCCGCCGTCCGGCAGCCTGTTCAATGTGGGCCCGGCGTCCACGGTCGTCTGCATGGCGACAGACCAGTCTGGCAACAGCACGAATTGTTCTTTTACAGTGACGGTCAGGGACACGGAACCACCGCGCAGTTGCGTGACGCCGCCGGTTGGGATGATCGCGTGGTGGCCGGGCGATGCGAATCCCGCCGATGTCCAGGGCGGCCACAACGGCACCCTGATGAACGGCGCAGGATTTGGCCCGGGAAAAGTGGCGCAGTCCTTTCAACTCGATGGTTCGGATCAGTTTGTTGAGGTTGCCGACAGCCCGGCGTGGGATTTCGGTGCGGGCGCATTTACCATCGACCTTTGGGTGAACTTCGACGCGGTCCGTTCAGCGAACGCGTTCCTCGCCCATGATGAAGGCAGCGGGAGCCAGAACAAATGGATTTTCTGGCTTGTGAACAACCGCCTCATCCTGCATCTCAACAGTCCCACCTTGGGCGCCGTGGATGTGGGTTCCGTCCCGTTCAATCCGGTGGCGAACCAATGGTATCATCTTGCCGTCACCCGCAGCGGCAACAGCTATACATTTTATATAAATGGCGCTCCCACGCCTGCCACGGATGCGAACTCGATTCCCGATGCCTCGGCACCGCTGACCATCGGACAGGCGGAGGGCGGCTCGTTCCTCGATGGCCGGCTCGACGAAATCGAAATTTTCAACCGCGCTCTTTCCCCGGCCGAAATCCAATCCATCATCGGCGCCGGCGCCTTTGGCAAATGCAAACCGGTGACGACCAACACCGCCCCCGGCACTTGCGGGCAGATCGTCAGTTATGGCGCACCGGCATTCAGCGATAATTGTTCCGGCGGGGAAATCGTTTGCTCGCCAGCATCCCAGTCCACTTTTCCCAAGGGCATCACACCGGTGGTCTGTGTGGCCACCGACGCGGCGGGCAATGCGTTCACGAATTCGTTTGCTGTCACGGTCCTGGATCTCGAACCGCCGCGAAGCTGCGTGACACCGCCCTCGGGCATGATCAGTTGGTGGCCCGGTGACGGCAGCGCGGCGGACATTCAGGATGGAAATCCCGGCACGTTCCTCGGCGCGACGGCGCCTGGCCATTACGCGGAGGGAATGGTGGGGCAGGCATTTGATTTTGATGGGGATAACGATGTCGTTTCCATTCCCAACTCACCTAGCCTGACCATCTCCGGCGATCAGGTCACCATTGATGGCTGGATTTATCCGCTGGCCAACACCAAGGCCGAGTATTTTGGGAAAGTCCGCAGCGGCCTCAATCCGTATTTCCTGATCTTCGACGACAATAACGTCCGCGGGCTGATTCGCGCGGGCGGAAACAACGTGAACCTGTCCACCGGCTATGTCCCCCCGCTCAACGCCTGGACGCACCTGGCTCTGACTTATGACGGAACGAACATGACGGTTTATGCCAATGGCGCGGTTGTGGGCGTCACGGCGGCGCAGGGGAATATCGATGACGACAACGCCACCTTTTCAATCGGTGGCGTGGTGGGCGATTCCTTTTTCTTTCGCGGTCGCATCGATGAAGTGGAGGTATTCAATCGCGCGCTGACGCCGGCGGAGGTGCGAGGCATCTACAACGCTGGAACGTTTGGCAAATGCAAGCCGGTCGTCGTGGCCGCCAGTCCGGGCCAGTGCACCGGCGAGGCCACCTTCCCGGATTTTGCCGATAATTGCCCGGGAGCCACTGCCAGCTGTTCCCCGGCTTCGGGATCGGCATTCGCCGTCGGGACGACGCCCGTGACCTGTGTCATCACCGACAGCTCCGGCAATTCGATCACCAACTCGTTTCAGGTCGTCGTCAAGGACACGGAACCGCCCACGATCACGTGCGGAGCCAATCGGTCTGTCGAATGCGGCGTCGCGTGGGATTTTGGTGATGCCACAGCCACGGACAATTGCGCGGTGTCGCTCGCGACGCGAATCGTCAGCACCACCACCAATGCGTTGTGTGGAAAAACATACGCCGCGACGCGCGTCTTTGATGCCACCGATGCAAGCGGCAACGTCGCGACTTGCAGCCAGACGGTCACCGTCGTGGACACCACCGCGCCGGTAATCACCTGTGCGCCGGCGCGCTCGGTCGAATGCGGGACACCCTGGAACTTTGATCCTCCGAGCGCCACGGATGGCTGCAATGGTTCCGACGTCCTCATTCGCGTCGTGGGTACCGTGACGAACCAAACCTGCGGGCGAACTTTCTCGGCGACCAGGACCTGGCAGGCAACGGATCCCTGCACGAACAGCGCGCAGTGCAGCCAGACCATCACCGTCGTGGACACGACGCCACCGGTCCTGGCCAATTGCCCGGCCAATGTGGTGGTGGAATGCGATCAGGTGCCAGCCGAGGCCGCGGTCACCGCTTCGGATGCCTGCGATCCCAACCCGGCCGTCAGTTACAATTTCATGCGCATCAACGGAAGCTGCCCGAACAATTACAGTCTTGTCCGGGTGTGGACGGTCGCGGATGCCTGCGGCAACACGAACATCTGTTCGCAAACCATCACGGTCGTGGACACCACGCGTCCCTCTCTTTCCTGCGCGGATGTCCTCACCAACACCGCGTCGATGACCTGTTCCCAAGTGGTTTCATACAGAATAACAGCCACCGATGTTTGTGGGAACGTCACAGTGACGTGCGCCCCGACGAACCGCTCGGTTTTTGTGAAGGGCACCAACACGGTGAACTGCACGGCGGATGACGGCTGTGGGAACACCAATTCCTGTTCGTTCAAGGTGGTGGTGCGTGACACCGAGGCACCGACGATCACATGCCCGGCGAGTTTCGTGGCGGTTGCCGATCCCGGCCAGTGTTCCCGCAACAATGTCACCTTCAATCCCAGCGCGACCGACAATTGCGACGGGATGGTGGCGATCGTCTGCGCGCCGGCGTCCGGAGGCACCTTCCCGGTGGGCTCGACCACGGTCCGTTGCCTGGCCACGGATGACGATGGCAATACCAACAGCTGTTCGTTTGTGGTGACCGTTCGCGACGCGGAGGCGCCCGCGGCAAGTTGTCCGATCGATCGTTTCGTCATGGCTGCTCCCGGCGCGACGTCGGCGGTGGTGAATTTTACGCTGGCGGGCGCCACCGACAATTGCGGCGTCAAGTCGACGAATTGTTCGCCGCCATCCGGCGCGTCATTTTTACTGGGGGATACGACGGTCAATTGCACGGTGTCCGATGCCGCAGCGAATACGAGCAGTCCGTGTTCCTTCCTCATAACGGTCTGCTCCCCGCTCGTCACGGTCCTCAACACGAATGACAGCGGCGTTGGCTGCCTGCGATGGGCAATCGCCAACGTGTGCACCAACGGGACGGTTAATTTCCATTCATCGCTTTCGGGGCAGACGATCGGCCTGACCACGGGTGATCTGGCCGTGAACAAGGATGTGTCGATCGTGGGCTTGGGTGTGACGCGGCTGGCGATCAGCGGCAACGGCGCGTCGCGAATTTTCAACATCAGCGCGGACAGCGTCGTGAACATCTCCGGCCTGACGATTCGCGACGGGCGCGCGGAGGACGGCGGGGCGATTGAATTCAATGGTGCCCATCTGCGCGTAGTAGCGTGCCTGTTTACGAACAACCACGCGACGGTGGTTCATGGCGGCGCGATCAGTGCCACGGGGAATCCGATCGTGGATTTGACCGAGTGCCAGTTCAGCGGCAATTCCGCGGCGTCCAATGGCGGCGCGTTCGATTCGCCCGGTGTCTCGCTCAACGTCAGCAACTGCGCCTTCCACGCAAACAGCGCTGAGAACGGGGGGGCAATGTCGATCGGCGCAGGCGCCGTCACCATCGCCAACACCACCTTCAGCGGCAACTCTGCCGATCGGGACGGCGGCGCCATCAATTCCGCTTTCTCGGCGCAGTTCAATGTCCTGAGTTGCACCATCGTCTCGAACCAGTGCGGCAGAATGGGTGGCGGGGTTGAAACCCTGGCGGCGTTCAACGTGGTGAATACGATCGTCGCTCACAACACTGCGCCCACCGGCCCAAATATCTCGGGGGTCATCAGCTCGGGCGGACATAACCTTATCGGCGATCCCAGCGGCGCCAGCGGTTTTGACAGCACGGACCTGCAAAATGCCAGCGCCATGGTGGGACCGCTCGCGAACAATGGCGGGCCGACGTTCACCCATGCGCTCCTGACCAACAGTCCCGCAATCAACGCGGGAACAAATCCGCCGGCGGCGGGTTTGGCGTACGACCAGCGCGGCTCGCCTTTCGCGCGAATCGTGGGACCGGCCGTGGACATCGGTGCTTTCGAGGTTCAGGACAATGGACCGGTCTGTCTGCTCGCCTGGAAATTCGATGAGCTCTCGGGCCTCACGGCGCTCGACAGTTCCGGCAATACGAATCTCGGAAGGTTGATCAACGGGCCCACTCGCACCAGCGGCGTCGTAGGGCGCGCGATCCGGTTTGACGGCTCCGATGATCGCGTCAGCGCCACCAACGCCAATTCGCTCAACGTCACGGGCGCCTTCACTGTGGCGTGCTGGGTGAAGCCCGAGAGCATCAGCGACTCCAGTTACATCCTGATCAAGGGCGATTCATCGGATAAAAAATATGCCTATGGTCTGCGCAATTCGAACGGGAAACTTCAATATCGATGGATCAGCCCGGGCGGTTCCGAATCCGTATTTCAATCCTCCAGCGTCGTATTGACCAATGGCCGCTGGACTCATGTGGCCTGCGCGCATCTCCCGGGCAGCCTGCCCATGCTGTTCATCAATGCCGTATCCGTGCCAGGCACCCTTTCGAGCGGGTCCGCCACGGCCCTGGTGGGAACTTCGTCCAATCCATTTTCCGTCGGCGCCGCCTCCGGCGCCCACGATGAATTCAAGGGCACCATCGATGAGGTATTTGTTTGCCTGAGCAAACTGACGGCAGGCCAGATTCAGAATCTGACCAATGGCCTGCCTCCGGGTCCGCCGCCGCCGCCGCCGGTTCCCGGCATCGTCACGAGCAGTCCGCTGCCGGACGGTCGCGCGGGCGCGGCTTACTCCCAAAGCCTGATGGCCACGGGGGGCACGCCCGGGTACACATGGAGCCTTGTCAGCGGGACGTTGCCACCCGGCTTGACCCTCAACACGAACAGCGGCCTGATTTCCGGCACCCCCACGACCGCCACCACCCGCGCGTTCCGCGCACGCGTCCGCGACAGCGCGAGCCAAACGGGCGAAAAGGATTTCAATCTCACGATCACAAATCCGCCCCCGCCGATCATCACCACGGCCAGTCCCTTGCCGGGCGGCACCGTCAGCAATTCCTACAGCGCCTCGCTGATGGCGACCGGGGGACTCGCCCCGCTGACTTGGAGCCTGGCCAGCGGCACGTTGCCGTCGGGGTTGGTGTTGAACACCAATACCGGAACCATCTCAGGCACTCCCACGGCGCCGGGCACGAATTCGTTCCGTGTTCGGGTGCGCGATGCGGCGGCGCAAACCGGGGAAAAGGATTTTACCCTGGCCATCACGACTCGGCCGGCCTGCCTGGTTTATTATAAATTTGATGAAGCCTCCGGCCCGAGCGCCCTCGACAGCTCCGGCAGCGGGAACCACGGGATCCTGGTGAACGGTCCGGTGCACACCAATGGGCAGATTGGGCTGGCGTTGCGATTCGACGGGTCAAATGATCGTGTCAATGGCGGCAGCGCCTCATCGCTCAATCATACGGGCGCCATCACCCTGGCGGCCTGGATTCGGCCCGAAACCGTGAGCGGCAACCGCATCGTGATGATCAAGGGCAGCATTTCCGATTCGGCCAATTATACATGGGTGCTGCGGGGCTCGGATTCGAAGCTCCAATACCGATGGGTGAATCCTTCTGGCAACGAGAACAAATACGAGAGCGCCGCCAATGTCCTCGCCGTCGGCCGATGGACGCATGTCGCTGCCGTCCACAAGCCCGGCACTGCTCCCAAGCTTTATACAAATGGAGTCCTGATCGCCGGCACTCTCACCAGCGGCTCCGCTTCCGCGGGCATTGGGATCACCTCCAACCCGTTTACGGTCGGGGCTTCGTCCGATGACAGCCAGCGGTTTCAAGGCACCATCGACGAGGTGTTTGTTTGCAGCACAGCGCTCACGCCGGCAGATCTCGCCAATCTGATGGTCGGACAGCCCCCGGCTTCTCCATCGCCTGCTCCGCTTTCGTTGCCGGGGATCCCCATCGACGCCAACGCCATCACCCTCCGCGTCAACGATGGCCTCGCGATCTTGTCCTGGCTCTCCACACCAGGGGCCGTTTATCGGGTGCAGTATAAGGATAATTTGGACGGTGACGACTGGAGTGATTTGAGCGACGATACGGTGGCAGGCGACGGCACGAGCAGCGCGCAGGATTTCGTGGGTGACAAGGTTCAGCGCTTTTATCGTGTCCTGTTGAAGCCATAGCCTCCCGTGCGTCATCAGTTTCGGCTTGAAGGATCGTCGCGCCGGCGGCGTCCTTTTATCTCGTCATGCTGAAGCTGTTACGTGTTTCGTCCCTTTTGACCGGCCTCGTGTTGTCGCTGGTGCCGCATGCCCGCGCGGCGGTTCCGACGGCAAAGCCAGATGCCGCGGGGCTCGAGTTTTTCGAAAAGAACATCCGGCCTCTATTCGTCGAGCGTTGCTACAATT
This sequence comes from Verrucomicrobiota bacterium, assembly GCA_041166945.1. GTDB lineage: Bacteria > Verrucomicrobiota > Verrucomicrobiia > Limisphaerales > JADJPG01 > DASTLJ01. The sequence goes on from JBEEGQ010000018.1 coordinate 17,829, forward strand.
GCCACGGCGCGCAGGCTGAAAAGTTAAAGGGCGGTTTGTTGCTCGACACGCGGGAGGGTCTTTTGAAGGGGGGCGATTCCGGGCCTGCCATTTTGGCCGGCGCTCCCGACAAGAGTCTGCTCATTAAGGCCGTTCGATATCTCGATCCCGATCTTCAAATGCCCCCCTCGAAAGCGGGCGGGCAGCTGGCGCCTGCGGACATAGCGCATCTGGAGCAGTGGATCACGATGGGAGCCCCTGATCCGCGGAACGCCAGTGCCGCCAGCGCCAAACCCAGGACCCCGCCCGAACAGCATTGGGCATTCAAGCCGGTGACGCGTCCGGCCTTGCCCGCGGTGAAGAACAACAAGTCGGTGCAGAACGAGATCGACCGGTTCATTCTTGCCAAACTCGAGGCCCGCGGCCTCTCACTCGCCGCACGCGCGGATGCGCGCACGCTCATCCGGCGGGCGAGCTACGATTTGACAGGACTGCCTCCCACGTTCGAGGACGTCCGGGCCTTCGAAAAGGACCCGTCGCCCGATGCGTTCGCGAGGGTGGTGGATCGGCTTCTCGCGTCGCCCGCTTACGGCGAGCGATGGGGCCGTTATTGGCTGGATGTGGCGCGCTATTCCGACACCAAAGGTTACGTGTTCGAAGAGGAACGGAAATATCCCTACTCCTACACCTATCGGGATTGGGTCATCCGCGCCTTCAACGAAGATCTTCCTTACGACCAGTTTATCATCCAACAAATCGCGGCGGATTTGCTGCCCGCCGGGGAAGACAAGCGCGCGCTCGCAGCGCTGGGGTTCCTGACTTTGGGCCGCCGGTTTCTCAACAACCAGTCGGACATCATCGACGATCGCATCGACGTGGTGTGCCGGGGGACGATGGGTCTCACGGTGGCGTGCGCCCGTTGCCACGATCACAAGTTCGATCCGATCTCGTCGAAGGATTATTACGGGCTTTACGGAGTATTCGCCAGCAGCCACGAGCCCAAGGATCTGCCGCTGCTCGGTGGCGCCATGCCGAAGGAATATCCGGATTATCTCGCGGAACGAAAAAAACGGGAGGACGAACTGGAGAATTTCATTGCGACGAAGGAGGAGGAGGTCCGCGCCAAGGCCCGGGCGCAGGTGGGCGATTATCTCCTGGCAGTTCAGGATGCCACCCGCGGCGATGACGAAAAAAAGGAGGGCCTTTATCGGGAGCGCAAACTGCAGCCTCCGCTGGCCCGCAATTATCGGAACGCCCTGAAAGATTGGGAACAGAACGCTCACCCTGTTTTTGTTCCCTGGTTCGCGTTTGCGAAACTGCCGTCGACAAACTTCGCCGCGGAATCGAAGGAGGTGATCGCGAAGTTTGGTCCGTCCGTGCATCCGGATGTCGCGAAGGCTTTTCTGACCAACCCGCCGGCGACTTTGAAGGATGCAGCGGCTACCTACAACCGGTTGCTGGCGGACGTGGACAAGGAATGGCAGATCGCCCGGACAAATGCTGTTTCCGCCGGGAAATTGGCCGACAAGGACCGCGAATCGCTGCGCCAGGTGCTTTACGGGAAGGGTGCGCCCATCATGGCGTTGAGCGGCGACCAGTTGCGCTCGGCCTCGGACACGCCCGTTCAACAAAAGATCCGCGCGCTGAAACGGAAGGTGGACGAACTGGATGCGACCCATCCCGGAGCACCGCCCCGCGCGATGGCGCTCGCGGACAATGCGACGCCGTCCGAGCCTCACATTTTCAAGCGCGGCAACCCGAACACCCCCGGCGAAGCCGTGAAGCGCCAGTTCATCCAGATCGCCGCCGGCCGTAACTCGCAGGCGTTCACCAACGGCAGCGGCCGTCTCGAATTGGCCCGCGCGATTGTCAGCCGGGACAACCCGCTCACCGCCCGGGTCTGGGCGAA